>NZ_JBEXGM010000048.1:0-42596 GCF_040607335.1 Streptomyces sp. NPDC005303 | reverse complement strand
GGTGGTAGGCGGCGTTCCAGCGGATCTCCTTGGCGAACTGCTCGGTGCTGGTGTTCTCGTCGATGGTGAGCAGTTCGACACCGGTCATCGCGGCGAAGTCGCTCAGCGTCTCGGCGTCCACGGCGGAGCTGAGCACCGTGTGGTGCGGAGCGCCGGCCAGCAACCAGCTCTCCGCGGACTCGGCCAGCGAGGGACGCGGCTTCCACACCGCCCTCGCGACCGGAAGCTGAGGCAGCGGCTGGCTCGGAGCGATGACGTCGACGGCGTTGGCGGTCAGCCGGAAGCGGTCGCCCAGGTCGGCCAGCCCGACGACGACGGCGGGGCCCTCGGCCGCGTTGAAGACCAGGCGGACGGGGTCCTCGCGGCCGCCGATGGACAGCGGGTGGATCTCGCAACTGGGCCGGTCGGCGGCCACCGAGGGGCAGACCTCCAGCATGTGGGCGCCGAGGACACGCGGAGTGCCGGGGCCCAGG
Source organism: Streptomyces sp. NPDC005303 (assembly GCF_040607335.1). Classification (NCBI taxonomy): domain Bacteria; kingdom Bacillati; phylum Actinomycetota; class Actinomycetes; order Kitasatosporales; family Streptomycetaceae; genus Streptomyces; species Streptomyces sp. NPDC005303. The sequence continues at coordinate 42,123 of NZ_JBEXGM010000048.1, read as the reverse complement.
TGGTAGGTGTAGTCCTCCATGAAAGTGGTGCCGCCGGGTTGACCGGCGCCCATGACCTTCATCGTGCGCAGCAGCGCGGAGGTCTTCCAGTCGCCCTCGCCGCCGAAGCCGTAGCCGTCGGCCATCAGCCGCTGCACGGCCAGGCCGGGCAGCTGGCGCAGCCCGCCCAGGTCCTCGAAGTTGGTGGTGAACGCGGTGAAGCCGCCCTCGGTGAGGAAGGTGCGCAGGCCCAGTTCCTGACGGGCGGCGTACAGGAGCGAGTCGTGGCGGATGCCGCCGGGGCGCAGGGCGGGCACGACGTCGTAGGACTCGACATACTCTTCGGCGAGTTTCGCGGCGGCCTTGTCCTCGACCGCGTCGACGACGGCGACCAGGTCGTTGACCCCGTAGGTGTTCACGGAGAAGCCGAACCTCAGCTGCGCCTCGACCTTGTCGCCCTCGGTCACCGCGACATCGCGCATGTTGTCGCCGAAGCGCGCCAGGCGCAGGGTGCGTGCCGCGTGACGCCCGGCCGCGGCCCGGGTCCAGGCGGCGACCCGCCTCACGACCCGGGGGTCCGTGCTGTGACCGGCGACGATCTTGCGGTTGACGCCGACCCGGGACTCTATGTGGGCGAACTCGCGGTCACCGTGGGCGGCCTGGTTGAGGTTCATGAAATGCATGTCGATGCTCGACCAGGGCAGCGACAGGTTGTACTGCGTGTGCAGATGCAGCACAGGCCGGTCCAGGGCGCTGAGCCCGGCGATCCACATCTTCGCCGGGGAGAAGGTGTGCATCCACACGATCACGCCGACACAGGTGTCCGAGGCGGTGGCCTCCAGGCACAGCCGCCGGATCGACTCGGCGTCGGTGAGGACGGGCTTCCACACGATCCGCAGGGGAATCTGGGGCGAGGCGTCGAGCCGTTCGGCGATCTGCCGTGACTGGTGGGCGACCTGCTGCAGGGTGTCGTCGCCGTACAGGCCCTGGCTGCCGGTCAGAAACCAGATCTCCTGGCCGGTCGACGGCCCTTCGGATGCGGTCATGGCGGGGTTCCTTTCGGGTGGAGCGGTTTGCGGTGGGGACGGGCGGACCGCTCAGGCGGACGCCTCGGCGCGGATACCGCGCAGACGGTGCATGACGTCGTTGGTGCCGCGGCCGAAGTAGTCGTGCAGGACCCGGTATTCGTCGTAGAGGCGGTCGTAGGCCGCGGCGCGTTCCGGGTCCGGCTGGTACACGCCCCGTTCGGCGTTGCCCATGGCGTGCGCCGCGGCCTGGATGTCGGGGTACGCCCCGGCCGCGACCGCGGCGTGCATCGCGGCGCCGAGAGCCGGCCCCTGTGCCGAGCCGATGATGCTCAGCGGGCGGCGGGTGACATCGGCGTAGATCTGCATGAGCAGGGCGTTCTTCATCAGACCGCCCGCGATGATCAGTTCGTGGACGGGTACCCCGGACGTCTCGAAGGCCTCGATGATGGTGCGGGTGCCGAAGGCGGTGGCCTCCAGCAGGGCGCGGTAGACGTCCTCGGGCCGGGTCGAGAGGGTCAGCCCCACGACCACGCCGCTCAGTTCGTGGTCGACCAGCACCGAGCGGTTGCCGCTGTGCCAGTCCAGGGCGATCAGGCCGTGCTCGCCCACCTTCTGCCCGGCCGCGAGCGCGGTCAGGTGCTCGTGCGGGTCGCGGCCGAGGGCGGCGGCCTCTTCGGCGTACGCGGCGGGGAACCCGGTGCGTACGAACCAGGCGAAGATGTCGCCGACGCCGCTCTGTCCGGCCTCGTAGCCCCACAGGCCCGGCAGGATGCCGCCGTCGACGACACCGCACATGCCGGGCACCATGCCCTGCTGGTCGGAGCTCATCACATGGCAGGTCGAGGTGCCCATGATGGCCACCATCTGCCCCGGCTCCACCGCCCCGGCGGCGGGTGCGGTGACATGCGCGTCGACGTTGCCCACGCACACCGCGATGCCTTCCGGCAGCCCCGTCCAGGCCGCGGCCTCGGCCGTCAGCTGCCCGGCCTTCGCGCCCAACGCACCGATCGGGTGCTCCAGTTTCTCCGTCACGAAGTCGTCGAAGCCGGGGGCGAGCGCTTCCACGTAGGCCCGGGAGGGGTAGGCGCCGTCCTGGTACTGACCCTTGTATCCGGCCGTGCAGGCATTGCGCAGATATGTGCCGCACAGCTGCCACACGATCCAGTCCGCGGCCTCCACCCACCGCTCCATGCGGCCGTAGACCTCCGGATCCTCCTCCAGGACCTGCAGCGCCTTGGCGAACTCCCACTCCGAGGAGATCTTCCCGCCGTACCGCTGGAGCCAGGGCTCCTTGCGTTCGGCGGCCAGCGTGGTGATGCGGTCGGCCTGTGCCTGGGCGGCGTGGTGGCGCCACAGCTTCACGTAGGCGTGCGGACGGGCGGTGTACTCGGGCAGTTCGCACAGGGGCGTGCCGTCGGCGAGCGCGGGCAGCACCGTGCAGGCGGTGAAGTCGGTGCCGATGCCGATGACCTGCTCGGGCCCCACTCCGGAGCGGGCCAGGGCCTCGGGTACGGCGATGCGCAGGACGTCGATGTAGTCCGACGGCACCTGCAGGGCCCAGTCCGGGGGCAGCCTGGTGCCGTCCGGCAGTTCGCGGTCCAGCACCGCGTGCGGGTACTCGTGCTGGGCCGTCCCCAGCTCCGCACCGTCGCGCACCCGGACCACCACGGCCCGGCCGGACAGCGTCCCGAAGTCGACTCCTACGACGCACGGTTCCGGGTTCCCGGCCGACTCGCCTCCGGCGTTCACCATCAGCCTCCTCCACACAGGGGTGTTCGACATGTCGATCGATGTTCGAAAAAATGCGAGCGGTTGACCGGCCAGGTCGGCCGGAACGTCCTAACCCCGGCTTCTGCCGAAGTAGCGGGCGCGTGCCCGGTCGAGCAGGATGGCGACGCCGAGGACCGCTCCCTGCACCACCTGCTGGTCGTACGGGCTGACCTTGAGGGCGAGCAGGCCGTTGGTGATGAACTCCAGCAGGATCGCGCCGGCCGCGATGCCCGCGATACGGCCCTCGCCGCCGGAGAGGGACATCCCGCCGACCACCGCGGCGGCGATCGCGGTCAGTTCCCAGCCCGCGCCGACCGAGGGGTCGGCCACGTTCATACGGCCGATCACCAGGATGCCGACCAGGCCGGCGAGGGCCGCGCTGGCGACGTACGTGGAGGTGATCCGGCGCGCGGTCGGGATGCCGGCCAGCCGGGCGGCCTCCTTGTTGCCGCCGACCGCGTAGATCTGCCGGCCCACGTAGGTGCGCTCCAGCACGAACCAGGCGACGGCGGCCGCGCCGACGAAGAACAGTGCGGGGACCGGGACTTCACCGAGGTAGTACTGACTCAGGTTGCTGAACATCGGGTCGAGGTCGTTGATGGGCGAGCCGCTGGTGATCGCGAGTGCCGTGCCCTGTGCGACGGTGTAGGTGACCAGGGTGATCACGAAGGGCGGCACGTTCAGGCGGGTGACCATGATGCCGTGCCAGAGTCCGACGCCGGCGGTGATCACCAGCGTGAGCAGGATCGCGACGGGCGCGGGCAGGCCCTCGTCGACGTTCATCCAGCCGGCCAGGATGCCGGCCAGGCCGGCCAGCGCGCCCACGGACAGGTCGATGCCGCCGGTCAGGATGACCAGGGATTCGCCGATCGCGAGGATGCCGACCTGCGACAGGTCGCGGCCCATCACCTGGAGGTTGCCCACCGCCGTGTACGTCTGCGCGTTGGCGGCGATCGACAGGAACACCACCACGCAGGCGATGATCACGCCGGCCTCCGGTGAGGCGGCGAGTCTGCGGGCGAGGGTCCGCACGGCCGAACGGGACGGCGGCGCGACCTCGTTCGGGACGAGCGTGCTCTGCGCGCTCATGCTGTGGCTCCGTTCGTCACTGGGTGTGTCTCAAGAGGAGCGGTACCGGCCGCGGCCGTCATGATCCGTTCCTTGGTGGCGTCGGCCCGGTCGATGACCGTGACCACCCGCCCGTGGTTCATCACCGCGATGCGGTGACAGATCCACAGCAGTTCCTCCAGTTCGGAGGAGGCGACCACCAGCGCCATGCCCTGCTCGGCCGCCCGGTCGATCAGCTTGTAGATCTCCGCCTTCGCGCCGACGTCCACACCGCGGGTCGGCTCGTCGAGCAGCAGCAGTCGCGGTTCGGCGGCGAACGCCCGGCCGAAGATGGCCCGTTGCTGGTTGCCACCGGACAGCGAGCCAATCGGCTGCTCCACCGACTGCATCCGTACGTTGACGTTCTCAGTGATCTTGCGTGCCTCGACGCGTTCCCGGCCCGGGCCGAGCAGGCCGCGGGTGCTGATCCGCTTGAGCACGGAGACGACGACGTTTGCCCGGATCGAGGCGAACAGCACCAGTGACTGTTCCTTGCGGTCCTCCGGGATCAGGGCGATCCCGGCCGCCACGCCGTCGCCGGCGCCCCGCGGCTGGTAGGGCTCGCCGCCCAGCCGCATCCGGCCGCCCGTGGCGGGCTGTGCGCCGGCGATCGTGTGGACCAGGCGGCTGCGGCCGGAGCCCATCAGCCCGGCCACGCCGAGGATCTCACCCTCGCGCACCTCCAGGTCGACGGGTCCGAGACCGTCCGCGGTCAGGCCCTCGACCTGCAGCAGGACCGGGCTCGTCGCCGGCGGCGCCTTCGGCTCACCCTGGGTGACCTCACCGCCGACCATCTCCCGGATCAGCCGTTCCTCGGTGGCCTCGGCAGGTTCCAGGTCGGCCACCAGCCTGCCGTTGCGCAGCACCAGAACCCGGTCGCTGATATCGCGCACCTCGTCCAGACGGTGCCCGATGAACAGCACTGTGCCGCCGCGTTCGGCCAGTTGCCGGGCGAGGCCCAGCACCATCTCGGCCTCGACGGGTCCGAGGGAGGAGGTCGGCTCGTCCAGGATCAGCAGCTTGGGTTCACGGCCCCAGGCCTTCGCGATCTCGATCATCTGACGGGTCGGCACCGGAAGGGTGCGCACCTCCCGGCCCACCTCTATGGTCTCGGCGGACAGGCCGATCTCCGCCAGCATCGCCTCGGCCTCGGCCCGCTGCGCCGCACGGTCCACCAGGAACCGGCGCCTGGACTCGCGCGGGCGGCGGCCGAGGAGGAGATTCTCGGCCACCGACAGCTGGCCGACCAGCGGGAACTCCTGGGAGACCATGGCGACTCCGAGCTGACCCGCCGCCTCGGTGGACCCCGCGACCAGGGGCTCGCCGCCGATCAGGATCTCGCCGTCGTCCCGGTGGACCGATCCGGCCAGGGTGCCCATCAACGTGGACTTCCCGGCACCGTTCTCGCCGACCACGCCGACCACCTGCCCGGCGTACAGGTCCAGTTCCGGCAGGTCCAGGACGCGCACCGGTCCGTAGGACTTGTGCACCCCCCGCAGCCGTGCGGTGACCGCGCGGCCCGGGGCGTTCTTCGTGGCCGTCATGCTCAGCCGATCCCGAGCTGCGACTCGAGGGACTGGTAGGCGCTCAGGTCGGACTTGGTGACCAGGCCCACGCCGGAGCTCAGGGTCGAACCGTCCTTCTCCAGGTAGGGCTTGACGAGCGCCATCGTCTTGTCCTTGCCGAGCACCTTCTCCGCGGCCAGGATGTACGCCCCGGTGTAGCCCTGCTGGTACGGCATCTGCACGACGGTCCCGGAGATCACGCCGGACTTGATGAACTTCAGCGTCTGGGCGTCGGAGTCGTCGGAGACGATGTGTACCGAGGCCGTCTTGCCGGCCGAGGTGACGGCCTGGGCCAGTGCGGGGCCGTCGTAGGAGTAGACGCCGTAGAGACCGTTGACGTCCGGGTTGTTCGCGAGGATGGTCTCCGCGTCCGAAGTCGCCGTGCTGGCCTGGAGGTTGTCGTTGACCTTCTGCGCGACGGTGATCTTGGTGCCCTTGAGCGCGTCCTCGAAGCCCTGGATGCGCTGGGTGGCGTTGGACGCGGTGAGCGAGCCGACCAGGATAGCCACCTTGCCCTTTCCGCCGAGGACCTGCTTCATCGCGGTGCCCGCCTGGAAGCCGGCGGTGTAGTTGGGGGTGCCCAGGTAGAGCGAGGCGGCGTCGGTGCCCGGCAGCGGCGAGTCGATCGCGAGGACGCCGATGCCCTTCTGGACGTCGGTGTGAATGGTTCCCGCGGCCGAGGTCGGGTCGATCGCCGAGATCGAGTAACCGGTGACACCCTGCGAACGCAGCGTCTCCAGCTCGGAGTTCTGCTCGGTCAGCTTGCCGTTCGGCGGGGCGAAGTAGGTGCACTTGCTCTTCGGGACGCCGAGGTCGGAGCAGCCCTTGAGGAAGCCGACCTGCCCGGCCTTCCAGTAGTCGGCGGCCACGTTCACGACCATCGCGATGTCGACCTTGGACAGGTCCTTTCCGGCCAGCGCGGACTTCAGCGCCGCGTCCAGCTTGGCGAGGTTCGCCTGGTTGAAGGTGACCGAACCGGCCAGCGCGACCGGGGCGGCGGCCTTCGTGCCGGTCGAGCCGGTGGTGTCGGAGCCGCCCGCGTTCTTGGAGCAGCCGGCGGCGGCGAGCGAGAGGAGCACGGCGGTCGCGGTGACCAGGGTGCGGGACCTTCTGTTTCGGATCATGGGTGATCAGCGCCCTTCTAGGCGTGGCTGGTTGGTGTCTCGGGACGTCTGGAACGCCGGGAACGCGCACCTGTGCACGGGCATGCCGGTGCCGGGGAGGCGGGAACAGGTGCGGGGGCCGCTGGGAAGCGGTACGTGGCACAGGACGCCGGGGTCGCCGGGCGGGGGGCTCATCGGAGTGAGCGCGGCGAGGGCGCGGGGTGCCTGAGGATGGCTCAGGGCTGAGGAGAGGCCGGCCGCCCGGGGCGGTGGGCCGAGGTGGAGCTGTCGTACCTCGTGGAGGTCACGGCCGACCCCTCACGGTCGGCGGGCGGCGGAACTCCGTACGGCACGCGGCTCACAACAGGCTGTGCCGGCAAGGGCATTGGGGTGGAGCGTCAGCGGGGGGCTGTCATGTCGGGCTTTCCGTTCGGTGTCGCGGGCGGGTCGCCGAGGTCCGCACCACGAGGCTGGGCGGTATGACGATGTGGGGTCTGTCCCCGGACGCCGGGATCCCGGCGTCCGGATCACCGACGATCTCGATCAGCGCGCGGAGGGCGCGGCGGCCGAGTTCGTCGAAGTCCTGGCGGACGGTGGTCAGCGACGGGCCGAAGTACTCGGTCTCCGGCATGTCGTCGAAACCGACGACGCTGATGTCCTCGGGCACTCGGCGCCCGCCCTGTTGCAGGGCCCGCAGCAGGCCGAGGGCCATGTGGTCGTTGGCGCAGAACACCGCGGTGACCTCGGGGTCGGTGGCGATCCGCCGGCCGTGCTCGTATCCGGTACGGGCCGTCCAGTCGGCGCCGGCCAGCGCCTGGGGCACGGGAGCGTCCCGCTTCTCCAGGGCGGCGCGCCAGCCGGCCTCGCGCTCCTGTGCGTCGAGCCAGGAACGCGGCCCGACCAGGTGGTGCACCGTGCGATGGCCGAGGTCGAGCAGATAGGAGGTGGCGAGTTCGGCACCCGCCTCGTTGTCCACGGCGACCGAGGCCAGCGCGGTGTGGGTGCCGCAGCCCACCGCGACCAGGGGTACGTCAGGAGGCACGTTCGCCAGTGCGCCCACCGCCGCGGTCTGCGGCGCGATGACGATGATGCCCTCCACGCCCTGGTTGCGCAGCCGGTCGACGGCGTCCAGCACCGAACGCCGGTCGAGTGTGCCGACCGCGGCCACGGTGACGAAGTACTCGTGCTGTCTGGCCGCCTGCTCGATGCCGTAGAGCATGCAGGCCGGGCCGTACAGCGTGGTGTTGAAGCTGATCACACCCAGAGTGCGGGTGCGGCGGGTCGCCAGGGTGCGGGCGGCGGCGTTGGGCCGGTAGCCGAGTTCGCGGACGGCTGCGAGCACCCGCTCCCGGGTGGTGGCCCGCACGTTCGGGTGGTCGTGGAGGACTCGGGAGACGGTCTGGTGCGAGACACCGGCGATCCGGGCCACGTCCGCCATCACCGGTGCGCGATCCCCGTCCATGCTCCGCCTCCTCACGCGCCGTCAGATTCTTCCGACCGATTGCTTCTCCGGTGGGAGGAGCACGTCGTGCCGAATTGTTAGCGCACACAATCTGCGGGGGTCAAGGTTGCCCCGACCCCTCACCTTCGCCTTTTTGCGACCCCTATGCCTTGCGCCACATCCCATCTGACCTGCAGTCACCTCACCCATCAAGATCCTTTCCGGTGCGGTGACACACCCGGGTAAACAGACTGCACAGGTTTTGTTTCCGCACTCTTGACTGTTCGACGGTGTTGACCCGCTATTCATACGGCCGTAAAAAGACGGGGCGCGGAACCGATCGTTCATTCGCCGACCACGCGAGAACGGCACCCCCACAGGTCGCGAGACCGCCTCAATCCACTGCTCTGACCTGCCGTGATGCTCCGAGCGGCACCGAACGGCCAACGCAGTGCCCAGTCCGGCCTTCTCCCCATCACCCTTCCCGTGCCGCTCGATCGAGTGACGACACCCGCGGGTTCGCATTGTTAGCGCCCACATCGAGTCTCCCGGAGCCTGCGGCGCCGGACGAGACAAGAACCGACGACGGAAGAGGTTCACAGTGAAAACTCCAGCGACAGGCCGACGCCTGAGAGGGCTCCTGCTGACGGTGGGCGCGGTCCTCACCCTGGTCGGGGGGATCCTCGCCGGGATCGTCGGCGTCGCGGGCACGGCCCAGGCCGCCTCGTCCCTGCCCTGCGACATCTACGCGTCCGCGGGGACACCGTGCGCCGCGGCGCACAGCACCACTCGGGCGCTCTACGCCTCGTACAACGGCTCCCTCTACCAGGTCAAGCGTGCTTCGGACGGCGCGACCACCAACATCGGCGTCCTCAGCGCCGGCGGCTACGCCAACGCCGCGGCACAGGACTCCTTCTGCTCCGGCACGACCTGCGTCATCACCAAGATCTACGACCAGAGCGCGAACCACAACGACCTGACCATCGAGGGGCCGGGCGGCAACGGCGGCCAGGACGTCGGCGCGATCGCCGACGCACTGCCGGTCACGGTCGGCGGCCACGCGGCGTACGGCGTCTTCGTCTCCGCCGGCGTCGGTTACCGCGACAACAGCACCACGGGTATCGCCACCGGCAGCTCCCCCGAGGGCGCGTACATGGTGACCAGCGGCCACCATGTGAACAACCGCTGCTGCTTCGACTACGGCAACGCCGAGACGTCGGGCAACGACACCGGCAACGGCCACATGGACGCGATCAACTTCGGCACGGAGTGCTGGTTCTCGCCCTGCTCGGGGTCGGGCCCGTGGGTCCAGGCCGACCTGGAGAACGGTCTGTTCGCCGGCGGCAACGGCTCGAACACCAACAACAAGGGCAACTCCAGCGAGTTCGTCACCGCCCTGGAGAAGAACAACGGCACGACGACGTACGCGATCAAGGGCGGCAACGCGCAATCGGGATCGTTGACCACCTGGTACAACGGGGCCCTCCCCAACCTCGGCGGGTACACCCCGATGCACATGGAGGGCGCCATCGTCCTCGGCACCGGCGGTGACGACAGCAACGGCTCCGACGGCTCCTTCCTCGAGGGCGTCATGACCTCCGGCTACCCGACCGACGCCGCCGACAACGCCGTACAGGCCAACATCACCTCCGTCAACTACACCACCCCGGCCGCGAGCTTCCCCGTCGCCGGCACCGCCTACCGACTCACCAACACCAACTCCGGCAAGGTCCTGGACGCGGTGAACTGCGGTACCGCCAACGGGACGTCGATCGACATCTGGGCCTCGCTCGGCAACACCTGCCAGCAGTGGAAGTTCGCCAGCGCGGGCAACGGCCACTACACCATCAGCAACGTCAACAGCGGCACGGTCCTGGACGACAAGAACTGCGGACAGAGCAACGGCACGGCCGTCCAGCTGTGGGCCTCGCTCGGCAACACCTGCCAGCAGTGGGACGTCACCAAGGTCGGCAGCCACTACACCCTCACCAACGTCAACACCGGGATGACGCTGGACGTGGCGAACTGCGGGACGGCCAACGGCACCGCGGTCCGCCAGTGGCAGCAGCTCGACAACGCCTGCCAGCAGTGGAACATCGCCCCCTGACCGGATGACGGAGTCATCGCGGGCCCGTCGGCCCTCCCCACCGACGGGCCCGCGGCCACTCTCGACCGCCCCTCGATTCGTCCGATGAACAGCTGAACAAAGGAACTTCCGCATGCCCTCGCACCCCGGACCGTCCCGCAGGACCGTCCTGACAGCCCTCGGTGCCGCGTCCCTGGCCGGGACCTTCGCCGCCTCCGCTCCCGCCTCGGCCGCCGAACGCTCCGGCCCGAGCGCGGACGCGGCTGCCGTAGACCTCCCCGCCGCGGCCGCGCACTGGAGCTTCGACGAGGGCTCCGGTACCTCCGCCGCCGACTCGTCCGGCAACGGCCACAACGCCACGCTCCAGGAGGCGGCCGCCTGGGACACCGGCAAGGTCGGCGCCCACAGCCTGAGCCTCACAGCCGGCGGCAACGCCACCGCGTCCGGGCCCGTCGTCGACACCTCCAGGGCGTTCTCGGTGGCCGCCTGGGTCAACCTCAGCCAACTGGGCGGCTACCAGACCGCCGTGAGCATCGACGGCAAGGTCGTGAGCTCCTTCTACCTGGGGCTGCGCGACGACACCGGCACCTTCGCCTTCGCCCGCCTCGACTCGGACGCCACCCAGAACGCCGCCGTTGCTGCCGCCGCCTCGGCCCCCACCGCCGGCGTCTGGACCCACCTGGCCGGCGTCAGCGACCCCGCGGCCGGTGTCACCCGCCTCTACGTCAACGGCGTACTGGAAGGCGAGACCGCCTACACCGCGGGCTGGGCCGGCACCGGCGACACCGCCATCGGCCGGGCCCTCTACGGCGGCGGGCACGTCGACCAGTGGCACGGCCTGATCGACGACGTCCAGCTGTTCCCGAGCGCGCTCACCTCCGACCAGGTCGCGACGCTGGCCGGAGTGCCGGTGGAGACCACGACACCGCTGCTGAGCGTGGACGTCGCCCACCCCGCCCACGCCGTCTCCCCGATCCTCCCCGGACTGATGTTCGAGGACATCAACCACTCCGGCGAGGGCGGCATCTACGCCGAACTGGTGCAGAACCGCTCGATGATGGCCGACGACACCGCGCCCGTGCACTGGTCCGCCGTAGGCGGGACAGCCCTCGCTCTCGACGCCACCACGCCCCTCAACGACGTCCTCAAGCGTTCCCTCAAGGTCGTGCTGCCGAGCGATACCGGCGCCGGAAGCCGGGCCGGGGTGGCCAACGACGGATTCTGGGGCATACCCGTGCGGCCCCGGACCACGTACACCGCGCGGCTGTTCGCCAAGGCGTCGCGCCGGATCGGCCCCCTCACCGTGGCCGTCGAGTCGGCGGACGGCGCGACGGTGTACGCCTCCGCGCGGATCCCCCACCTCGGTACGGCATTCCCCGACCGCCCCTTCGAACTGACCCTGCGCACCGGTTCGGGCGCCCCCGTCACCGGCGACGCGAGACTGACCGTCACCACCGCCGACCCCGCCGCGGCGGGCGAGACCCTGTGGCTCCAGCACGTGTCCCTCTTCCCGCCCACCTACAACAACCGCCCCAACGGCCTGCGCGTCGACCTGATGGAGAAGCTGGTAGCTCTGAAGCCGAAGTTCCTGCGCTTCCCCGGCGGCAACTTCCTGGAGGGCAACACCGTCGCGACCCGCTTCAACTGGAAGAACACCATCGGCCCGGTCTGGGAGCGCCCCGGCCACATGGACGACGCGTGGGGCTACTGGTCCACGGACGGACTCGGACTCCTCGAATACCTGGAGTGGGTCGAGGACATGCGCGCCCAGCCGGTCCTCGCCGTCTTCGCCGGCTACGCGCTCAAGGGCGAACACGTCACCGGCGACGCGCTCGAGCCGTACATCCAGGACGCCCTCGACGAGATCGAGTACGTCACGGGCCCGGTCACCAGCACCTGGGGCGCCCGGCGTGCGGCCGACGGCCACCCGAAGCCGTTCCCGCTGGAGTTCGTGGAGATCGGCAACGAGGACTGGTTCGACTCCTCCGGCTCCTACGACGAGCGGTTCGCCGCGTTCCACGACGCGATCAAGGCGAAGTACCCGCACCTGAAGCTGATCGCCTCGACAACGGTGACGAGCCGCACGCCGGACCTGATCGACGAGCACTACTACCTCGCGCCGTCCGCAGCGCAGGCCGCCACCCACAAGTACGACAACAGGGACCGCGATTCGACGAAGGTCTTCGTCGGTGAATGGGCCGCTCAGGAGGGCCGCCCCACCCCCGACCTCAACGCCGCGCTGGGCGACGCCGCCTGGCTGGCCGGACTGATCCGCAACTCGGACCAGGTCCTCATGGAGTGCTACGCGCCGTTGTTCTCCCACGTCAAGAACAACGTCTGGGCGACCAACCTGATCGCCTACGACAACCTGACCAGCTATGTGTCGCCCAGCTACTGGGCGCAGCAGATGCTCACGAGCAGAGTGGGCGACACCGTGCTGCCGGCCACCGCACGCGCGCTGCCAGGCCTGGCCACCGTGGCCACCCGCGCCGGGAACCGCCTCTACGTCGCGGTCGTCAACTCCGGTACGGAGAAGGTGAGCGTGCCGGTCGAACTGAAGGGCCTGGCCAAGGGAGTCAGGAAGAACGCCACTGCCACCGTCCTGACCGGCCCCTCGCGCACCACCACGAACACCCTCAGCGACCCGGCCGCGCTCGTGCCCAGCACGAGCACCGTCACCGGGGCCGGGGCGAGCTTCACCAGCACCGTGCCGCCGCTGTCCGTCACCGTCCTGGAGCTCGTCCTGACGTGACAGCCTGGCGTCACAGGTGGGGTGGAGCCTCACCGCCGAGGAACGTCAAGCCCCGGAGGGACGACGGCGTCGTACTACGGCAGTTGCCAGTTCACCGGCTGTGCCCCCTGGCCGACCAGCAGGTCATTGGCCCGGCTGAACGGGCGCGAGCCGAAGAAGCCACGGTCCGCCGACATCGGTGAGGGGTGGGCCGACTCGATCGCCGGGAGGTCGCCGAGCAGGGGACGGAGGTTGCGCGCGTCACGGCCCCACAGGATCGACACCAGCGGCTTCCCGCGCGCCGCCAACGCCCGGATGGCCTGTTCGGTGACTTCCTCCCAGCCCTGCCCGCGGTGCGCGCCCGGCTTGCGCGGGGCCGTCGTGAGCGCCCTGTTGAGCAGCAGCACGCCCTGCTCGGTCCACGGCGTCAGATCACCGTTCGACGGCCTCGGCAGCCCGAGGTCGGAGTGCATCTCCCGGAAGATGTTCTCCAGACTCCCCGGCAGGGACCGCACCTCGGGCGCCACCGCGAAACTCAACCCGATGGCCATTCCCGGGGTGGGATAGGGATCCTGGCCCACGATCAGGACGCGGACATCGTCGAAGGGCTGCTGGAAGGCTCTCAGGACGTTGGCCCCGGCCGGCAGATAGGTCCGGCCCGCCGCGATCTCGGCCCGGAGGAAGTCCCCCATGCCCGCGATACGTTCGGCCACAGGTTCAAGAGCCTTCGCCCAGCCTGCTTCGACAAGTTCATACAAGGGTCGTGGTGCCACGGCGCGTCACTCTACTGGCACACACTGATGCCCCGCATGCCCAGGGAAGCCTCCACACGCCGGCCCTGGCGCAGGCGCTATTCTTCCTCCGCATCGAGCTCTTCGAGCCGGTCGGGGCGCCCGCGCGCATCACGCGGCCGGTCATCGGCCGGTCATCGGGAAGGAGGGGGGCCTCCCTCATGGCGGCCGACCGCGGTTGCGGGGACGGGTTCCTCGCCGTCGACTCCGGTGGCTCCGGCCTGCGGGTCGTCGTCGGCACCCCCGGTCGCGGGACCACCGCCCCGCGGGAGTCGCCGGTGCCGGTCCGGACAGGTCCGCGCGGCATCGATCCGGGGCATCTGATGGAGCAACTGGTGCCCATGGTCCGGGCGCTGTCGTCCGAGGCGGGGCTGAGCGGGCTCGGCACCGCCGTCGTCGGGGCGGCCGGTCTCGCGAGCCTGGGCGATGCCCTGCGGGCCGAGCTTCCCGCCGCGCTGGAGCGGGAGTTCGGGGTCCGGTCCGTCGCGCTCGTCGCCGACGCGGTGACCGCCTATACCGGCGCTCTCGGACCGCGTCCGGGTGCGGTCGTCGCCGCCGGTACGGGTCTCGTCGCGATCGGCACCGATCTCAAGTCCTGGCGCCGGGCGGACGGCTGGGGTCATCTGCTGGGCGACTGCGGGGGCGGCGCGTGGATCGGGCGGGCCGGCCTGGAAGCCGCTCTGCGTGCCCACGACGGGCGGCCCGGGGGTTCGGCGGCACTGCTGGTCCGTGCCGAGGAGTCGTTCGGGCCGGTGCGGGAGCTGCCCGGCAGGCTCTACCCGCGCACGGACCGGCCCGCCGTACTCGCCTCCTTCGCGCCCCAGGTGGCGGCGGCCGGTGCCGAGGGCGACCCGGTGGCCGGGGGGATCCTGCGCGAGGCGGCCCGGCACATGGCCGAGTCGGCGGCCGCGGTCTGTCCGGCGGCGGGCGAGACGCATGTCAGCCTCACCGGTGGCTTGTTCAGGATGGGTGCCGCCCTCGTCGTACCCCTGGACGAGGAGCTGGAGCGACTGCTGCCGGGCGCGCGGCGGGTGCCGGCGGCGGGCGGGCCGCTGGAGGGATCCGTACAGATCGCCACAGAACTGGCGTCGGGTTCGCTCACCCTGCCGTGTGACGAGGCGATGTTGTACGTGGTGACCCCAAAGAGGGGCTGAAGCGGACGTAACTCATCAGACAAAACCGGACGGATACCGCTCACCTGCACCCTCCCCGAACAGGGAAGCCCAGGAAGCCAGTAACATGCGTCGCCATGAGCTCCCCCACTGGGCCCGCGTCCGGCCTGCCAGTACGAATGCCGCGACCTCGCCAGCCCGGGCGGCACCGCCGACCCGAGCCGCTGGCGGCTCCCGAGGGCGCGCCCGCGCTCGTCCTCGCGGTGCCGGGTACGCCCGGCGCGGCCACGCGCGGTCTCGCCGAGGAGGTCGTGAGCATCGCCCGCTCCGAGCTGCCCGGCCTCGACGCGCGGATCGGCTACCTGGACGGGGACGACTCGGAGTTCCCCACGCTCCAGGCCGTGCTGGCCCACACCGCCGGTGAGCGCACCGCCCGTTACGAGCAGGCCAAGGCCGCCGGAGTGGACGTCAGGGAGCCCGAGGGTCCCGTCGCCGTCGTGGTGCCGCTGCTCGCCGGGCCGGACAGCTCGCTGCTGCGCCGGATCCGCCAGGCCGTGATGGACAGCCGGATCGCGGCCGACCTCACGGATGTGCTGGGCCCGCACCCGCTGCTCGCCGAGGCGCTGCACGTACGTCTGTCGGAGGCCGGGCTGGCCCGCGCCGACCGCGCTCGCCTGTTCGCCGTGACGACCGCCGCGGACGGCATCATCCTGGGCGCGGTGGGCGGCGAGGAGGCCGTGCAGGCGGCCGGGATCACCGGCATGCTGCTCGCCGCGCGGCTGGCCGTACCGGTGATGGCCGCCGCGCTCGACCAGGACGGTTCGATCGCTTCCATCGCCGATCAGCTGCGCTCCTCCGGTTCGCAGCAGCTGGCTCTCGCGCCGTACCTGATAGGGCCGGAGATCGACCCCGCCGTGATCGAGGAGGCCGCCAAGGAGGCCGGCTGCTCCGCCGCCGAGCCGCTCGGCCCCTACCCGGCGATCGGCAAGCTCGTCCTCGCCAAGTACACGACCGCGCTGGGCATCGCCCCGCAGCAGGCACAGGGCGCCCCCGTGCGCTGAGCGCACGCGCCGTGACCGCGCCACCGAAAGGGCCCGCTCCATCCCTCGGAGCGGGCCCTTCGGCGTGCGGAGTCGGGGATCAGTCGAAGATCACGCAGGACGCGGCCGGGACGTCGATCGAGCCCTCGTACCTGGGCAGGCCGGTCGCCGGGTCCACGGCGAACCAGGTCACCTCGCCGGAACGTTCGTTCGCCACGTACAGGAATCCGCCGGACTCCGTGAGAGCCCTGGGCCAGCGGCCGCCGCAGATGACCGTGCCGACCAGGCGCAGGGCGTCGCCCTCGACGGCGAACGTGGACAGGACGTCCTCGCCCCGGGTCGCGGTCCACACGAACCGGCCGTCGGGGGACGTGACGACGCCTGACGGGTACGCGTCGCCCGAAGGCGCGCCCGACAGCACATGGACCTCGCTCAGGGGCTTCAGCGAACCTTCCTCGGCGTCCCAGCGGCACACGGTGAGGGTCGGGGTGAGCTCGTTGAGGACGTACGCGCGCGTGCCGTCGGGGTGGAAGGCCAGGTGGCGCGGGCCCGAGCCCGGGCGGAGGGCGACCTCGCGGTGTATGTCGAGCGCGCCGTCCGCCAGGGTGCACACCCGTACGGAGTCGGTGCCGAGGTCGACGCTGACGATCCACCGCCCGCTCGGGTCGGGCTGCACCTGATGGGCGTGCGGGCCCTGCTGGCGGGACGGGTGGGGACCCGAGCCGATGTGCCGCAGGACGCCGGAGGGTGCGCCGGCGAGGGAGCCGTCGGGGCGCAGCGGCAGGGTGGTGACGCTGCCGGAGCCGTAGTTGGCGGTGAGGACGTGTCCGGCGTGCACGGAGAGGTGCGTGGGTCCGTTCCCGTCCACCGCCACCGACGGGCCGGCCGGTTGGGGCCGGTCGCCGCTCACCCGGTACGCGGCCACCGCGCCGTCGGCCGTCTCACTGACCGCGTACAGCACGTCCGCGCCGGCCGACAGGGCCAGATACGACGGATCGGGTACGCCGTTCAGACCGCTCAGCACCTTCAGCGCACCCGTGCCCGGGGTCACCGCCGCCGTCACGATGCCGGGGCCTCCCGCCGCCGTGAACGACCCGATCCAGGCCCGTCGCCGTCCGCCGCTTTCTGCCACCGTCGTCCCCTCTCGGTCTGTGCCGCTCGGGGCGACGGTAGCAGTCGATCAGCACCGGTCTAGACCAACCCTGGTTTCATCGGGAGTCGCCGCCGGGGTGGCCTGGGTTCAGGCTCCCACCAGTGGTGAGCCGGTAGGCGTCCGCAGGGGCGCCGCCAGCTCCGCGAGCGCCCGTTCCAGTCCGTGCAGATGGGCCAGTGCCGGTTCCTCGGCGAGCGGACGGTCCGACACCGGGAAGTCCCTGCCGCCCGTGAGGGCCTCCACCGCGGCCTCCACCCGTCGGCACGCGGTGGTCAGGCGGGTGTCGTGCGAGGCCTCGGGGTCGGCGGCGACGGTGACCAGGCCCCGGATCTCCCGGGCGCAGTCGTCGAGCAGGGCGAGGACACGGCGGGCGCGCCGCTTGCGGCCCCGCATGGGGTTGAGGGGGTGGACGAGCGGGGCCACCGAGAGGCGGACCCGGCCGAGCAGTTGCTCGAGTTCGCTCACGCGGCCGGCCGGGTCGGTGCCCGGCCGGCCCGCGAGGCGGGCCGCGGCCTCGGCGGTGCAGGTGTGGACGCAGCGCAGGGCGCGCTGGATCCAGGCGTCGGTGACGCTGTGGGTGGTGATCGGCAGGACGAACAGCACCGCGAGGACGGCCCCGACCGCGCCGACGCCGGTCTCCGCGAACCGCAGCGCCAGCAGGCCGGGGTTCAGGACGCCGAGGAGGCCGTAGAGGAACTCGGCGAGCAGGGTGACCCAGAGCATCATCCAGGTGTACGAGACGGCGGCCGAGTAGAAGATGCCGAAGACACAGACGGCGACGAGGACGGCCGTGGGCGCCGGTGCCCCGTGCAGCGGTACGGCGACGAGCAGGCCGAGACCGATGCCTATCACCGTGCCGAGGACGCGACGGAAGCCGCGCACCAGGGTCTCGCCGCGCGAGGTCGTGTTCACGAAGATCCACCAGGTGGCGCCGACGGCCCAGTACCAGCGCTGGCCGGAGACGAGCTGGCCGACGACGAGGGCGAAGCCCGCCCCGGCCATGGCCTGGACCGCCTGGCGGGTGGTCGCACGGGCGAGGCCGGTGCCGTCGGGCGGCGCGGGCACGGGGGCCGGGGGCAGTCGGCGTTCGTAGCACCACAGGCCGAAGCGGACCGCGGCGGCGGTGAGCACGGACAGCAGGACGGCTGCGTGGAGCTCGGGCAGTCGGTCGGTGGTCGCGTGCAGGAACTGCGCCACGAAGAAGGTCATGAACGCGAAGACGCCGAGGCTGTGTCCGCGCGGGCCCCACCGCCGGGCGTACCCGCCCGCGCCGACCACGGCGAGAAAGGTGAGGTCCCGGGCGACGGGGTGGTCGTGGAGCTCGGCCGCGGCGGTGAGGACGGGAAGGCCGACGACGGGCAGCAGCGCGGTGGTGAGCGCCTGCCCCCGGACGGTCGCGTCCGTGACGGTGAACAGGGCGAGCAGCGCGGCGAGACCGCCGGTGACGGCCCCGGCGAGCGAGTGGCCCGCGAGGCCGCACACCACGACGGCGAGGCCGATGCCGAGCACCGCCCGCGCGGCGAAGCGCAGCCGGACCCGGCCCGGATCCGGCGCCATGAACACCCTCTTCAGCACGTACCGCCCCCTGCATCCCTCGCACACCGGCATGGAAAAGGCGCCGCGGGGTCCGCAGCGCCATCGACGGGCTCATTGCAGCATCCTTGCCGCTGTCGGCTCAAGCGAGGTCGAATATGCTGGGCCATTGGTACAGCAGAGGCGGTCCTGGGGCATCCATCGACGGGCCAAAGGACCATGCGCGAGGAGGCCGTACGGCATGGCCGTGGACGAGCTCGACACCCGGATCCTGCGCCTGCTGCTGGAGCAGCCGCGGACCAGTGTGCGGGAGTACGCGCGGATCCTCGGGGTCGCGCGGGGCACCTTGCAGGCGCGGCTGGACCGGCTGGAGCGGGACGGTGTGATCACCGGGACGGGGCCCTCGCTTTCGCCTGCCGCGCTCGGGCATCCGGTGCTGGCGTTCGTGCACATCGAGGTGACCCAGGGGCGGCTCGACGACGTGGGGGACGCGCTGGCCGCCGTGCCGGAGATCGTCGAGGCGTTCTCGATCGCGGGTGGCGGGGATCTGCTGACGCGGGTCGTCGCGCGGGACAACGCGCATCTGGAGGACGTGATCCAGAAGGTGATCAGCCTGCCGGGAGTGGTACGGACCCGCACCGAGGTGGCGCTGCGGGAGCGGGTCCCCCACCGGCTGCTGCCGCTGGTGGAGTCGGTCGGGCGCGCTGCCCGGAGTTGATCTTTGACATCCTGGACGCCATGAGCAGGCTCAGCGGCATATCGGTCATCTTCGATCTCGACGGAACGCTCGTGGACAGCGAGCCGAACTACTACGAAGCAGGTCGACAGACCCTCGCCGAGCACGGCGTCCCCGACTTCACCTGGGCCGACCACGAGCGGTACGTCGGGATCAGCACGCGGGAGACCGTCGCGCGATGGAAGTCGCGGTACGGACTGCGGGCGTCCGTACCGGAGCTGCTCGCGGACAAGAACCGGCGCTATCTGGAGCTGGCCCGGACCGCCACGCGCGTGTACCCCGAGATGCGGAAGTTCGTGGAGCTGCTCGCCGGTGAGGGCGTACCGATGGCCGTGGCCTCGGGCTCCTCACCGGCGGCCATCGCCGCGATCCTGGCCGGGACGGGCCTCGACGCGTATCTCCGTACGACCGTCTCGGCCGACGAGGTGGCCCACGGCAAGCCCGCGCCGGACGTCTTCCTGGAGGCGGCCCGCCGAATCGGCGCCGAACCGGCCGACTGCGTGGTCCTGGAGGACGCCGCGCCGGGTGCCGCCGCCGCGCACGCCGCCGGGATGCGCTGCATCGCGATCCCGTACGTCGCGGCCCAGGCCGACGCCCCGGAGCTCGCCCGCGCCGGTCTGCTCCTGCGGGGAGGCCAGGAGGAGTTCACGGCGCGGGCGGCCCTCGACTGGCTGGCTCGGGGCCGGAGTTGACGGGTCGGCGTCCGGTCCCCCGGCTCCAGGATCCCCTCTACGGCCGCTCCCCGTGCGGCGGTCTCGGTGCCGGCTCGGCCGTGGTTCACGCCCGCAGGGAGCACGCCGGCTCGATGGCCGTCGCCCTGCTGGGCCGGCCGTGACGAGCGTCGACGACGGCCCGGCCGGGGCGATGGGGGTCGTCACCATGGGCGCTCGTGGTCTTCCTCGCTGCTCCGGTCCCGGGAACCCGACTGGCGCACTTCTGGTTCAGGCGGAGCACGTTGTCCTGGTCCCGGTCGGTCTTGATGCGGGCGAGGCGGGCGCCCTCGCCCTGGTGACCGACGCGGGCGCGTTCAGGGCCCCGTCCACCAGCACCGTTCGCCCAGCTCATGGGCGGCACCGTCGATCGGGAACGTCCGACTGGAACTGACGGCTCCAGACCCGTTGACCCCCACCCGCCTCCTCCCTATCGTCTGGTCGATAACTCGCACACCGTTCGATATACCGGCCACTCTCTTGACGTGAGCGACTTCGCAGAGGAGCACCCCCATGGCACCGCCCCTCTCCAGACGATCCCTATTTCAGGTCGCCGCCCTCGCGGCCGCGGCTCCCGCGATCACCGACGCGGCAACCGGCCGGGCCGCAGCCGCAGCTTCGGAGGCACCGCCCGTGTGGACCGCCCAGCCCTTCGCCCTCGACGAAGTCGCCCTCGGCCCGGGCCTCTTCGCCGACAAACGCGAGCTGATGCTCGATCATGCGCGTGGCTACGACGTGAACCGGCTGCTCCAGGTCTTCCGCGCCAACGCCGGCCTGGCCACCGGCGGCGCGGTCGCGCCCGGCGGCTGGGAGGGGCTGGACGGCGAGGCCAACGGCAACCTCCGCGGCCACTACACCGGGCACTTCCTGACCATGCTGTCGCAGGCGTACGCCGGCACCGGCGAGCAGGTCTTCGCCGACCGGATCGCGACGATGGTGAGCGCGCTGACCGCGGTCCGCTCGGCCCTGCGCGCCGACCCCAGGATGCTCACGGTGACCGGGCGGTTCGGGAGCGCCCAGGAGAACGTGCGCGGCTCCTACCAGTACGTCGACCTGCCGACGGCCGTACTCGGCAGCGCCTCCGCGATCACCCTGTCGGCGTGGGTCAAGCCCACCCACGCCGACGACTGGGCCCGTGTCCTCGACTTCGGCAACGACACCACCAAGTACCTGTACCTGGCCGCCCGCAACGGCTCGGGCGTGCCCCGCTTCGCCATCACCGGCAGCGGGGCAGGCGGCGAACAGGGGCTCAACGGCACGACCGCGCTGCCGCTGGACCGGTGGAGCCACCTGGCGGTCACGATCGCGGGCACGACCGGCGTCCTCTATGTCAACGGCACGGCCGTCGCGACGAACACCTCGATGAGCCTGAACCCGGCGGCGCTCGGCACCCTGGCCCACCACTGGCTCGGCCGCTCCCACTACTCGGGCGACCCCGTCTTCGCGGGTGCCTTCGACGAGTTCAACATCTGGTCCCGGGCGCTGAGCGCCGCCGAGATCACCGCCCTGCAGGGCAACCGGGCCTCCGCCACCGCCGCCGGACGCGGCGACCTGGCGTCGTACGACTTCTTCGAGACCACCGGCGGCACGTTCGCCGACGCCTCGGGCCGCGGCCTGACCGCGACCCTGCGCCGGACGTGGGGCGGCCCCAGCCACCCCGGGTTCCTGGCGGCCTACCCGGAGACGCAGTTCATCCAGCTGGAGTCGATGACCGGCAGCGACTACACGAAGGTGTGGGCGCCCTACTACACCGCCCACAAGATCCTGCGGGGCCTGCTGGACGCGTACACCGCCACGGACGACGCCCGCGCCCTCGACCTCGCGTCGGGCATGGGCGACTGGATGTACTCCCGGCTGTCCGTGCTCCCCGAGGCCACCCTCCAGCGGATGTGGGGCCTCTTCTCCAGCGGGGAGTTCGGCGGCATCGTGGAGGCGATCGTCGACCTCCACTCACTCACCGGGAAGGCCGAACACCTCGCGCTGGCCCGCCTGTTCGACCTCGACAAGCTGATCGACGCGTGCGCCGCGAACACCGACACGTTGAACGGGCTGCACGCCAACCAGCACATCCCCATCTTCACGGGTCTGTTGAGGCTGTACGACGCGACGGGCGAGCAGCGCTACCTCACCGCGGCGCGCAACTTCTGGGACATGGTCGTCCCGGTCCGGATGTACGGCATCGGCGGCACCAGCACGGGGGAGTTCTGGAAGGCCTCCGGGGCGATCGCGGGCACGATCAGCGGCGCGACGGCGGAGACGTGCTGCGCGTACAACATGCTGAAGCTGAGCCGGACGCTGTTCTTCCATGAGCAGACCCCGAAGTACATGGACTACTACGAGCGGACCCTCTACAACCAGGTGCTCGGCTCCAAGCAGGACAAGCCCGACACGGAGAAGCCGCTGGTCACCTACTTCATCGGGCTGACACCCGGTCATGTGCGGGACTACACGCCCAAGCAGGGCACCACCTGCTGCGAGGGCACGGGCATGGAGAGCGCCACCAAGTACCAGGACTCGGTGTACTTCAAGGCCGCCGACGG
Source organism: Streptomyces sp. NPDC005303 (assembly GCF_040607335.1). Taxonomy (NCBI): domain Bacteria; kingdom Bacillati; phylum Actinomycetota; class Actinomycetes; order Kitasatosporales; family Streptomycetaceae; genus Streptomyces; species Streptomyces sp. NPDC005303. Next base: position 19,698 of record NZ_JBEXGM010000048.1, on the reverse strand, counting down.
CAGCGCGCTGTACGTCAACCTCTACAGTCCGTCCCGACTCGACTGGGCCGACAAGGGTGTGACGGTCACTCAGACCACCCGTTACCCGAGCGAGCAGGGCACCACGCTCACCTTCGGTGGCTCCGGCGCGGCCTTCGCCCTGAAGCTGCGGGTGCCGTCGTGGGCCACCGCGGGGTTCCGGGTGACCGTCAACGGCGGCGCGGTGAGCGGGACTCCGGTCGCCGGGTCGTACTTCACGGTGACGCGGACCTGGAAGGCGGGGGACGTCGTCCGCGTCACCGTGCCGTTCCGGCTGCGCGTCGAGAAGGCCCTGGACGATCCGACCCTGCAGACCCTGTTCTACGGTCCGGTCAACCTGGTCGCCCGCAACTCGGCCACCAGCTACCTGAGGTTCGGGCTCTACACCGACGCGGCCCTGTCCGGCGATCTGCTGCCGACCCTTACCCCGGTGAGCGGTAAACCCCTCCACTTCACCCTGAACGGCACCGAGTTCGCCCCCTTCCACGAGGGGACCGAGGACCCGACCCACGCCTACTTCCGCCGTGCGGAGCCCCGGGTCGTCTTCGGCGGGGTCGACTCCGGCGTGACCAACCCCGTGAAGTCCGACGCCACTTCACTGCTCGACGAGATCTGGGCGGGGGCGCCCTTCGCCGGCAAGGACGCGCTCGTCGCCCGGGTGCGGTCGACGGTGGACTCCTGGGTGGCGGCCGGGCTGCTCACCCAGGCGAACGGCCGGACGGTGGTGAACACGGCACAGCAGGCGACGTACGTCTCCTGATCCTCCGAGCGGACTCACCGAGGGCGCGGGCGCCTCACACGGCGCCCGTCACCCTGGCGACGAAGGCGGCGAGGTTGGTCACCGTCCGCCGGATCTTCTCGTCCAGGGTGAGCGTCTCGTGCAGCCGCGCACCGGCGCCCGCGTCCTTCTTCCCCCGCACATACAGCGAGCAGGCCAGGTCGTCGCACATGTACGCGCCGACCGAGTTGCCCTGCTGCCCCGCCCTGCCCGCCCTCGGCGCGACCATCAGGGAGACGCCGCCGGAGTGGGTGGTCAGGCACATCGAGCACATGCCGCGCCGCGCCTGGCCGGAGCCGGCGGTCGAACCGCGCAGCGCGAGGGCCGTCGGACGGCCGTCCAGGACGGTCACCAGGTAGGCGCGGTCGGGGGCCTGCGGATCGCGCCAGCCGAGGTAGTCCAGGTCCTCCCACGGCCGGTCGGCCAGGTCACGCGGCACGGCCAGCCGCTTCGCCGCGCCCTTGGTGCAGTTCACGAAGGCGGCACGGATCTCTTGCTCGGTCAGCGGTTCCATAACTCCACGCTAGTTTGCCTAAAAGCTTTAGGCAAACGCATAATCGAGTCTGACAGACGAGAGGACGGCTATGGCACGGGTAGGGCTGACCACGGAGCGACTGGTCCGGGCGGGCGCGGAACTGGCCGACGAGGTGGGCTTCGAGCGGGTGACCGTCTCGGAACTGGCCCGGCGGTTCGACGTCAAGGTCGCGAGCCTGTACTCGCACGTCAAGAACTCCCAGGACCTCAAGACCCGGATCGCCCTGTTCGCCCTTGAGGAGCTCGCCGATCTCTCCGCCGACGCGGTGGCCGGACGGGCGGGCAAGGATGCCCTGACCGCCTTCGCGCACGTCTACCGCGACTACGCCCGCGCCCACCCGGGCCGTGCCGCGGCCGCCCGGCTGAGGCTCGACCCCGAGACCGCCGCCGCCAGCGCGGGCGTACGGCACGCCCAGATGATGCGAGCCATCCTGCGCGGCTACGACCTGCCCGAACCCGACCAGACCCACGCCGTACGGCTGTTGGGCAGCACCTTCCACGGCTACGCGAGCCTGGAGGGGGCAGGCGGGTTCAGCCACAGCTCCCCCGACTCCGAGGAGTCATGGACACGGATCCTGGACGCCCTGGACTCGCTGTTGCGCAACTGGCCCACCTCCTGACCGACCGACAGGCTGAGGAACATGCACGACTGGATCACCACCCCCGTCACCGCCGACCTGCTGCGCGGCGCCCTCGACGTGGAACAGACCGAGCGCGGAGTGCTGCCGCACCGGTTGCCGGCCAGGGCCCGCGCCCAGAACACCGACGACCAGCTCGCCATGGCCGAGTCCCAGCCCTCCGGCGTACGGCTGGCCTTCCGCACCCGGGCCACGGCGCTGGAGCTGGACACCCTGCCGACCAAGCGGGCCTACGTCGGCGCGCCGCCCCGGCCCGACGGGCTGTACGACCTGGTCGTCGACGGCCGGCCGGCCGGGCAGGGCAGTGTGCGCGGCGGCAACCTCATCACCGTCGACATGACCGAGGGGACGTCCGAGGTCCGGCCCGGACCGCCCGGCACCGTCCGGTTCGACGGACTGTCCGGCGAGGTCAAGGACGTCGAGGTATGGCTGCCGCACAACGAGACCACCGAGCTGATCGCCCTGCGCACAGACGCACCGGTGGAGCCCGCGCCGCGCGGTGACCGACGGGTGTGGCTGCACCACGGCAGCTCCATCAGCCACGGCTCCGACGCGGCGAGCCCCACGGCCATCTGGCCCGCGGTCGCCGCGAGGCTGGGCGGCGTGGAGCTGATCAACCTGGGCCTCGCCGGGAGCGCGCTCCTCGACCCGTTCACCGCGCGGGCGGTGCGGGACACTCCCGCCGACCTGATCAGCCTCAAGATCGGGATCAACATCGTCAACCACGATCTGATGCGGCTGCGCGCCTTCGGCCCCGCGGTCCACGGCTTCCTCGACACGATCCGCGAGGGCCACCCGGACACTCCCCTGCTGGTCGTCTCGCCCATCCTGTGCCCGATGCACGAGGAGACTCCGGGTCCCTGCTTCCCGGACGTCAGCGAGCTCGGTGAGGGCCGACTGCGGTTCAGGACGCTGGGCGACCCGGCGGAACGCGCCGGCGGGAAGCTGACCCTTCAGGTGATCCGCGAGGAACTGGCCCGGATCGTGAAGCAGCGGGCCGCCGAGGACCCGAACCTGCACTACCTCGACGGGCGCGAGCTGTACGGCGAGGACGACTCGGCCGAGCTGCCGCTGCCGGACGACCTGCATCCCGACGCGGCGACGCACCGGCGGATCGGGGAACGGTTCGCGGGAGTGGCTTTCGGGGCCGCCGAGGTGTTCGCCGACGACTCCGGCGGGTCCAGCGCCTGAGGTGGCGCGCCGGGCCGGCGGCAGACCTGCGGGTGGGCAGGCCGCGAGCGTGTGAGTACGTGCGGGCCGCGACCGTGGAACCCCGGCCACGGCGTCCTGCCCCCCGGGGGGGGGAGCACTACCCCCGGCGCTTGGGCTTGCCCCGGCGCGCGCCCGCGCCCTTGGAGCCGCCGGACCCGCCCGACCGGCCGGACCCGCCGCGGGAGCCCTTCGCCGCGCCGGAAGCCCCCCGCCCCGTGCCGCCCTTTCCGGTGCCCGACGGCTTGCGTCCGCCGCCCCTCTCGGCTGTCTGCTTGCGCTCCGGCTCCGGCTGAGTGCGGCCCCGTGAGCTGTTGACCGTCCGCCCCCGGACGATGCCGATGAAGTCCTCGACCAGGTCCGTCGTCGCGTCCTCCCGCCAGGACAGGGCGATCTCGGACTGCGGAGCGTCGGTGAGCGGGCGGAAGGTGAGGTCGCGGCGGTGGTGGAGGCGGGCGAGGGACTGCGGGACGACAAGGACGCCGATGTTCGCCGCCACGAGCTCGATCGCGTCCGCCGTGGTGGCCGGTCGCTCGAAGGCCGGTTCGCCGGGCGGCTGCTCCCAGCCGATGACGTCGTCGAGGGGGTGGAGGACGACCTCGTCGGCCAGGTCCTCCAGGGTGACCTCCTCGACCGCCGTCATCACGTGGTCCTTGGGGACCACGACCACCGTCGTCTCCGTGTAGAGGGGAATCGCGCTGAAGACCGTACGGTCGACCGGCAGTCGTACGAACCCGGCGTCCGCGGCCCCCTCGCGCAACACGTCGGATGCCTCGGTGGCGGTCACCTGGAGGAGCTCCAGGGGGATGTCCGGCCGGCGCTCGTTCCAGATCCGCACCCACTTGGCGGGCGTCACCCCGGGGACGTACGCGAGCCGGAAGGAGGGGGATACTGGCGAGTCTGTCACGCGCCAAGGTTACCCACTGTGGTCGGAGGTCTCGTGCGCGGCCGATAGTCTGGACTCCATGACGTCGCACCAGAACACCCAGACGATGAAGCCCGCCACCGCGGCGAAGAAGCTGGGTGTGTACCTCCCTGCCACCCCCGCCGAGTTCCAGGAGGGTGTCGTCTCGCGCGCCGAGTTCAACGAACTCCAGGCGAACCCGCCCCAGTGGTTGCAGGACCTGCGACGCAACGGCCCGCACCCCCGCCCGGTCGTCGCGGCGCGGCTGGGAGTCTCCATCGCCGGTCTCGCGCGCGGCGGGATCACCGAGCCGCTCACCACCGAGCAGATCGAGGCGCTGCGGGACGAGAGTCCCGAGTGGCTGGAGAAGGAGCGCGCCACCCAGGCGGAGGTCCGCAAGGAGACGGCGCGCATCAAGGAGAAGAAGCAGGACGAGCAGTCCTGACCCCGGGGCCCCCGCACCAGCCCGGGGTCCCGAAAACTCCGGTGCGCCGGCTCGAACACCTCTGCGACCATTCCGGCATGGTCCACCGTCTGGAATCCCTGGTCATTCGGCATGCCCTCCGGCTGCCCGCCCCCGCGGGCCCCGCCGGTGAGGGCGCGGTCGCGGCGCGGCAGTTCGACGCCGCGCTGATGTCCGTCGGCTTCAAGCTGTCGGCGGACGCGCTGAGGCAGCTGTCGGGGCTGTCGGAGGCCACGGTCGTCGACACCGCCGTGGGCACGCTCGCCACCGTCCGTGAGATGGCCGGTGACCATGTGCGGCACAACGTCTACTTCAAGGACTTCCCAGCGAATGTCCCGGACACTTTCGAGTTCTGGATGCGCTGTGTGCGCGAGGCCCTGGAGGACGGCAAGGCCCGCTCCGGCGTCCTCGCCCAGCTGCGGGCCGGCGTGATCGACCTGCTCACCCTGCCGTCGTACGGCAACTACCGGCACACGTACGACGAGATGCTCGCCGCGCACGACGAGCTGACAGCCGCGGTCGGCGACCGGCTGACCGTCCTGCACCTGGGCGACGCCCTGGAGGACGAGGTCAGCGCCCTGTACCTGGCGCTGGCCGGCAGCACCACGCCGCTCGGCGACGAGCACCTGGCCGATCTCAAGGTGCTCGCCGAGCACTGCGCGGACGGCCCCCAGCCGGAGACGATCCCGGTGCGGGAGAACCGTGCCGTCATCAACGAGGCCCGGCTGAAGACAGGTTCGGGCCTGCTGCTGGACACCGTCACCGATGTGCTGCGGCTGACCTGCGCGTTGTCGGGCGGGGACGTGAGCCTTCAGGAGCCGACCCGGTTCCACAAGCTGTCCCGGCCGGTGCGCCGCGCCCTGCTCGCGGGGCTGGACGAGGTCGTCGCCCTGGCTCCCGCCAAGCTCGCCGACGTCCTCGCGCACACCGAGGCGTTCAAGCGCCTCGGCGAGCGTCTCCACCCGCACGAGTACCCCCAGTGGCCGCATGCCGCCGACGTGTTCGCGGTGGCGCGGGGCGAGAAGAAGGCTCACACCTTCGACGGCAGGGTGGAGGCGCTGCTCACGGCGGACGACGTCACGGGGGCCACGGAACTGCTCAAGTCGGCGCCCGGCAGGCTCTTCCGCGCGCTGGACCGGCTGCTGCGCACCGCCTCAACCAGGGAGGAGCGGGATGCCGTGGTGGCCGCCGTCGAGCAGGTCGCCCCGGAGGTCTCCGGGCGGGTGGTGTTGTCGGTGCGTGAGTACCTGCACAACCGGGCCGAGGAGACGGGCCGCAAGCGGGTGTTCATCAACCGGGCCGGACGCGCGCATGTCGCCGACGACACGCGTACGGCCGTACCGGAGGCGGACCGGGAACGTCTGATCACCGCGCTCGACGCGGAGATCGGCCGTCGACTCCCGGTTCCGGAGCGGCTGTTGGTCGACCCCGACATTCTCGACGTGGCCCTTCCGCTCAGCGGACGGGCGACCTCGGCCGGGCTCGGTGTGCTGCCGCGTGGTTCCGTGTCGCCGGTCGAGGGTGAGCTGCTGCGGTTCTTCGTGTACTGGAAGCAGACGCGGCGGGTCACCGACTACGACCTGTCCGCGCTGCTCCTCGACGCGGACTACGAGACGGTGTCGTGGCTGTCGTACACCAATCTCCGCGAGGTGGAGGGCGAGCACTCGGGTGACATCACCAACGCCCCCGACGGCGCCTCGGAGTTCATCAACCTGCGGCTCGGGGCGGTGCGGGCCACGTACATCGTCCCGCAGGTCAACATCTACTCCGGGGAGGGGTTCGAGGAGGCCGAGGAGTCGTTCTTCGGGTTCATGCTGCGCGAGGGTGAGCAGCGGGGGCGGCCCTTCGAGGCGCGTACCGTGCGGATGAAGTCGGAGCTGCGCGGTCCCGGCCGGGTGGCGCTGCCGCTGGCGTTCCGGCGTGCTGAGGACGGGAGTTGGCACGCCAAGTGGCTGCACCTGTATCTCAAGGGGCATCCGGCGTACAACCGCGTCGAGGGCAACCAGGTGTCGGTGGCGACGCTGCTGCGCGCCATCGTCGAGCGCGAGCAGCTGACGGTCGGGTATCTGACCGAGCTGATGGCGAACGGCGGTAGGGACGTGGCGACTTGGGATCCCGCTTCGATTCCGGATGTGCCGGTGACGTACATCGGTCTGGAGCGGCCCGAGGGACTGCATCCGGAGTCGGTGGTCATCACGCCGGAAAATCTGCGCGACTTGATCCCCGAGTGGCTGTTACGGTGACGCGTGGCGAGGCCATGGAAGGGCTTCCTTCTCAACTCGATGAGCCCCCATGGGGCTTGGATCTCCAGCCCTTCCGCTTTCCTCGCCCTCGACGTCGACGCACGAGGCCATGAAGGGGCTTCCTTCTCACCGGTCTCCAAAACCGGCCCTCTTATGGCTCCAGTTCCTTCGCTCTCCTCGTCCGCGACATCACGAGCCCAGGCGGCCCCGGACCGGTGCACTCACCGTTCCAGGGCCGCCTTCGCCGTGCTGAGCGCCCGTTCCGCGTAGCCCCTCCCGAAGAGCACGGCGTGCACCAGCAGCGGGAACATCTGGTGCAGGCCGATCCGGTCGGCCCAGCCGTCGGCGAGCGGCGCCGCACTCTCGTAGCCACGCAGCACCTCGTCCAGGTGGGGACAGCCGAAGAGGTGGAGCATCGCGAGGTCGGTCTCGCGGTGGCCGCCGTGCGCGGCCGGGTCGATCAGCCAGGCGTGACCGTCGGCGCCCCACAGCACGTTGCCGTTCCACAGGTCGCCGTGCAGCCGGGCCGGGGGCTCGGCGGGACCCGCGAGAGCGGGCAGCCGCGCGCAGAGCCGCTCGATCACCTCGGTCTCCGCGAGCGTGATCGTGCCGTCGTCCACCGCGCGCCGCAGATACGGCAGCACCCGGTGCTCGGCGTACCACCGCGGCCATTCGGCGCCTTCGACGTTCCGCAGCGGCGCGCGCCCGATGTAGGCCTCCCGGAGACCGGCGGGGGGCGGTGACCCGAAGGCGGGCGCCCCGGCGAGGTGCAGCCCGGCCAGCGCCCGGCCCAGTTCGAGCGCCGCTTCCCGGCTCGGCCGCCCCCGCGCGACCAGGTCGGTCACCAGCCGGGGTCCGACCTGGCCGTGGACGGTCGGCACCCGGACCGTGCCGGCCCCGGCCAGCCAGCGCAGCCCAGCCGCCTCAGCCCGAGCCTCCTCCACGCTCTCGGCGCGCTTCACCATCACCGCCCGGCCGTCGTCGAGGGTCACCTCGGACAGCGCGCCGGACAGCGGGCGTTCATCGGTCGCCTTCCGGCCGGTGAGCCGCGTCGCTGCCGCACCCGGGCCGTCGTCTCGGTCGTACACACGTGCCTCCCTGATCACTTCGGTTTCGCACCAGCGTTCCCCGTAGGGCTCGTGCACAGCCTCTGTGAAGACTCCCAGCCATGTCTTGACATATGGAAGAACCCATCCGTAGCTTGGCCGATCATTTAGATTCGTGAAGCGGGTTCACGGATATGAACGGAGAGTGTCCATGGGCGATCGCCGACGACGACGCCGCCTGGCCGCGGCAGCCAGCGTCGCGGGACTGCTGTTCGCAACGACCGCCTGTGGCTCCGGCTCCGGCAACGCGGGCAGCAGCGATCCGAACACGTTGGAGGTCTGGACCCGGAGCAACCCGGACGCCGCCGCCACCTACGACCGGGTCTTCGCCGCCTTCACCAAGAAGACCGGCATCAAGATCGACTACCAGCCGGTCATCAACTTCGACCAGCAGCTCCAGAGCCGGGCCTCCACCAAGGACCTCCCGGACGTCATGATCAACGACACGGCACTGATGGGCAGTTACCAGAGCCAGGGCCTGCTCAAGCCGATCGATCCCGCCTCGATCACGGGCGGCGACCGGATCACCGCCAAGTCCTGGTCCTCCACGGTGGGCATCGACGGGAAGCACTACGGCATCCCCTACTCCCGTCAGGCCCAGACGCTGATGATCCGCAAGGACTGGCTGAAGAAGCTCGGGCTGAAGGCGCCGACGACCTGGCAGGAGATGCTCTCGGTCGCCAATGCCTTCGCCACCGAGGACCCCGACGGCGACGGCAGGGCCGACACCTACGGCATCGTCGCGCCGGCCAGCGCCCAGAACGGCTACGCGGCCTGGTGGGGCGCGAGCTTCCTGTGGCAGGGCGGGGCGCAGATCATCGCGCCGGACGGCAAGGGCACGTACACCCCGGCCATGGACTCGGCCGCCGCGGTCCGCACCGTGACCTGGATGAAGGACAACCTCTTCTGCGGCCGCAAGGGGGTCGTCCAGCCCGGTGCCATCACCGCCGTCACGGGCACGGCCACCAACTTCCAGGACGGCAACGCCGGGATGTACATGACCGGGCCGTACAACATCACCACCTACGACACCACGCCCGGCAAGAAGACGTACGAGGTCGTCCCGGCCCCCGCGGGTCCGGCCGGCGGCGATGTGCTGGCCGACGGCGAGAACGTCTACCTCGGCGCCAGGACCGGCAAGGACCGGCAGGAGCTGGCGCTTGCCTCGTTCCTGATCTCCGCGAAGGGCCAGAGGATCGCGATGACCAGCGTCGACGGCCACCAGCCGGTCGTCCGCATCCCGGTGAACTCCACGCTCGACGCGGCGAAGGTCAGGAACGACGCCCGCTGGAGTGTCGTACAGAAGGCCTACGAGACCGCCTCGGAGCAGTTCCCGAACGCGCCGGACTTCGCCCCGATCAAACAGGACACCGCCGACGCGCTGAACTCGATCTTCACGTACTGCGGCGGCGACGTCCGCTCGCAGCTCAGGGAGCTCAACGACACCCTCGCCGGCGATCTCAAGGACCAGGACCTGCTGAAATGACCGCTACCGTCCCCGCGTCCACGGCGCGCAGGGCCTTCGACAAGAAGGCCGTCGTCCCCTGGCTCTTCCTGGCTCCGGGTCTGCTGCTCGCGCTCGTCTTCAAGTTCTGGCCGATGGCCAAGGGCGTCTGGCTCAGCTTCTTCCACGTGCGGCCCTTCCTCGGCAACGAGTGGATCGGCCTCGACAACTACACGAGGGTCCTGACCGACCACCGCTTCCAGGAGGCCATCGGGCACACCCTGATCCTCGGCATCGGCCAGGCCGTCGGCGCGATCCTGCTCGGGTTCGCCCTCGCGCTGCTCCTGGAGGGCCAGGCCCGTTCGCTGAAGTTCCTCCGCACCGCCGTCTTCCTGCCCGCCGTCACGGCCACCGCGGTCGTCGGCGAGCTGTGGCGGCTGATGTACTACCCGACGTCCGACGGCCTGCTCAACGGCGGCCTGCACTTCTTCGGCCTCGGGACCGTCCAGTTCCTCGACAACCCGAACATCGCGCTGTACTCGACGATGGTGATGGGCATCTGGATCTGGGCCCCCTACAACATGGTGATCTTCCTCGCCGGTCTCGCGGGCGTCGACCGCTCGCTGTACGAGGCGGCGGCGATGGACGGTGTCTCGCTGTGGCAGCGGCTGCGGTACGTCACGCTCCCCGCGATCCGTCCGGCGCTCATGATCGTGCTCACGCTCGCCACGATCCGCGGACTGCGCGTGTTCACCGAGGTCTACGTCCTCACCGGCGGCGGCCCCGCCGGGTCGACCGACGTCTGGATGACCCGCGCCTACACCCTGGGCTTCACCCGCAACGACATCGGCGGCGCCTCGGCGGCCTCGGTCGTCCTGCTCTGCGTGACGCTGCTGCTCACCGTCACGGTCAATCACCTCCGCAAGAGGGGAGAAGCGCGATGAGCGCCCCCGTCATCGACTCCGCCCGGCCGGCGGCCCCTGACACCCCGGCCGGGCGGACCACCAGGGCACAGCGGACCACCCCGGCCCGCTTCGACACCGCCCTCGGCTGGAACGACAGGCCCGGTCTCGCCTGGGGCCTGAGGATCCTGCTCTGCGTGATCGCCCTCGCGATCTTCGCGGCGCCGTTCCTCACCATCTTCTCCGGCGCCTTCACCACCCACCCCAGCGGCTCCTCGCTGTCGTTCCTGCCGCACGACACCACCCTGTCCAACTTCGAGGTGGCCGGCGCGCAGGGCATGTGGGACTACCTCGGCAACTCGCTGGTCATCGCGGGCGGCGGACTGCTGCTCCAACTCGTGGTGTGCACGCTGGCCGCGTACGCGCTGGCCCGGCACCGGTTCCGTGGCCAGGCGCTGATCATGATGCTGTTCATGATGACGCTGATGCTGCCCGAGGAGGTCATCGCGATCCCGCTGTCCCTGGTCCTCGGTGATGTGCCGGTGGTCCACGTGGACCTCAAGGGCACGGTCTGGGGCGTCATCCTGCCGCTGGGCGCCTGGGGCTTCTCGGTGATGATGCTGACCGAGTTCATGCGGGACATCCCCGTCGAGATCGAGGAGGCGGCCCGCCTGGACGGCGTCGGCGAGCTGCGGATGCTGTGGCAGATCATCCTGCCGCTGTGCAGGCCCGCGCTCGGCGTGGCCGGCGTCCTCGGGTTCATCATGATCTGGGACCAGTACCTACTGCCCCTGATCGCCGCCAAGGACCCCACCGACTACACGGTCACCGTCGCCCTGGCCACCTTGCGCACCGACCCCGTGGTCGGCTCGGGTGTGGTCCTCGCCGGTGCGGTCATCGCCCTGATCCCCAGTCTGATCGTCTACCTGCTCCTCCAGCGCTCCCTGGTCACCGGCATCGCCGCCGGCGCCACGAAGGGCTGACCCCGACCCCCACGTTTGAGGGAGACATGAAGTTCCAAGGAGTGCTGTTCTTCCCGGTGACGCCGTTCGCCGCGGACGGCTCGCTGGACGAGGAACGGCTCGCCCAGCACATCGACAGCGGTGTGGCGGCCGGTGCGGGCGGCGTGTTCGTCGCCTGCGGCACCGGTGAGTTCCACGCGCTGACACCCGACGAGATCGAACGGGCCACCCGGGTCGCCGTCGAGACGACCGCGGGCCGGGTGCCGGTCCTCGCCGCCGCGGGCGGTCCCACCCCGGTCGCCCGCGACCACGCGGCCCGGGTCGCCCGCGCGGGCGCCGACGGCATCCTGCTGCTCCCGCCTTACCTGGTGACTGCCCCGCAGCAGGGCCTGGTGCGTTACGTCGAGCAGGTCACCTCCGCGAGCGACCTGCCCGTCGTCTTCTACCAGCGCGGCACCGCCCGCCTCACCGAGGAGACGGCCGCCGAGATCGCCGCGCTCCCCAAGGTCGTCGGCCTCAAGGACGGCCTCGGGGACATCGAGCGGATGCACCGCATCGTGCGCGCGGTGCGGGCCGTGCCGGGTACGGAGGACTTCCAGTTCTTCAACGGCCTGCCCACGGCGGAGATGACCGCGCCCGCCTACCAGGGCATCGGCGTCTCCCTGTACTCCTCCGCCGTGTTCGCCTTCGCGCCCGAGATCGCCCTCGCCTTCCACCGGGCACTCGCCGCGGGCGACCGACCGCTGCTCGACACGCTCCTCGACGAGTTCTACGGCCCCCTCGTCCAGCTCCGCGACGAGGTACCGGGGTACGCCGTGGCGTTGGTCAAGACCGGAGTGGCCCTGCGTGGCCTGGACGTGGGTGGCGTACGGGCACCCCTGGTCGATCCGACCCCGGAGCACATCGCGCGGCTGTCCGCACTCATCGACCACGGCCTGGAGGTGGTCGGCGCATGAACGACCCGACCCGGATCAAGGAGCTGATCGTCACCCCGATCGCCTTCCGCGACCCGCCACTGCTCAACTCCAACGGCGTCCACGAGCCGCTCGCCCTGCGGATCATCCTCCAACTCGTCCTGGAGGACGGCACGGTGGGCCTCGGCGAGTCCCCCGGCGGGGTCGCCCGACTGGAACGACTCGAGGCCGCCGCGAAGGTCGTCGTGGGCATGGACGTCTTCGACACGACGGCCCTCGGCGCCGCGATCGACGCCGCACTGCTGCCCACGCTCCCTTCCTCGCACGAACGCGGCTGGACCACCTCCGCCGTGGAGGTGGCCTGCCTCGACGCCCAGGGCAAGCTGCTCGACCGCCCGGTCAGCGACCTGCTCGGCGGCACGGTCCGGGACTCGGTGCCGTTCGCCGCGTACCTCTTCTACAAGTGGGCCGAACACCCGGCCCTCGACGGCCGCGCCGCGGTCGGCGACGAGTGGGGCGAGGCTCTGGACCCGGCCGGCATCGTGGAACAGGCCCGGCTGATGCAACAGCGGTACGGGTTCGGGTCGTTCAAGCTGAAGGGCGGTGTCTTCCCGCCCGACGAGGAGATCGCCGCGATCAGGGCGCTCGCGGAGGCCTTCCCCGGACAGCCGCTGCGCCTGGACCCCAACGTGGCGTGGACCGTGGAGACGTCGCAGTACGTCGCACGCGAACTCGACGGTGTCCTGGAGTACCTGGAGGATCCGACCAAGGGCATCGAGGGCATGGCGGCGGTGGCGAAGGACGCGCCGATGCCGCTGGGCACCAACATGTGCGTGGTCGCCTGGGAGCACCTGAAGCCCGCGATCGAGCAGAACGCGATCCAGGTGCTGCTGACCGACCACCACTACTGGGGCGGCCTGCGCCGCACCCGTGAACTGGCCGCGGTCTGCGAGGCGTTCGGGCTCGCCCTCTCCATGCACTCCAACTCGCACCTGGGTATCAGCCTGGCCGCCATGACCCATGTGGCCGCGGCGATCCCGAACCTCGACCACTCCTGCGACACGCACTACCCGTGGAACTCGGCGGACGACGTCATCCTCCCCGGGGTCCTGGAGTTCCGCGACGGAGAGGTCAAGGTCCCGACCGGGCCGGGGCTCGGTGTGGAGCTCGACCATGCGGCCCTGGAGCGGCTGCACCGCCTCTACGTCGACTCCGGGGTACGCAGCCGCGACGACACCGGCTACATGCGACGCTTCCGGCCGGACTACGAACTCCGGCTCCCCCGTTGGTGACAGGACCCCCATGAGGCAAGGCGCCCGGCTATCCATCCCGGGCGCCTTGGCCGACCTGGGCGCGACTGGGGGAGGGGCTGTAGCCGGCCTGCTTCCTGGGCTCCCCTCCCGCTGATGATCCGCCGGTGCTTCAATGTCACTCCCTGGGTGGAGGAGCGCGGGCATGGGCACAGTCCTGGTGACCGGTGGCAGCGGTTTCGTCGGCAGTCATCTGGTACGGCGGCTGCTGGAGCGGGGATACGAGGTGCACGCCACCGTGCGCAGTCTCGCGAACTCGGCGAAGGTGCGGCCACTGCGGGACATGCAAGCCCAGTTCCCCGGCGGACTCACACTGTTCGAGGCTGACCTCCTCAAGGACCGCTCCTTCGACGAGGCCATGGCGGGCTGCCGCGTGGTCTTCCACGTGGCCTCTCCGTTCTTCATGCCGGAGAAGATCAAGGACGGTCAGAAGGACATGGTCGACCCGGCCCTGATCGGCACCCGGAACGTAGTGGCCGGCATCGAGCGGACGCCGTCCGTGGAGCGGCTCGTCCTCACCTCCACGGTCGGCGCGATCTTCGGCGACTACTCCGACGTACGGGACATGGACGGGCAGATCCTGTCGGAGCGGTACTTCAACACCAGCAGCACGGTGGAGAACAACCCGTACCACTACGCCAAGACGGTCGCCGAGCGCGCGGCCTGGGACGCGGAGGCAGCGCAGGACCGCTGGCACATGGTGTCCGTCAATCCCGGCCTGATCCTGGGCCCTTCACTCTCGCCCGCCTCCGAGTCCGGCAGTCTCTTCCTTCTGGAGGAGCTGTTCAAGGGCTACTTCTTCTACGGCGCCCCCGACTTCAGCTTCACCACGGTCGACGTCCGTGACGTGGCCGACGCGCACATCGCGGCGGCGGAGAAGCCCGACGCGACGGGCCGTTACATCCTGGCGGCGCAGACGATGACGTCGTTCCACGAGATGTCCCGCATCATCCGCACCCGCTACCCGCGCGGTCTGCGCATCCCACGCACCGCGCTCCCCCACTGGCCGGTGCGCGTCCTGGGCCCCGCCTTCGGGCTCACCCAGGAGTACGTCCGCAAGCACCTCGGCATCCGCTTCCGCGTGGACAACAGCCGCAGCGTGCACGAACTGGGCCTCGTCTACCGCCCGGTCGAGGAGACGGTCCTCGACCACTACGAGGCATGGCTCGCACAGCGGGGCAAGCGCTGATCCGCACCGGGCGCAGGTCCCTACGCGACGAAGGTCACAGTTACATCTCACACTTTTCACACTTCAATCTTCACGTGAGCCTCACAAGTTGGCTAAGTTGACGGCGAGCAGCACGACGGAAGGGGCATGACTTTCATGGCGCCGGATCGAACTTCGCGCAATGGAGGGTTCAGCCTCCCGACCAAGCGCAACTCCGCCCTCGCGACGGCCGCCATGGCCTCCGCGGCCCTTCTCTCGCAGACCGGGAGCGCCTCGGCGGACGAGGGACCGAGCCGTGACGAGGTGAGCCGACGGGTCACCAACCTGTACGACCGGGCCGAGACCGACTCCGGCACCTACAACGCGACGCGCGCGGCCGGAACGGCGTCGAGCACCCGTGGCCGTACCGCGTCGGCGACCGGCGGCGGACGCGGGGACGGCGGAGATCCCGCCCTCGACGACATCGCCAGGCAGTGGTACGGCGCGGCCCGCGCGAAGGTGGGTCCCATGGTCGAGGCGGTTCTGCCTTCCGACCGCGTGGCCACCCGCCGTGCCGAGCCGCGGCGCCAGCGCCCGACGGATGCCCCCACGGCACGCGAACCGAAGCCGGCCGAGCAGTCCCTGCCGGAACTCACGGCCAAACCCGTGCTCGCCCTGGCCGCCGCACCGGAGCCGGCACCGGCCGCCGCCCTCACCGCCGCCCAGGCCCAGTCACCCGCGTGGGCACCGGAGACCGCCCCGCCGGACCTGACCGACACCGGCGGATTCCCCACCGTGGGCAGCGCCCAACTCGCCATCGGGGTCCCCGAGTACACCCCGCAACTCGTCACCGGCGTCCCGGAGTACACACCCCAACTCACCGCCGGCATCCCCGAGTACACACCCCGACCCGACAGCGCGATACCCACGCACACCCCCGCGCAAGCCGACCGCGGCTTCCCGGAGTACACCGCTCAGGTCGGCACGGGATACCCCGAGTACATCCCGCAACCGCAGGCCGCCACGGGCTTCCCCGAGTACACGGGGCAACTCGGCACCGCGCTGCCCGAGTTCACCGCGCTGCCCGAGTACCCGGCACACACCGCCACCGACTTCCCGGCCTACAGCGGCCGACTCGGCACCGGCCTGCCTGAATACACCGCTCAGCCCACCACAGGGTTCCCCGAGTACGCGGCACAGGCCACCGCAGGGTTCCCCGAGTACTCCGCACAACCCACCCCGGGGCACCCCGAGTACTCGGCCCTCACCGCCCCCCTCGCGGCGGTCGTCGCCTCCCCGCCGGTCGACATCGCCCAGCCCTTCCCGACGGCACCGACCACCCCGACCACCCCCGCCGTCACCCAGAGCATCCCGGCCATCTCCGCCGTCACCCAGAGCATCCCGGCCATCTCCGCCGTCACCCAGAGCATCCCGGCCATCTCCGCCATCCCGTCCCCCCGCACCCCCGAGCCGGACTGGCAGACACCTCAGCCGACCGCGGCCCCCGCCGCCGCACCCCTGGCCCTGGCTCCTGCCCCCGACCTCCCCGTCGCCGACCCCGGTTACGACTCGAAGGTGATCCAGGTACTCGCCTTCGCCCGCTCCCAGATCGGGAAGCCGTGTGTCTGGGGCGCGGCGGGCCCGGGATCGTACGACAACTCCGGGCTCGTCCAGGCCGCCTGGAAGGTCGCCGGCGTCTCCCTCCCCCGCACCTGCCTCGGTCAGGCGAGCACCGGCACGGCGGTACCGCTGTACGCCATGCAACCCGGCGACCTCGTGTTCTTCCACGACGACTTCAGCCATGTGGGCCTGTGCACCGGCAACGGCATGATGATCCACGCACCGGGCCCGGGGGCGTCCATCCGCGAGGAGTCGATCTACCCGACCGGCGAGTCGATCATCCGCGGCGCGATACGGCCCGCCTGACACCCGCCCCGAGCTCGTCCTCGTCACCCCTCGCCGCCACCGCGCGGGCACGCGCCACGGCACTCCCTTCACGCAGACCCCTGGACGCCCCGCGAGCACCTCACCTAGGGTTCCGGAGAAAGCGCTTTCTGGCCTGACCATGCCAACCAGGGGGAGCGTCTCCGTGCCGCACCAGCAATGGACCCGAAAGTCCTTCCTCCGGGGAATGGCCGCCGTCGGCGCGGCCCCCTTCCTCCCCGGCCTGCTCCCCGCGAGCGCCCACGCGGCCTCGTCGAGCCGTCCCGGCTTCCCGCTGGTGGCAGGAGGCACGGCCGTCGGCATCTTCGTGGACGCGGCGGACGACCCCGCTGTCGTCCGCGCCGCGGGCGACCTCCAGTCGGACGTCGAACGGGTCTGCGGGACACGCCCCGACCTGCTGCGCACGCTGCCCCGAAGCGCCCCCCTGCTCGTCCTGGTGGGCACCCTCGGCGCGAGCCCCGCCATCGACCGCCTCGCCGCACAGGGCCGGCTGGACGTCTCCGGGGTGAAGGGCCGCTGGGAGGCCTCCGTGACCCAGGTGATCGAGCGTCCCCTGCCCGGCATCGACCGCGCCCTGGTGATCGCGGGCAGCGACCGGCGCGGCACCGTCTACGGGATCTACGACACCTCGGAGCGCATCGGCGTCTCCCCCTGGTACTGGTGGGCCGACGTCCCCGTCGAGCGCCACGACACGGTGACCGTCCCCGCGGGACCCCTCACCCGCCACGAACCCTCCGTCCGCTACCGCGGCGTCTTCATCAACGACGAGCAGAACCTGACCACTTGGTCCCACCGCACCCAGGAGACCGACAAGAACATCGGCCCCGAGACGTACCGGCGCGTCTTCGAACTGCTGCTGCGCCTCAAGGCCAACTACCTGTGGCCGGCGATGCATCCGTACTCCGACTTCTTCAACAAGTACCGGGAGAACCCCGAACTCGCCGACCGCTACGGCATCGTCGTCGGCTCCAGTCACCCCGAGGCCCTGCTGCGCAACGGTGTCCACGAGTGGGAGCCCTGGATCGCGGAGCACCCGAACGCCGACGGCAGCGCCCCGGTCTACGACTACACGGTCAACCCCGGCGTGATCTCCGACTACTGGAGGGCCCGGGCGAGACAGAACGCCGCCTACGAGAGCAGCTGGACCCTCGGCATGCGCGGCCTGCACGACAGCGCGCTGGAGACGAGGAACGCCACCACGATCCCGGAGAAGGTCGTGGTGATGAACGACATCATCGCCGACCAGCGACGCATCCTTGCCGAGGAGGTCGGCGCGGCGGCCGAGCCGCAGATCTTCATCCCGTACAAGGAGGTCCTGGACCTGTACAACGCGGGCGTCCAGGTTCCGGACGACGTCACGCTGATCTGGCCGGACGACAACCACGGCAACATGCGCCAGCTGCCGAACGAGCCGGAGCGGGCGCGGCCGGGCGGCAACGGGATCTACTACCACCTCTCCTACTGGGGCCGTCCGAAGAGCTATCTGTGGCTGGACACGACCCAAGTGGCCAAGGTGTGGCAGGAGCTCAGGCGGGTCCACGAGCACGGCACCGACCGCATGTGGATCTTCAACGTCGGCGACCTCAAGTCGATCGAGACCGGTCTTTCCTTCGCGATGGACATGGCCTGGGACGTGGACCGCTGGGGGGCCGACGGAGTCGAGGGCTTCCTCGCCGAGTGGGCCGGGCGGCAGTTCGGGCGGCGCCACGCCCGTGAGATCGCCGCGATCCGCACGGAGTACTACCGGCTCGCCGGGGAGCTGCGGCCGGAGTTCGTCGCCGCGGGACTCGTCTCCGTCGTCCACCACGGTGACGAGGCGGGGCGCCGGATGGGGGCGTACGACCAACTCCTGGCGCGAGTCAGGGTGGTGGGGGCCGAACTTCCCGAGGCGTACCGGGACGCCTTCTACGAGCTGGTCGAATACCCGGTGCACGGCGCCTACTTGATGAACCTGAAGTACTACTGGGCGGATCGCAACGCGCTCGCCGCCCGGCAGGGCCGCGGGGCCGGCACCAACCGCTTCGCGGACCTCGCGCTGGCCGCGCACTCGGCGGAGGCGGCTCTCACGAGCCGGTACAACATCGAGGTGGCGGGCGGGAAGTGGGACGGGATCGTCAATCCGTACCCGTCCCAGATCCCGAAGGCTCCCGGGCGCCCGGCCGTCACCAGGGTGCCCCGGCAGGAGACCTCGGGGCTCGGGGTGGCGGCCGAGGGGAACGAGACGGGGGCGGCCCGACCGCTGTCGTTCTCCTCGTACACCCGTGACCGGCGCTTCGTCGACGTCTTCAACACCGGGTTCCTGCCCCTGGACTGGGCGGCCGAGGCCAGTCATCCCTGGGTGAGGCTGAGCACGACCGCCGGCTCACTCACCGAGCAGCGGCGGGTGTGGGTGGAGATCGACTGGGAGCGTGCGCCCGAGGGTGCCGAGGAGGCCGTGGTCGTCTTCACGGGCGCCGGGCAGCGCCACGAGGTAACGCTCCGGGTGGTCAACAGCCGCAGACGGGCCCGTGGTTTCGCCGAGGCCCACGGTCATGTGTCGATCGACGCCGTGCACGCCGACCGGAGGGTCGGGCGCGGGGGCTGCCGCTGGCGGACCGTGCGCGGACTTGGGCGCCGTACGGGAGCCGTCGAGGCCGTTCCGTCCACCGCGGCTCCGATCACCGGTGACATTCCGTCCCGTGCACCGGAGTTGAGATACCGGGTGTGGTTCGGCAGCACCGGGACCTTTCCCGTCACCGTCTTCCGGCTGCCCTCGCTGGACGAGCGCGGGCAGCGGCGGGTGGCCGTCGGACTCGACGACCAGCCGGTGACCGTCCTGTCCGGGCAGGCCGTCGCGACCGGCAACCGGGGGGACGCCTGGGCCCGCCAGGTGGAGGACGGCGTCGAGCGGCTGACCGCCACCGTGACGGTCGCCGAGGCCGGTGAGCATGTGCTGAGGATCTTCATGGTCGATCCGGCGATCGCCGTGGACCAGATCGTGATCGACACGGGCGGGCTGCCCGCCACCTATCTCGCGCCGCCGGAGAGCTACCACCCGGTGTTCAACCCGGAGCCCGCGCCGGGTCCGGGTCCGCAGGCGCCGGACCAGTAGAGCGAAGGCTTCGTGCGGGCCGCCGGTCCCCCCGACCAGTCCTCGGAGATGTCCAGGACCATCTGACCCACCCCGGAGTCGATCAGGGTCT
>NZ_JBEXGM010000047.1:0-43296 GCF_040607335.1 Streptomyces sp. NPDC005303 | reverse complement strand
GGCAGGGGGCCGTCTTCTGGGACGCGGAGCCGGTGTTGACCGCCATACAATGGAGATGCCCAGCTCACGGCCTTGTGCAACACCCTTTAGGACGTCAGCCGCCGTGACCCGGAGAACTGATGAAGTTACCCATCACTATCCGCCAAGCACGCCTCGGATCTGTGGAGTTCAAAGTCATCCGACCAGCCCAGCCCTTGGTCCACGCCGTGCTCGCCGACCATGATCGTCACCTGGACGCCTATCTCGATCAAGGTGCAGCACGGCGAATCGGCGCTCTTTGGACATTCGCAGCCCCTTCACCACGCTCGCTGGTCCACCTTCCGATGCGCGGCAACCGCCACCGCCCGCGAGTTGCCCGAAGACGGCAAGCATCAGCTTGATCTTGTGCTGCTGCATCTCTCGCTCCAGTTCGTGCCTTCACAGTGGAAGGAGGTTCGCGGGAGACTCGGCCCGGGCCGACCGCAGACGGTGACGCTGCCCGGCCCAGGAGACACAGGCGGGGCCGTGATCGACCACGAGGCACGGCACTACCGCGAGAACGGGACCTGTTCCACCAGCATCTCCACGCCGAGACCTTGTTCATGACCGGCAGCTAAAGGTGTTCAGGGAAACCGCCCGGCACTTCCTCGACGTCGCCCGAAACGGTCCCAGCTACGTCCCGGTCCATCCGAGCTACGCGTCAGCCTCTCAAGTTGCGTGCGGTGCAACGTCCCCAGGTGTCAGCCCACGTTGGTCACCTCCGAAAACCGAGTTACCAGGAGGCCGTCAAGTGGTGCCGGCTCAGCTGGTCAGTGCGTCTTCCAACTGCGTCTGCTCCGCCCCGCTGAGCACAAGCTCGGCCGCCTTGGCAGAGTCCTGGATCGATGCGGGGCGGCTGGCGCCCGGCACCGGGATCACCGCCGGGGAGCGAGTCAGCAGCCAGGCCAGGGCTATCCGCTGCGGGCTGACGCCGTGCTCGGCCGCGATGCGGTGGAAGGCGGTGCTCGCAGCGGTCGGGCCGGAGGGTCCGTCGAGGGAGCTTCGGGAGATGCCGCCCAGCGGGCTCCAGGGCAGGAAGGCCAGCCCGAGCTGCGTACTGAGCCGCAGCTCGGGCTCGCTGTCGCGGATTGCGGGGGAGTACTGATTCTGTACGGAGACAAGGCCGTCGCCGAGGATCGTGTGAGCCTCGCGGATCTGGCCGGTGGTGACGTTGGAGATTCCGGCGGCGCGGATGGTGCCGGTGTCGAGCAGCTCACGCAGCGCGCCCACGGACTCCGCCCAGGGCACGGCCGGGTCCGGCTTGTGCAGCTGGTACAGGCCGATGGCCTCGACGCTCAGGCGCTTCAGGGAAGCTTCGGCGGCGCGCTTGAGGTGGGCGGGGGTGGCGCTGACGGTCCAGCTGCCGTCGCCGGGGCGGCCTCGGCCGCCCTTGGTGGCGACGAGGAGGTGGGAGGTGTCGCGGCCATAGCGGGCCAGGGCGCGGGCGATGAGGAGTTCGTTGTGGCCGGCTTCGCCGGCGTGCCAGTGGTAGCTGTCGGCGGTGTCGATGAGCGTGACCCCGGCGTCCAGGGCGGCGTGGATGGTGGAGATGGCCCGCCGTTCGTCCGGGCGGTGCTCGATGGAGAGCGGCATGGCGCCCAGGCCGATGGCGCTGACGGTGGTGTTTGCGATGGTGCGGTACTGCATGGTGTGTCTGTTCCTCAGGCGGTGGAGGCGGCGGATGCGTCGATGGCTTCGGCGACGGCACCGGGGAGCCAGTCCCTGGTGTGGGAGAAGGAGAAGCCCAGTTCTTTCGCGCGGGCGTTGTCCATGACGTAGTGGCGGTCGAAGGAGAACGGCGAGGCTGGCTCGTCCGCGGCGGCGCTCCGGTACATGGCCTTCCTGCCTGCCTGCGCGGCGATGACGGCACCCAGGTCGTAAACGTCGAGTGGACCGTCGGAGCAGGCGTTGATCGAGCCGGTGACGTCGGTGAGCGTGGCTGCCCACAGCAGTAGGTCCGCCAGCTCCTTGTAGTGGATGAAGACCGTGGGCAGCGTCTCGGCGTGCACGGTTATCCGCGTGCCCTGGGTGACGTGGCCGACGTAGTGCGCGAGCCGGCCGGTGAACTCCGCCGCGCCGCCCCCGAGCACGTGGGCGCTGCGCACGGCGGCGAAAGCGAACCCCTGATGTTGGGCGAAGACGGCCTCCGCCTGGCGCTTGCCTTCGGCGTAGTGCGCCTCCAGGTACGCCGCGTCGTGCCACGGCAGGTCCATGGCCACCAGCCACGTGGACGGGTCCACGGCCTCCTCCGGCACCGGTGTGCCGGGTGGGACGGTCGGCAGTGAGGCGGTCACCGGGTCGTAGACCTCGATGGTGGAGGTCATGACGTAGCGCCGGGTGCGGCTGCTGAAAGCCCGGGCGGCGATCGCGGCCTGCACGGGGGTGTAGCAGACCTGGTCGACGACCACGTCGAAGGTGCGGGAGCCGAGCGCGGCGATCAGGGCAGCCTCGTCGTCGCGGTCTGCAACGAGGTGTGCGACGCCGGGTGGCGACGGGGTCGATCCGCGGTTGATCACCGTGACCTGGTGGCCGGCGGCTTGCAGGCGTTGGACCAGGAGCTTGCCGAAGTACCGACTTCCGCCGATAACGCAGATTTTTTGCATGCCTGCATCCTGGACATCTACAGTCATCAGCAGAAGTGCCTACTTACTGGATACGTATTAAGGAATGCTGTTGATCGATGTGCAGCGGCTGCGTGTCCTGCGGACGGTGGCGGAACACGGCAGTTTCAACCGGGCAGCGGCAGCCCTCCAACTCACCCCCTCGGCCGTGTCCCAGCACGTCGCTGCACTGGAACGCAGCCTCGGCGCCCAGGTCGTGGCGCGCAGCACCCGCGGAGTCACGCTCACCCCCGCCGGTCGGATTATGGTCGGGGCTGCCGAGTCGGTCGCCGCGGAACTCGAACACGCCAAGCAGCAGGTCGACCGGCTCGGTAGCGGCCGCACCCAGCTCACCATCGCCACCTTCACCAGCGGCGGCAGGCACCTACTACCCGGCGCACTGGCCCGCCTCACCACCGTCCATCCCGACACCGTGGTCCACGTCAGGGAGAGCGAGCCCGAAGACAGTCTGCCACTGGTCCGCCAGGGCGCCGTAGACGTCGCCCTCGCCTACCACTTCGACGGCCCGCTGCCCAGCGGGCCGGGCCTGAACTCCAGCGTGGCGTGGACGGCACTCATGGACGACCCTTTGCATGTCGTCCTGCCCGAGGCCCATCCCCTGTCCGGCCGCGAGACACTCGACATCGCTGAGCTGGCCGCCGAGCCCTGGGTACTCGGCTGCCTCAAGACCGAGACCTACCTGCGCCGCTACGCCGAACGTGCCGGCTTCGACCCGGAGGTGCGCGGCACGACAACGGACTACTTCTTCGCCCGCTCGCTCGTTGCTGCGGGCACGGGAATCTCGCTGATCCCCTCCATCGCGCAGACTCCGCGGGTAGCAGGACTACGCACCGTCCCGATCGCGCCGCCGACTCCGACCCGGCATATCGGGGTTGCCACGATCCTCAGCCGCAACCACGCCCAGGTCAGGACACTGATACAGGCCCTCCAGGTACAGGCAGCGGCGCTGGACGAATAGTGACCCACACAGCACGGTCCGGCCTCACACCGAGACCCAGTTCCAGCTGAGCATCGCACGGCCGGCGGAAGCATGCTGGAACCATGCCTTCTGGTTACACGACGAACTGACCGTGATCGGTGCCCGCCTCGCCGACCCGACGGGGCCGCACACGCCGCGCATGGATCTCCGAACTCGGACTTTGGTACGAGCGGCCCACCGACCTCGACGCTGGCTGCCCATCGTCGGGCCGATTGCCGCGCAGATCGAGTGTGAGCAGGGCACCTCCGGTGGAGACGGTTCTCTTGGTCGAAAACTCATCTACCAGGGCTTCACCACGTTGTCAGCTCAACTCTGTTGGTGGCTGGGATGGCCGAGTCGCCAGCGCGTCTGTTGACGACAGCCGAGGGCTCGACCACGGCGAATCACCTGCCACTTGTCGGT
Organism: Streptomyces sp. NPDC005303; assembly: GCF_040607335.1. Classification (NCBI taxonomy): domain Bacteria; kingdom Bacillati; phylum Actinomycetota; class Actinomycetes; order Kitasatosporales; family Streptomycetaceae; genus Streptomyces; species Streptomyces sp. NPDC005303. The sequence continues at coordinate 39,276 of NZ_JBEXGM010000047.1, read as the reverse complement.
TCGAGTACGGTGTTGGCCCCTGCGTCGAGGCCCAGGAACGGCATGGCGGTGTTGGGGGAGGGGCTTGTCCGCGATCTCGGCATCAGAGTTCGTCCGTGGTACGTAGTTACCCCGATGTGGTGATCCCCCATAGCCACCTACGGTCGTAGGACACCCGGACGGCGCCTGGCACCTGACGTCTCCAGTTCTCGGTCACATGTCAGGGGGGATGCGTGGAACACCAAGAGCTGGCCGCGGCTGTGGTGAACCTGCTTCTGGGGGACGGCGAGGTCACGCCGAAGGCTATCGAGACAACCGCCCTCGAGATGGTCCGCACGGACCGGCTGAAGGTCGAACAGAAAGCCGACGGCACGGTGACCGTACGGCCGATTTCCGGGACGGTCGGCCCGGCGCCGATGCGGCCCTTTGAGGAACTCTTGGTCGAACGTGTCCGACACCGCTGCGGAAACGGCGTCGACCGCGTACCGATAGGCGCTCTCGGACCGGGGGACGGTGACGAGTTCTGGGTGTGGTGGCGCGGCTTTCAGCACAGCGTCCGCGAAGAGGCGATGGCCCTGAAGCTGATACGGCCGGCGCGCAAGAGATACCAGACGTTGCTGCTGCGGTGCGCCGTGCTCGCGGCCTGGTTCGGGCCCCTGTGCGCAGTCCTGCCGTGGTGCCCCTATTTGGTGCGGGGCATCCTCGTCATTGTCCTGGAACTGAGTGTGGTGGTCCTGGTGTGGTGGACCCCGTTCCGGCTCAGGTCCGGCCCCAGGCTGACTGCCGCCGGCCGGCTGGCCGCACAGGAGTGGCGCGAAGCCGTCGACGCCGGAGAGCATCGGCTTCCGAAACGGCAGGTGGGAGCGGAAGGTCCCGAGTCGGCGCTGCCCGTACGTGAGTCGCGCCGGATCTGGTCCTCGTACGGCAGATCGTGGCATGTCGTCGACACAGAGCCGCTGGATCCGCCGCGCTGGGGCCATACCTGGCAGTTCGTCATGCTGTCCCTGACCGTCTGCCTGGTCTGCACCGCCACGGTCATTGCGACCCTGACCGTCCACTTCCCCTACGGTGGAGCTCTCGCCGCGACTCCGGTTCTGGTCGGCGCGCTGCTGTGGGTCCTGTGGCTGCCGGCCCGCCGCCGTGTCCAGGCAGTCCCTGCCGAGTTGCGGTTTCACGGTGTCGTCATCTCCCGCTGGGACTACCACACGATCTACGACGACCCGATGAGGGATGTCACGCACTACTGCTGCGCCATCGAGGACCCGGTGTCGCAGAAGGCTTGGTCCTTCGAGGTCCACCAGTGGATTCGGCCGATGTTCACAGGCGATACGAACCCGGAGCTCAGGGACCGGTTCCGGGTGGGGGACGTCGTCGATGTCCACTGCAGTCCGCGCCGGCGAAAGGTCTATCAGATCAGCGTGGTCGAGGCCGTGCCACGGTGATGGTCCGGTGCCGGAGGGGCGCGGGACGCCGACGGGAGGCCGAGCCGGGGACTGGCCCTGCCAAGGCCCTGTCTGCCCGATGGCCGCGTCCGTGGTGACCGCAGGCGACACCTGGACGATCGCCTGCGGGATCCGGCCGCCAGGCAAGCGGTCCGCGACAGCCGAGGCGTATCGCGCCTCAGTCCGCACCGATCCGCGCCCGCTGTGTGGAGGTCAGTGCTGTCAGGACCGCGGCGATCGCGGGCTGTTCCTGGGCGCCCGTGCGTACGAGTGCCTCGATGACGCGTCCCTTGCCCGGTAGCGGCAGCACCGCCGCGCCGGGCGGCGGGCCGGAGCAGAGCAGGTCGGGCAGGACGGTCGCGGCCAGTCCGGTGGCGACGATGGAGAGCGCCGAGCGCAGGTCCTCGCAATCGTGCTCGATGCGCGGGGTGAACCCGGCGTTGCGGCAGGCGTGCAGGAGCACTTCGCGGCAGGTGCTGGGCTCGGGCGCGGAAACCCACGCGAGGTCGCGCAGGGCGGCGAGGCCGTCGCGGTGCACCGCCTCGCGCAGCTCGTCCGGGACGACTACGGCCAGCGGGTCGTCGAACAGCCCGATGGCCGACGTGCCGTCCGGCACGGGGGCGCCCAACAGGTGGTAGCGGTAGCTGATCGCAACGTCGAGCCGACGCTGTTTCAGCAGGAGCACGGCGTTCTCCGGTTCGGCCTGCACGATCCGCGGCCGCAGCCGGGGATGCCGTACGGCGAGTTCCGCGAGCAGCGGCGCCGCCACCGAGGAGAGCGCGCTGGGGGCGCAGCCGATGCCCAGCTCGCCGCTGAGGTCGCCGTCAAGGGCGCGTACGGCTCCTTCGGCGCGCTCCAGAGCGGCGAGTACGTGCTCGCACTCCGCGGCCAGGGCGCGCCCCGCGGCGGTGAGACGTACGCCGCGGCCCTCCCGGTACACCAGCTCCGCCCCGGCCTCGGCCTCCAGGGCGCGCAACTGCTGTGACACCGCCGACGGCGTCACCTGGTGCAGCTCGGCAACGACCGCCACCTTCCCGTGTTCGGCCAGGTCACGCAGCATGATCAGCCGCTTCACATCAAACATGAGTTGAGCTTAACAAATGCTGAAGCTTACGTAGCTTGACTTAATAATCTTCCCCGGTGCATCGTCACCGCATCAGGGCCACGCGAACGACAGGCCCCGTCACACACAGGAGCAACTGATGCGCGCCGTCCACTTCAAGATGGTCCTGGCGACCGTGCTGCTCGGCTCGTATCTCGTGGCGAGCAAGCTGATCCTGCGCGAGGTGCCGGTCTTCACCGCCACCTTCGTACGGCTGGCGACCTCGAGCGCGATACTGGGTCTCTACGTCCGGCTGAAGTCGCCGGGACTCCCACGACCGTCGCGCCGGGACAGCGTGGTGCTGATGGTGCAAACCCTCGTCGGCGTCTTCTTGTTCAGCGTCTTCGCCATGTACGGGGTGCGGTTCACGGGTGCCATCGAGGCGGGCGTGATCCTCGGCATGGTGCCGGTCTCCGTCAGCGTGGTCGCCCTGGTCCTGCTGCGGGAGTCACTTTCCCGGCGCCGGGGCGCCGGCATCGCGTTCGCGGTCGTCGGCGCGGCCGCCATCAACGTACTGAACGCCGGATCCTCGAGCACGCCCAACAGCCACGCCGCGCTCGGCGCTCTTCTGCTGGTGTGCGCGGTGCTGTGCGAAGCCGTGTTCCTGACCTTCGGGAAGCTGCTGAAGGTGGCCATAGAGCCGGTCAAGCTCTCGCTCATCCTGTCGGTGGCCGGTGCGCTGCTGTTCGCCGTGCCGGCGGCGATCGAGTTCGACTGGCACTGGATGTCTCAGGTCAGCTGGCAGACATGGGCGCTGATGATCTACACCGGGGTGGCCGTGAACGGGGTCGCCGTCGTGCTGATGTACGACAGCATGGACACGGTGGACACCACCACCGCGGCAGCGTTCACCGCGCTCACCCCCGTGAGCGGCACGATCTTGTCCATGGTGTTCATCGGCGAGCCGCTCCATCCCTACCACGTCCTCGGCATGGCACTCGTCGTCCTTGGCGTCTTCATCGTCGCCAAGGAGCCGCGGCCCGCGACTCCTGCGAAGCGGTGCCACCCTGACACCGTCGATCCGGGCGGACACCTCGCAAGCCAGTTCCGCGGACAGATATGTACCGTCACGGACGGGGTGGATGCCAGGCCCATTTGAAGGGCGGTAACTCGGTTGTCTCCCCGGCCGAGTTGCGAGGTGGTATCCCAGGTGGACCGTCCGCAGCCGGTCCGCCATCGCCGCCCCGATCGAGCGCGGTATCTCTCCTTCTCCGCACGACGAGCCGAGGCGAACCGGGCTCGTTCTGCAACGATCGGTCAGGTACGAGAGGCGAATACCCTTCCGGCGAGGATCGTGGTGTCGAGGCGCCGCAGTGAGCCGATGTCGGACAAAAGGTCTTCGTCGACGACGATGAGGTCGGCCTCGTAGCTCGCACGGATGCGGCCCTTCCGATCGCCCAGGCCTCGGCCGCGACGGAAGTCGCGGTCGCCAGGGCGTCGTCAGGCGACATGCCGCCGGACAACCAGATTGGCGACGGCAATAGGCAGGATGCCGTGCGGCTTGCCCGGGTTGATGCCTCCATCCGTACCTGGAGGCGATCGTGACTCCCGCCCGGTGTGCGTGAGCTACCTGCTCGGTGCGGGTCTCGATATCCATCCCAGCCTTGAGCAGACTGTGGCGCAGATTCGGCGACCGGGACAACCATCGCGCTGTTGCGAGCCAAGCCCACCTGGTTCGCACCTGCCGCCGTACGTACCGCTCTGCGTGAGTGGGGTTCAAGTGGCGGCCCGGTCCCGGAAGCGCAACCGCGGATCCTCAGCGGCGCCATGAAGTACGCGATGCTGCGGCGCATCCTGCGGGCCAATCCCTTCCCAAGGGCAAGGAGTTGCTGGCCGCCACGAAGCCAACGAACGCCGTGGACAAGCGGTCCTTGCTTAATCCCGAGTAGGCGGTGGCGATCCTCGACTGGATGCGGCGTCGGCTGCGCGGCGCCAAGCGGCTCCACGCCTTCTTCGCCACGCTCTACTACTGCGGCCCACGATCCGAGGAAGCTGTGGCCATGCGGGTGGAGGACGTGACGCGGTCCCAACCTGATGCCGAGGACCAGTGGTGCGAGTTGCCAGCGGCTTGAAACTGCCGGAGATCTCCCCGCCCCGGCGGCTGACTGACCCCTCGGCCCAACTTCGACACGTATTCGACACCGCCAACTGCGCACACCCGGTGACATCCGGTCAGCGTCGGAGCCTGCCCTTGATCATTAAGAAGGAGTCCGGGGCTTCATCGCGTCTACTGTCACCGGGCCTGAACAGCAAAAAAGCCCTCCCGGAGGGAGAGCGGAGACTGGCGCCCCCGGCAGGACTCGAACCTGCGGCCAAGCGCTGGAAGGCGCCTGCTCTGTGACTCTCGAAGCGCCCGCCGGTGTGTCGATGTGTGAGAACGCGGTGCCGAACACGGTGACTGTGACCTCCTCCACAGCGAGGGGCGGGTGGGCATACGTGTCCCAGGTCTCGGAGAACTTGGCGTGCCGGGAGAGTGCTTGGACGGTCTTCGGGTCGTGTTCGCCGGAGCCGCCGAGCGTGGTGGTGTAGAAGTGCTTGAGGTCGTGGAAGCGGGTTCTTTCAGAAAGCCCGGCTTGCTTCACTGCCTTTCGCCACTTCTGGTGGAAATCGGTCTGCAGTACGGGTCGTCCGAAGCGGTTCGTGACGATCAGGTCCTCGTCCGGCGGCTCGTCGTAGCCACGTGCCCGGCGGCGGAGTTGGGCGGCTGGTGAGACGGGCTCCGGCTCGCAGAATCGTGACCTGTTGGCATCGGCGTGGCCATGACGCCATTGAAGACTGTGCGGCCTGCCCATGTCAGCTGACGTCGACCGTCGTCGACAGGTCGTCAGCCACATCGCTGGAAGCCGAAGCGCTCATGATCCGCCGAACGCATCTTCAAAGGGGGCCGATACCGAGGATGCCGTCGGGCGGCAGCGATCTCCTCAAGAAGGTTCGTACGACGGAACCCGGGCTTGCTCAACTACTGGGTGCAGCGGCGGCGTGCATCGTGACCGACGGTTGTCGAGTCGCGCCTGGGGAGCACGTTCCGCAAGCGGTACGGCCTCCTCTGATGTTGGTTAGGGTCAGGGTGATGGCCGTGCTGCACCTGCAGCGACAGCGCCACCGGTCGGTGGTCTTCCCCGGATAGGGTTCCAACGGCTCGAACCCGGCGGCGTGTGCCTCCGCGGCGGCTGTCGCGGGATCGGTTCGGCCACCGGATCGGGGGCACTTCTTGCAGCCGGTGGTTCCCGACCGGACGGATGACAGGCGCGTCATGACCCCGTTTCCGCAGGAACAGCGGCAGCGCCAACGATCCGTGGATAGTCGGGGTACGGCTCCAGCGGCTCGAACCCGGCCGCTCGTACTTCGGTGGACGCACGCCCGTCGGTTGCCGAGTTGAGGGCACAGAACCGGCAGCCCTTCGAACCGCTGTTGACGTTGGAGTAGGTGGGGCTGGTTTCGAGACCGCATGTGGTGCAGCGGCACCGCCACGGTTTTTGGCTACCCGGGTAGGGTTCAAGCGGTTGGAGTCCGGCCGCGCGCATGGTTTCTTGGGCCTTCGGCGCGTTCGTGGCGGCGCGTTTCGCCTGGGTTTCCTTTGCCCGGCAGACGCGACAGCGCTGGCCCGCGTTACGGACGGCATTGAACGTCGGACGCCCCTAGTGCCCGCAGGTCATGCAGCGCGAGGGCCAAGTCGCGTTGGTGCGGCCGGGATACGGCACGAGTGGCTCGTACCCCACAGCCCGCATCTCAGCGGCTGCGGCCTCCGCGTTGATGAGGACCGCGGCGCGGGGTCGGCCGCCAGTTCGGGGCGCATAGGGTTTTTCTGCGCTCCGTGTCTCCTCATCGACCATGGCCCAGACCTCGGCCGCCGTGATGCGGGCTGCGGAGCAGGTCTCGGTCCAGCCGTTCGGCATGATGTCGCTCGTGAGGAAAGGAATGAGTCCGGCCTGATGCAGGCGGCCCAGCACGGCCTGCTCGACGTCGTAGGCGGCTGCGCCGGTGGTGTAATCACGGGCCTGATGCAGTTGCCAACCCTGGCGTTCGTGTTGGATGAGGCGAGAGGTGTAGCCGGTGCAGGCACCGATTCCGATCTTGACGGCTTTCCACTCCTGGTGGGTGATCACGTAAACCTTCGACGGTCCTGCGAGGTCGATGCCGTGGGTGGCACAGAACTTGCATCCTCCACCAGCACGGATCTTCATGAGCGTCGGGGAGACCTCGTTGCCGCAGGCTGTGCAACGGCACCGCCACGCAGTCACCGAGGTGACGTAGGGCTCCAGCGGCTCCAGCCCAGCCGCGCGCATGGCAGCCACCGCGATGTCCGGGTCGGTCTTTCTACCCGCTGCCGCCCTGACGTCGGCACAGTGCCGACAGCCGCCCTGGCCCGCCAGAATGCCGCCCAGACTCGGTGACGTCTCACGCCCACAGCCGTTGCAGCGACACCGCCACGCCTTGTCACGACGCCCGGCGTACGGTTCGAGCGGTTCCAGGTCAGCGGCACGCATGAGGGCCTCGGCTTCCTCCGCGGGCCAGCGGCGTCGGCCACCCAGGGAGGGAGGGCAGTACGGGCATGCCCGAAGGCCGCGCCTGAGGTTACTCAGCCTGATCTCGACGTCTCGGCCACACGGGAGGTGGCGGGAGTGCCACAGCCCGCTCGGTCCCGGGTAGGACTCCAGCGGCTCGAGGTCGAAGTCCTTCGCCTCAATTGCGGCCCGGTCGCCGTCCGCGCGGGGCAGTTCGCGGCGACGCGACCATGCCCGGCTGATGCCCTGCCCGGCGTTCTTGCGCCCGCACGGGCCGCAGCCCCCTTGTCCGCCCTTGACCGACCCATGAGTGGGAGTCCCAATCGTGCCGCAGGTTGTGCAGCGGCACCGCCAGGGGATGTCGGTTCCGGGATAGGGCTCCAACGGTTCCAGACCCGCCGACCTCATGAGCGCGGCGGCCTGGTCCGGATCGACCGGCGCGTTCGGCGCGCACCATCGGCACGGTCCCCCTCCGCGCTTGATGTACGAGTAGCGCGGCTTGACCTCCCGACCGCACGGCATGTGCCGGCAGCGCCAAGGGGGTGTCGCCCCGGGATACGGCTCCAGCGGTTCCAGGCCGGCCGAGCGCATCAACGCCACCGCCGCCTCCGGCGGAATCGGAGCCGTGCCTGAGCAGTACCGGCAGCCGCCCTGCCGGCCCGCCGCAATGTTGCCCAGCCGCGGTGACACTTCTCTCCCGCACGCTTCATGGCGGCAGCGCCAGGGCTTATCACTTCCTGGATAGGGCTCCAGTGGTTCGAGCCCGGCATCCCGCATAATCAGCACCGGATCGCGTGCATCCTTCCGCGGACGTCCCGTCGCCACCCGGCCTCCTTCTGAAGTGCCAACTTCCGGGGTGAGGGTCGCACGCGGCACTGACAACAGCCCTGTTCGCGTCGCGAGCTTGGGGCGGGCTTCCTCGCGGCGGCCTTCTTGCTTGGCCCTTCCGGGCTGTCCTGTTCGTGGCCTTCGGCAGCTTGTGGACGTTGGCAGGCCCGTTTTCGCCGCGAGGAGACTTCGCTCGGGTGGGGACTCGTTCAGGGCGGTCATGAGGTCCGATGAGCTCTCCCAGTCCTGTTGGCGGTTTGGGCGCTGCTTGCGGGTATCGGCGGGTCGCTGCGCTCGTGACCGGGCGGCTCGTGGGGTGATGTGCCGAGGCGCTACTTGGTCCGCGACTGCTCCGACGGGATCTCCTTTGGATGCCAGACAGTAGCTCGAAGAACCCAATTGATTACAGTGGGTACCTATAGTGTCGGGGCGCGTGGAGCGCAAAAATACCTCCAGGCAACCCGAATGCAGGCTCTAGAAGAACCCAAGCTTCTGAGGGCTGTAAGAACAAAGGACGTTCTTCGTCTGCTGGTGGTACATGCTCAACCCGTCTCCGGGCGTCCAGTTGGTCCAGGACGGGCGCGTAAGTCCAGGTCAGAGCACTGTGACGTGAGGGTGTCCGTGGGGTTCGTGATAGGGGCGTGACAGAATGGTGCTGCAGAACCCCCGCTGGCCCGCCTCCGCCCCGGGGGCTCCGTGATCGCTGAGGGCCCGGCCGGCGCCGGGACGGCGAAGAACTTGGTGTGCGGGGCCGACGGGACCGGGTAACGTCGTGGTCATGTTCTTCCAGACACAGATTTACGAGTGAGAGCGTGACGGGCCCCTGCTGATGTCCTTCGACGTCGCCGCGCCCGTCCCCCACCGATGAATCCGTAGATCACTTCACAGCATTCCGGGAGAACCCGTGAGCAAGAACATCAACAACCCCGTGGGCATGGGCGGCGGCCAGCGCAAGAAGCTGTCCCGCGCCGAACGGCAGAACAACGGTCCGCACCGCAACCTCGACCGCCAGGGTGCCGCCGACCAGAAGGCGGAGCTGGTGCGCAAGATGCGCGAGAAGGCAGGCGCAGCCGAGGGCGCCGGGCAGACGGGCCACGACACCGCACAGAGCTGACGCACCGCCGCCGCAGGGCGGCACCGCACGAGGCAGGGCCCGGGCCGCGACGCGTGGTCCGGGCCCTGCTGCCGTACCGGGGCCTGCTGTCGTAGCGGGTGCGGCGCCCGGCCCCGCTCAGCTCTCGGCCTGTGAGGGGTCCTTTGAGCGCGTCGGCGGGTGGCAGGGCACGTGCGATGTCAGTCGGTCATGCTGCCCATCTTCCAGACGGTCATGGACTTGACGACGCTGCCGTCGCCGAAGAGTCGCAGGCCGAGGGAGTCCTGTCGGAACGGGTAGGCGCGGGTGGTGATCGACTTGTGTGAGTTCGCGTATGCCTCGATCACCGAGCGGTCGACGAACACGTCCAGTGTCAGAGTGCCGTTCGAGAGTGTCAGCGGTCCCTTCTGTATGCCGAGGTTCGGCTCGGCGCTGGAGTTGTTCCCGGACCTCGTGCGGTCCACTCCCAGTTGTCCGGCGGGCGCGTCGTAGAAAAGGCGTGTTCGTTCTTCGTCCGCCGGGCTGCGCAGCACGTCGAGACCGAAGGTGTCGGCGCTGCCGCGCTCGAGTGTCAGCTTGATGTGGAGCATGTCCCCCTTGACGTTCGTCAGGCGCTCGTTCGCGTCGGTGACGGTCGTCGGGGTGCTGATGTTCACGAGGGGTTCGCCGACGTGGAGGCGAGAGACCTCCTCGACGGGGCTGAAGCCGAGGTCGCCGTCGGGCAGCATGGACAGTTCGATGGGGAGGCCGGCGTTGTGTGCCCATCCGGCGTCGTAGTGGGCGCGCTCGGTCCGCCGGTCCTGCGCGATGCTGAAGACCAGCGAGCGTCCCTTGTCGTCCACGGTTCCGCTGGGGCCGGTGAAGTGTTCGCCGTAGTCCATCAGCTTCGGTTCTGTGGTGTCGGGTGTCCAGCGGCGGGCCTGGGCGTCCCAGGTACCGACCCAGTAGTAGACGTACTTGCTGCTGTACTCGCCGGGGCCGGCGGGGAAGGCGGGGTTGACGAGCAGGGCCCGGCGCTCGCGGCCCTGGGCGTCCTTTCCGATCGGCAGGAACGTGGGCAGCTCCCAGACCTGGCCGGTCTTGGGGTGGGCCGCCACGTCACCGACCATCAGCGGTCCGGAGTACGTCCAGTCGGTGAGGTTCCTGGAGGTGTAGAGGAGGGCCGTGCCTCCGACGTCCCTGCCCTCGCTGGTCTGGACGCCGGAGCCCATCAGCTGGAACCAGGTGTCGCCCTCCTTCCAGACGAACGGGTCGCGGAAGTCCCCGAAGCGGACCTTTCGTCCGGCGCCGACATCGAGGTCGGCGGTCTGGCTGGTGACGAGGGTGGGGTGCATCTTCCACTCGACCAGGTCGGGATCGCTGGGGTCGACGGGGCGTGCGAGACCGGTCGCCTGGTTGGGGCGCAGGGAGTCGTTGCCGGCCGTGAACAGCAGGACGGGCACGCCGTTCTCGTCGAGGGTGGCATCGCCGGACCAGACCCCGTCGGGTGCCACGCTCCCGTCGGTGGGCGCGAGTGCGACGGGCAGGTCGCGCCAGTGCACCAGGTCCTCGCTCACCGCGTGTCCCCAGCTGATGTTGTGCCAGTAGGGGCCGTGGGAGTTGTGCTGGTAGAAGAGGTGGTACTTGCCCTTGACCTGGATGGGGGCGTGGGGCTCGTTCATCCAGTGGTTCGGCGCGGTGAAGTGGTAGCCCGGACGGTACCGGTCACCGTCGTAGCGCGAACGGTCCATGTCCATCCGGGCCTTGGGAGTGACCCCACCGGCGAAGGACTGCACATCCTTCTGATGTCCGGCCATGACGGATGCCGGGGTGAGTGCGCTGGTGTGGACCTTCACCTCGTCGATCAGTCCGTTGAACATGTTCACTGCGAATGTGCCGTTGATGATGGCGGGCTGGTTGTGCCGGCCGATGATCAGCGGAACATCGGCCTTGGCCAGCCGCGCGGTGGTGGGGATGGCGGTCTGGGCGACCTGCTCGCCGTTGAGGAAGAGCCTGATCGCACCGTCGCCCGGCGCGAAGACCGCCGAGAGGTGCGCCCACTTGCCCGCGGCCAGGGCCGCCGACTTCGGGACCGTCGTCTCGTACCACGCGTCGCCGGTTCCGACGCCGAACTGCCACATTCCGTGCCGGCCGACGCCGAGGGAGAAGCCTCGCTTCGCGCCCTTGTCCTGCTGGTTGACGACGGCGGACGGCTTGCCCTCGTCACCCCACTCGAACGCGCGCGGCGCGACCCATGCCTCGACGGTCATGCCGTCCGTGGGCAGCTGCGTCTGCGCTGCGGCACGCGTGACCCAGGTGGAATAGCCGTCGAACAGGAGGGCGCCGGAGAGTACGCCGTCCTCCTCGCGCTTCGGGCGCCAGAGCGGATCGCTGTCCGGCTTGTACTGAGCGTCGTTGAAGACATAGCTGATGGGGTCGGCGGCCTGGCTGATCCTTTCCCTGGTCGTGGTGCCCTGGCCGTCAGCGAAGTCCCAGTAGGCTGCGAGTCCCTTCTCGGAAGGGTCCGGCGCCTTGTCGACCCCCACTCTGACGTCGTCGAGGTTGATGTGGCCCCAGCCGCCGGTGGCCCGGTCCACGGCGGTGATGCGCAGCTGCTCGCCAAGGTGCTCACGTGCGTCCCAGGTAACTCTGCGGTACGCCTCGTCGTCGGTTCCGGTGGCTTTGTTCAGTACGGTTCCGTCGAGCGTGGTGAGGGCGACATACAGTTCGTTGTCGTTGCGGCCGCCGGACACGAGCGCGCTGACCATCCCGGTGCCGGTCAGGGTGAACGGCTCGGACGTGACGGTCCCGATGGGTGCGTCGCCGCCGGCGGCGAAACCCCACAGGTGGTAGGCGCCCTGCTGGTTGAAGCAGCAGCCCCATCCCCAGCCCGGCTTGTCGGTGACCGCTCCGTTGAACGCTGTTCCTGTAGTGGCCCAGCCGCTCAGGTCGCCGGTCTCGAAGCCGGGATTCGACAGAGTGCTCTCGCTGGCGTCGGCGTGTGCCGTCATCAGGGGTGACGTCAGGCCGAGACATAACGTGAGCGCGAGCAGCAGTCGCAGAACGTTGAGCGGGGGCCTCGTTGTGCCCCTCGCCGGCGAGCGTGTGCGCATGCATACCTCCGGTTGTGGGTGATGGGGGAGCAGGCATGTCGGGCGCTGCGGCCGAAGCCGTCGGCGCCCCGCGGCAGCGCCCGCCCCGCGAGAAGCAGTCGAAAGCCTCACCGCCTGGGGACAGAACCGGCGGACGAGATGACTGTGTCTCTGGTGGCGGCGGACAAAGCACGCACGGACGTGACCGCGTTCAGGTGTGGGACGGCAGCCCTTCGACATCGGCTCTCAGCGCTGCCTCGTCCGCGCTGCCTCGTCCGCGCTGGGCGGTTCGCGCCAGGGGCGGAGCAGGTCAGCGCGGCGACGTGGGCGGCGAAAGCGCAGGCGTCGGTGAGGTCTTCGAGGCTTGGTCCGTCGAGTCGGCCGCCGAAGTGGTCGATGGCGGCGAGTCGGTGGAGCAGGCAGGGGTGAAAGACGTAGGCGACGGGGTGGGCGGCGCTGGATACCTCCTCGCGAGTGACCGTGCCGCCCCGCTTGTCGAAGGCCCAGCGGGTGGTGGGGTTTCCGGACAGTGCCCTGCTCCGCGCGGCGGCGGGAGCGGCAGCGAACGAGAACGGCACGCTCGCGCCGCCCACGGTGGCCGACACGACACTGTGGGCCCTTCTTCTCATGGCTGACTCCTGGGACGGTGCGGCAGGGTTCGCCGTGCCAAATCGGTTTAACCACGTGGCTCGGCATCGTTCGCGTCCCGTCCCGGCTAACGCAAGAGCTAACGCAGAGCGATTTACCGTGGTGTTACCCAGGGGCCTGACATAGAGGTACAAAAGCCAGCCGTTGCGGGTTCGAGATGTCCAGGGTGTTGACGTCGAACGAAGATGGCATCACTCTCGTCGCAACTTGCTAATCCGATTTAACAACGGAGCTGAGCCGCTGATGCCCGAACGCCGCGTGACCATGGCCGACGTCGCCCGCAAGGCGGGCGTCTCGCCGACGACCGCGTCGTTCGCCCTGTCCGGCCGCACCGACATGCGCATCTCCGACGCCTCCCGCGCACGTGTGCTGGAGGCAGCCCGGGAGCTGGGCTACCGCCCCAACGTCACCGCGCGCAGTCTGCGGACGAAGTCGACCCAGACCATCGGGTTCGTCTCCGACCAGGTCACCACGACGCCCTTCGCGGGCGACGTGATCCGCGGTGCGATGGAGGCCGCCCGCGAGCGGGACAACCTGCTCTTCATCGCGGAGGCGGGCGGCGACCGTGATGCCGAGTCCTCGCTGGTTCACGCGCTGCTGGACCGGCAGGTCGACGCGGTGATCTACGCGTCCATGTTCACCCGGTACGTCACTCCGCCCAAGGAGTTGTTCGGGCGCCGGGTGGTGCTGCTGAACTGCCTGGCCCCCGGCTTCGACGCGCCGTCCGTAGTGCCGGACGAGCTGGAGGCGGGCCGGGACGCGGCCCGTGCTCTGCTCGCCGCCGGTCACACCGAGGGCATCTGGTCGATCGGCGGCCACCAGGCCGTGCCGGCCACGCCTGAGGGGATCATCGCCGGCAACGAGCGTATGCGCGGTCTGGAGGAGGTGCTGCGGGAGGGGGGCGCCCGCCTGACCGATGTCATCGAGTGCGACTGGGACACGCGCGACGGCTACCGGGAGGTGGCCGCGCTGCTCGCGGCGGGGCACCGGCCCCGGGCGCTCGTGTGTCTGACCGACCGGGTGTCCATGGGCGCGTACCAGGCGCTCGGCGAGGCAGGTCTGTCGGTGCCCGGCGACGTGTCGGTGGTCTCCTTCGACGATCAGGACATCGCGGCGGTCCTGCGTCCGGCACTCACCACGCTGAAGCTGCCGCACTACCAGCTCGGCCGCCTTGCCGTGGAGCTGATCCTCCGCACGGGGCCGCTCGAAGCGGTCGTACACCGTGTGCCCATGCCGCTGCAGGAGCGTGCCTCCATCGGCGCGCCCGCTGAGGGCTGACGCGGCACACCCGAAGACGGTTGTCCCGCCGCCCGGACGAGACCCGGGCGGCGGGACGACCACCAAGAACAGCGACCGTGGCAACCGGTCGCCAAGGCGGGTCCGGCAAGACCCGTCTCAGTGAGATGGAGGAACCTCGTGGTGTTCAGAACCAGGCGCCTCGCTGGTGCGAGTGTAGCCGTCGCGGCGGCGACCGCGCTGGTCGCCGGATGTGCGACCGGAAGTGGCGGCGGCTCGTCCGGCGCCGATGGCGACACGATCACCTTGTGGACGCACAACGCCGGCAACTCGGCCGAGCTCGACGTCGTCAAGAAAATCATCAAGGATTTCAACGGGTCCCAGAGCAAGTACAAGGTCAAGCTCCAGGCGTTCCCGCAGAGCGACTACAACAACTCCGTCGTGGCCGCGGCCTCGGCCCGCAAGCTGCCCTGTCTGCTCGACGTGGACGGCCCCAACGTGGCGAACTGGGCCTGGGGCGGCTACCTCGCCCCCATCGATGTCTCCGGCGCCGAGGTTCCACTGTCCGACCAACTGCCCAGCACGGTCGGCCGCTACCAGGACAAGGTCTACGGGTTCGGCTTCTACGACGTCTCGCTCGCCTTCTTCGCTCGCAAGTCGGTGCTGAAGGACAACGGCATCCGCGTCCCGACCCTCGACCAGCCCTGGACGAAGGATGAGTTCGACGCGGCGCTGGCCAAGTTGAAGAAGGGCGGGAAGTTCGAGTACCCGCTGGAGATGGGCACCGGCGGCAGCGGTGAGTGGTGGTCGTACGCCTACTCCCCGCAGTTGCAGAGCTTCGGCGGTGACCTGATCGACCGCGACGGCTACAAGACCGCCTCGGGCACGCTCGACGGCAAGAAGTCCGTGGAGTGGGCGACCTGGTTCCGCTCGCTGGTGTCCAAGGGCTACATGGCGAAGAAGTCCGGGGCCGACCCCAACAAGGACTTCCTGGCCGGCAAGAGCGCCATCCAGTGGGACGGCAGCTGGAACGCGGCCAAGAACGCCGACAAGCTCGGCGACGACCTGGCGATCATCCCGCCGGTCGACTTCGGCAACGGGCCGAAGATCGGCGGCGCGTCCTGGCAGTGGGCGATGAGCTCCAGCTGCTCCAACAAGGACGGGGCGCAGGCGTGGCTGAAGTTCTCCCGCCAGACGAAGTACTTCGTCGATTACGCCAAGGCCACCGGCACCCTCCCCGGTACCGAGGCCGCAGCGAAGCAGGTCGACGGCTATCAGCCGGGCGGGCAGTTCAACGAACTCGTCGCGTTCGCCCGGAAGTTCGCGGTGGTGCGCCCGGTGACCCCGGCCTACCCGTACATCTCCACCGAGTTCGAGAAGGCGGCCCAGGACATCCTCGCCGGCGCGACCCCCAAGACGGCGCTCGGTCAGGCCGCGAAGGACATCGACACCAACCTCAAGACGAACAACTACGACGCCGGCTGACCCGCCCCGGTCCGGTTCGGGCCCCGACCGCGCTCTCCCCGCGCGCCCGAACCGGACCGGCTTCCCCTGGAGCTACCGTGACCACCATGATCGCAGCCCTCGACCGGCTGCGTCCGGTCCGGCGAACCCGAACGACCAACGCCCGCCGCCGTGAGAGCCTCACCGCCCTCGGCATGGCCACCCCGGCCGTCGCGCTGCTGATCGTCTTCCTCGTCGTACCGGTCGCCCTCGCCTTCGCCCTGGCCTTCACCGACGCGAGGCTCATCTCACCCACCCCGGCCCGCTTCGTGGGGCTGAGGAATTTCACCCAGCTCTTCGAAGACCCGGTCTTCTACAAGTCCCTGCGCAACACGGCGTACTTCGCCGCCGTCGTCGTCCCGCTCCAGGCCGGGCTCGCCCTGGTGCTGGCGCTGCTGGTCAACGCGAAGGTGCGCGGAGTCAACTTCTTCCGCACCGTCTACTTCCTGCCGGTCGTCACCTCGATGGTCGTGGTGTCCCTGCTGTGGACCTTCCTCTACCGGCAGGACGGCCTGGTCAACCGGGTGCTCTCGGCGTTGACCTTCGGCCACGTCCACGGCCCGGACTGGCTGGGCGACCCGGCCACCGCCATGCCCGCCATCATCCTGATGTCGGTGTGGCAGGGCGTCGGCTTCCACATGATCATCTGGCTGGCCGGGCTCCAGACCATCCCCGCCGAGCTGTACGAGGCCGCCGACCTGGACGGGGCCACCCGCTGGCACCGCTTCCGCCATGTCACGTGGCCCGGCCTGCGCGCCACCCGCACGTTCGTGCTGGTCACCATCACCATCGCGGCGTTCAGCCTGTTCACCCAGATCCGGGTGATGACGCAGGGCGGCCCGCTCGACTCCACCACGACCGTGGTCTACCAGGCGGTGCACACCGGCTACGACCAGCAGCAGACGGCCTACGCGGCGGCGATCTCGCTGGTGTTCTTCGTGCTGGTGCTGTCCGTGTCCCTCGTCCAGCGTTTCCTGACCCGGGAGAAGGACTGACATGACCTCCGTCCTCAAGCACCTCGGCGGTCACGTCGGCCGCATCGTCCTGGCCCTGGTCTTCGCGCTGCCCCTGCTGTTCATGCTGGTGTCGTCGTTCAAGCCGGACGACCAGATCTTCAGCGACCTCGGCTCCCTGCGCGCCTTCCTACCGGTCGGCGCCCTGTCCCTGGACAACTACACCGGCGTCTTCGAGCGGGTCCCGGCCGCGCGGTTCCTCTTGAACTCCGTGCTGATCTCCTCGATCACCGTGGTCCTCGGCATCATCGTCAACAGCCTCGCCGCGTTCGCTCTGTCCCGAATGCGCTGGCCCGGCCGCAAGGCTGTCCTGACCGCCGTCATCGCCACGCTCATCGTGCCGTTCGAGACCTTCGCCCTGCCGCTGGTGTGGTGGGTCAACCAGCTGCCGCTGCTCCGCGTCAACGGCTTCCACCTGGAGTGGACCACCGGCTGGATGGACACCTACCAGGTCCAGATCGTGCCGTTCGTCGCGAACGCCTTCTCGATCTTCTTCTTCCACCAGTACTTCCAGAGCGTCCCCAAGGAACTGGACGAGGCGGCCATCGTGGACGGCGCCGGCTGGTTCACGATCTACCGGCGTATCGTCATGCCGCTCTCGGGTCCGGCCGTCGCCACCGTCGCGATCCTCACCTTCCTGCCCGCCTGGAACTCCTATCTGTGGCCGCTGATGGTGGTGCAGAGCGAGGAGCTGCGGCCGGTGATGGTGGGCATCTCCTACTTCTTCCAGCTGAACGTCGGCTGGGGCCAGATCATGGCGTACTCCTCCATGATCACCGTGCCGATCCTCGCGCTGTTCGTCGCCTTCCAAAGGTCGTTCGTCAACAGCATCGCCTCCACCGGCGTCAAGGGCTGACCGCGCTCCACCGACCCCCACCGAAAGGACCCCTGCGTGTCCGTCATGCCCGCAGACCCCCACCTGCCCGTCGCGCACCTACGCCCTCCCCGGAACTGGGTCAACGACCCCAACGGGCTGGCCTTCCACGACGGCCACTACCACGTGTGCTTCCAGTACAACCCGTACGGACCCGAGCACGCGAACATGCACTGGGGCCACTTCCGCAGTCCCGACCTACTGACCTGGGAGGAACTCCCGGTCGCGCTGGCCCCCACACCGGGCGGCGAGGACGCCGACGGCTGCTTCTCCGGCAACGCCGTCTCCGACGGCGACCGCATGGTCGCCTTCTACTCCGCCTTCCGCACCGACCGCTGGGCACAGCCGGTCACCACCGCCGAGTCCTGGGACAACGGCGTCACCTGGACACCGCGCGGCGGCCTGCTGATACCCGACCTGCCCGAGGGCGCCACCATGTACCGGGACCCCTACGTATGGCGCGAGGGCGGCAACTGGCGCATGCTGGTCGGCTCCGCACAGGCGGACGGCAGGGCGGCGGCCCTGCTGTACGAGTCCTCCGACCTGGAACAGTGGCACTACCGGGGTCCGTTCCTGGACCGGGCCCCGCAGCCGGTGGCGCCGGGTGCCGACACGGGGCTGGGCTGGGAGTGTCCCCAGTACCTGCACGCGCAGGGCGGCCGCGGCGCACTGATCGTCAGCACCTGGGACCCGGAGCTCGGACCGCGTCGGACGGTGGTCTACCCGGGGCGCGAGCAGGAAGGCCGCTTCCTCGCCGACGCCCCCGTCCTCCTCGACCACGGTCCCGACTTCTACGCGCCGGCGCTGCTGCCCGCCCCCGACGGCCGGTGGCTGCTGTGGGGCTGGTCATGGGAGGCCCGCGACCCGCAGTGGGTGCGTGAGGCCGGCTGGGCCGGGCTGCTGACACTGCCGCGCGAGGTGACACTCGGCGAGGACGGCTCCGTACGACAGCGGCCGGCCGCGGAACTCCTCTCGCTGCGCGACGGACGCGCGGTGACGGCTTCCGGCGAGACCGCCGGAACCGCTGTACTGGGGACGGTGAGCGCGAGCTTCGATCTGACCGCCCGTCTTGAACTCCGCGCTACGGGAACGACAGGAGGACTACGACTGGTGACCTCTTCCGACGGCACCGAGTACCTCGACATCAGGATCGACTCCGCCACCGGCGAGCTCGTCGTGGACCGGGGCCATGCCTCACTCGACCCGCGCGCGCACGGTGGCAGGTACCGCGTCCCCTGCCCCGAGGCGAAGACGGCGTTCGGCGCCCCGATCGAACTGCGTCTGGTGGTGGACCGTTCCGTCGCCGAGCTGTACCTGCCGTCGGGCCGGACGCTGACCTTGCGGTTCTACCCCACCGGGGACAGTCCCTGGCGGATCGAAGCCCGCGCGGCAGGAGTGGGCCACATCGGCTACACGGTCGGGGCCTGGAACCTGCGGCCGTACACCATGCGGTGCGCGGCAGACGTGAGTGCCCAGTCCGCACTCACGTGAATCGCCTCGTCCGTCCCGAGACCTGTCGCCGGTCGCGGGTCGCCCAGCCACGAAGCTGGGCGGCTGCCATGAGTCCCGCGTCCCGGCTGCCGCCGGCGGCAGCTCAGCTCCGTGGAGGGCAGGCCGGCTGACCGGGGTGCGTCGCCCGCGAAGGCATCGACCGCCTGGATACGGGTTCGCAGAAGGTGTGCTCGGCCCCGTCACTTGGTCGGGTGGCGTCCAGCGCGGCGCGCAGCTTGTCGGCCGACAATGGCGGGGGCGGGGGCGGGGGCGGGGGCCTGGAGGATGGGCTCGGCCGGGTTCGAAACGCCAGCTTTTGTTCAGTGTTCCGGCGCCGACGGTGTCGCAGCAGAGCCGGCCGATCAGCGAGCCGCTCCCGCTCGCCGAGACGGGCGTTACGCCAACGACACCGTGGTCGCCCAGGCGCGCACCGCCCACACGGGCGAGGACCGCTAGGCGGCCGAACTCCTCAAAGCACGCCCTCACAGCCGGACCTGACCACCGGACCCGCCCGCCTGCTGCAGGCCGACGGCACGTTCTGCTGGGCGTCAGGTGCGGTTCGAGTGCTGATTGGGCGCCATATGAAGCCGTAGCTCGACGGATGGCTCTTGGGGCAGGCAGCGTTCACCGACGGCTACGCCGACCAGTGCGATGTTCATGCCGCGCTGGGTGTGCGTCATGGCGAGCCACCCGGTCGGGCGTGCCGACCGGCATCGGCGCCCCCGTTTCCAGCAAGCGCTGCATCAGAGCTGGTAGGCGTGGTGCAGGACTCGAGGGGTTTCCCATCACAGGCGCAGCTTCAACAAGAGGGACCCCAAGGGGGCTCACACGGTTGGGCCGATTCCCCGCGCGCGAGAGCCTGCGCGGAACCGCAGGGCTGCTTTCGCGTCCTGTGCCCGCGCAGGCATCCCGTCCGCTCAAGGTGTGGCTACGAGTGAGTAGTTGTCGGTGTACGAGTTCAGCTCGGAGCTCTTGGCGCTGTAGAGGATCTTCGTCTCGGTGGAGGAGGAGTCGAGGACGACCTTGACGTCGAGGTTGGCCTTGATGTTGTTGGTGGCCAGGAAGTTGCGGGCGCCGCCGGCGATCAGGATGAGAGTGGGGTCGGCCCCGGACGGGGCGATGTTCGCGGCCGGCACGGAGAAGGAGAACTGGTTGCCGGTCACCGCGTTGTCGCTGCCGTTGATGTGGACGAGGCCGAAGAGATCGTCGTAGCGGGTGCTGGTGCCGTCGCCGTAGACGCGGCGGAAGTGGTTCCCGGAGATCAGGTTCTCCGAGCTGCCGTTCGTCAGGGCGATCATGCTGGGGAAGTTGCTCAGCAGCTTGTTGGCGGAGATGTTGCAGCGGTTGGAGTTGATGAGGGTGATGTTGCAGGCCCACAGGATGGTGTTGCCGGAGATGAGGATGCCCTCGGCGTTCTCCGCGAAGACCGAATAGCCGGCCCAGGCGCTGATCAGGTAGTTGTTGGTGATCTTGGCGACCTGTGAAGCACCCGTGAGCGAGATCGAAGTGCCGCACTCCGCGACGAAGTTGTTGGTGAAGCTGCACGCGTCCGCGCCCTTCACCACCATGGCCTGGGTGAGGTAGACGAAGCCCATCCCCTCGAAGCGGAACGAGTCGTTGTCCGACTGGACCGAGATGCCGATCTTGTGGTTGCCCTCCACGTACGGCTTGGTGTCCGCCACGCCGTCGATGCAGAAGTCCTGGAAGACGACGCCGTTGAGCCGGCCGATCTCGGTGGGCGAGCCGTCACGCTGGACCAGGAACGCCTCGTTGTTGCCGTCGGTGTGCACCACCCGGATGTGACTCGAGCCGGGCTGGATCTCGATCCACTTGCTGGTGTCGGAGGTGTCGTCGCGGATGGCCTCGGACATGAAGCCGTGCCCGGAACCCTTGATCGTCAGGAAGCTGATGTCTATGTGGGCGCGGGTGCGCAGGTCGTAGTGGCCCGGCGGGATGTAGATGACGGCGCCGGGTCTGGTCTTCTGGGTGGTCTGCCGGGACTTGATGTCGGCGATGATCTCGTTGATCACCTTGCCGATGTCGCGGTGTGGGGAGACGCTGCCGTTGAAGGTGGTGACGTCGTAGACGGTGTGGGCCACGGGAGGTCCTTCCGGTTGAAGGTTTCTTCTGGGCTGACGGGTTCGGCTCAGAGGAGGCCGACGATTGCGGTGTATGACGGATGCCGGCCGGCCTGGGGCTCGGCTGCTTCGGGGTGTTCCGGGACGGCCGCGGCGGCCGGCTGTGGCGGTGCGGCGGCCAGCAGCCCGGCGGTGGTCAGCGCCGAGAGGGCGGCGCCTGTGAGCAGGGTGCGACGGGACGGGGCGGGTGGCTGGGCAGCCTCCATGACGGCTCCTCGCGAACTCGGGAACGGCGGGAATCTCGGGAGTGGGATGAGGCGGGCGGGTCAGCGGACGGCGCCCGCGGTCATGCCCGCGATGACCTGCCTCTGGAAGGCCGCGTAGATCGCCAGCTGCGGCAGCAGGACGAGGGTGGCGGACGCCATCATGGCGCCGTAGTTGACGCTGTAGACGCCCTGGAACTGGGAGACCCCGAGAGACACGGTGGTCATGTTCGGGTCGTTGATGAGGGTGACCGCGAAGGGGAACTCGTTCCAGACGTAGATGACGTTGAGGATCGCGAGGGTGGCGATCACCGGCCGCATGAGCGGGAAGACGACCTTCCAGGCCATGCGCCACAACCCGACACCGTCCATCACCGCGGCCTGTTCGATCTCTTCGGGGAAGTCCCGCAGGAAGCCGGTCAGCAGCAGGATGTTGAAGGGGATCGATACGGCGATGTACGGCAGGATCAGAGCGAAGTAGGTGCCGAACAGGCCGAAGGTGATGTCCAGTCGGTACACCGGGAACAGCAGGATGTAGACCGGGATGGCGAGACCGGCCAGGAAGTAGAAGCGCAGGGTGTTCTGCGTACGGCGCCTGCCGCTTCGGAAGGCCATGCGGGTGAGCGCGAACGCGGCCATGTAGGAGATGACCAGCCCGACGGTGACCGAGACGACGGCCAGGATCAGGGTGTTCTTGTACATCACCAGCAGGTTGAGGGTTTCCAGCGCCTGCGAGTAGTTGGCCGTGGTGAGGTCCGACAGCGAGAACGGGTGGTTGAGGATGTTGTCGTTGGTCTGGAACGACAGCAGCACGATCCACAGCAGCGGGAACAGGATCACGAAGGTGATCAGGTAGGCGGCCGCGGAGACGATGATCCGGCCGCGGCGGCGTGGCCCCTGCGGGGCGTCCTCCCTGGGCGGGGCGGCGGCCGTCTGCGGGCGGACGTCGGTGTGGGTGCTCAACTGGCTTCTCCCTTACGGCGGTTGCCGAGGAACGTGGCCGCGGAGGCGAGCGAGCCGACCACGAACACCACCACAGCCAGGGCCATGCCGTAGCCGTACTGCTGGGTGGTGAAGGTGATGTGGTACATGTAGCTGACCATGACCTCGGAGAGGTGGACCGGACCGCCGCCGGTGAGCGCGTAGACGAGCTCGAAGACCTTGAAGACGCCGGTGACGACGAGGGCCGTGACGATGCCGAACGTCTCGCGCATCATGGGGATCTGGATGTGCCGCAGCTGCTGCCAGCGGCTCGCCCCGTCGAGGCTGCTGGCCTCCATCACGTCGCGCGGCAGCATGCGCAGGCCGGCGTAGAAGATGGTCAGCACGAAGCCGATCTGCTGCCAGAGGTAGACGAGGCCGATCGAGTACGGGCTGAGGGTGGAGCCGCCGATCCACTGCGGGTGCGCGGGTACGCCGATCGCCAGTAGGAAGGCGTTCACCAGGCCGATCTTCGGGTCCAGGATGAAGATGAAGATCAGTCCGACGAGGATCGGCGCGATGATGGCCGGAGCGAAGACGAGCGCGCGCAGCGCCCCGCTGCCCCGCACTCGGCCGCTGAGGAGGATCGCGAGCAGGAAGCCGAGCGGGATCAGCAGGAACAGGGCGATGCCGAGGATGATCCCGGTGTTGCGCATCGAGGTCCAGAAGGCGTCGTCCTGGGCCATCTGCTGGTAGTTGTCGAGGCCGGCGAAGCCGTTCGCGGAGACGCCGTCGAAGTTGGTGAAGCTGTAGTAGAGCGAGTACAGGATCGGGTAGATCATGTACAGGCTGTAGATGATGAGGGCCGGCGCGACCATGAGTGCGAAGTGCCGCCGTGTGGTGAGCCAGTTCATGGGATGACCGCCGACACCTACTTGATGGTCTTCTGGACGTTCTTCACGGCCTCTTCGGGGCTGAGGCTGCCGCCCATCACGCCGTACAAGCTGTCGTACATGGCGCTCGCGGTGGCCGCGGAGACCACCAGGTCGGGCTGGGCCTTGGGGCTCTTCCAGCCGGGCTTGGAGGCTTCGGCCAGGACAGCGGCGAAGACCGAGTTCTTGGTGGCGTCGACGTCCGGCTTGTACGTCGTCACCGGTGGCTGGGCGTTGTCGACGAGGATCTTCTGGCCCGCGTCGCTGTAGTAGAACTGGATGAACGCCTTCACCGCCGCGTACTTCTTCTTGTCCTGCTTGACCTTGGCGCTGACGACGAACGGCGCCGAGGGGACGTTCATGACGAGCTTCTGCTCGCCGACGCCGTCGGAGAAGGTGGGGCCGGCCCAGAAGCCGGTGTCCTTGCCCACCGCGGTCTTCTGGATCTTCGCCGCCTCCCAGACGCCCGCGTCGAGGAAGGCCGCCTTGCCGTCCGTGTAGGAGGCGACGGCCTGGGCGTAGGTCTGGGTGTTCATGTTGGAGGGGAATGCGCCGGCCTTGGCGAGCTTCTCCACGTGCTGGTACAGGCGGAGGAAGTCCGCGTTGTCGTAACTCGCCTTGCCGGACAGGATGTCCTGGTACTTCGACTCGTAGCCGAAGCGGTCGAGCATGGTCAGGAACGCCCAGACGCTGAACGAGGAGTTGTTCGCGCCCTGCGCGATCGGTGCCACCCCGGCGGCCTTGAGCTTCTTCACCGCGGCGATCAGATCGTCGAAGGTCTCCGGGACGGCGATCTTGTGCTCGTCCAGGATGGCCTTGTTGTAGTAGAAGCCGGTGACGAGCGCCTGGTACGGGAGGCCGTACTGGACATCGCCCTGCTTGAACCCGGCGAGCATGCTCGGGGCGAACTTCGACTTGAGGCCGTTCTCGGCGAGGATCGGGTTGAGGTCCAGCAGGTTGCCGTTCTTGACCATGGTCTTCGCCAGGGAGTCGTAGACCCAGAAGATCTCCGGCAGGGTGCCGCTCTGCGCGGCGATGGTCATCCGCTGCTCGTGCTGGTCGACCGGCTGGCCCTCCAGCTTGATCTTCATGTCGGGGTGCTTCTTGTTGAACTCCTGCACCAGCTGCCAGGTCGCCGGGTCCTGGGTCTTGCTGTCCGGGTTCTGCATGGACAGGGATATCAGGCCGTCCGAGGACGAACCGTCCGCCGTGTTCACCGCGGAACCGCAGGCCGTGGCGGTGGCCAGCAGGGTGCTCGCGGTCGCGGCGATCAGGAGACGGCGCGAGATGCCGGAGCGCTGTCTCGACGACGAGGGCGATGAGGGCGCGGGCTGAGGGGAGGTCGCCATGGTGCTGCTGCCTTCCGGGAACTGGGTGTTGGCAAGACCGGCGGGGGAGTGACGGACGCTCGGGCGCCGTGATCGGTCCTGGGCCGCCGGGTGCCGGGTGGATGTCCGGTGCGCTCGGGCTGCGGCGTGGGGGACGGCCCTGTTCGGCCGTGACGCAAACGTTTCGATGAAAGGTGCCCTCGAACGGCTTGTGGTGTCAATACCGTATGTCCGAGAAGTTTCCAAAGAGTGGCCGATCGCTGCCGCTCACAGGCATTGACGCACGTCGACAGAGCGTGCAATGGTCGGCGCAATCGTTTCGATGAACCTTCGGAGCGTGAGGGCGACTCAGCGTCCGTCCGACTGGCCCACGGGCCACGCGGACCGACACGGTATCCCTGGAACACACCGGCCCGGAATGCCTGATTCCGGCGCTGATCACACGAGGAGGCGGCGAAGCAGCAGTGGCCACGATCTCCGACGTTGCACGGATGGCCGGAGTGTCCACGTCCACCGTGTCGCACGTCATCAACGGCACCCGGCCGGTTCGCGACGAGACCCGCACTCGGGTCGAGGAGGCGGTCAGGAGTACGGGTTACCGGCGCGACGGCCTGGCCCGGGCGATGCGCCGCTCGCGGACCGACTCCATCGGACTGATCCTCACGGACGTGTCCGAGCCGGCCTTCGCGGCGATGGCCCGCGGGGTCGAGCGGGAGGCCATGGACGCCGGCCTGACCGTGCTGCTGGCCAACTCCGGCGAGGACCCGGAACTGGAGGCCAGGGCGCTGGAGGTGCTCGCCGAACGGCGGGTCGACGGCCTGCTCATCGCTCCGGTCGCCCGGTCCCACCGCGAGGCCATCGCCGCGGTCATCGACCAGGGCACCCCGGTCGTCCTGATCGACCGCCTCGGCGGCGTCCGGGCGGACCAGGTGGGCGTGGAGAACACCGCGCCCGTGCGGGAGCTGGTGCACCACCTGGTGGAACACGGCCACCGGCGGATCGCGCTGGCCGCGGGCGACATCGATGTGCCCACCCTCGCGGAGCGGCGGCGTGGCTACCTCGAAGCACTCGGGGAGGCGGGCATCGCCGTCGACGACGCGCTCGTCGTCACCGGCAGCGGCCGCGCGGACGACACCCGCGAGCGGATGGTGGGCGTGCTGCGGCAGTCCGAGCCACCGTCGGCGGTGGTCGCCGCCAGCACCGAGACCGCGGCGGGGGTGCTGGAGGCGGCGAAGGGTCTGGGCTTGACGACCCCGGACGACTTCGCCTTCGCGACCTTCGACGGCTTCCCGCACTCGGATCTGTTCCGGCCGGGCATCACCACCGTCACCCAGCCCGCCCACGAGATCGGTGCCACCGCGATGGAGCTGCTGCTCAGTCGCATCGACGGCAGCCTCACGTCCCGTCCGCGCACCGTCCGCCTGGAGCCCGAGATCACCTACCGGGAGTCCTGCGGCTGCCCGGCCTGAGCCACACGACAAAAGGGGGCGGCGGGAGAGGTCGAGTCTCCCGCCGCCCGAGTTCAGCGACGCACCAACATGCACGAACACTGAAGGGTCAGTCTCCCATGTCCACATCTGCTCTCGAACACCTCACGCGCCCGACGACGGCCCGCACCGCACGCGTCTCCAGCTGGGACCAGCGGGGCCGCAACCAGGACTACTGGACCACCCCGGCCCACTCGTCCCGGGTGCTGGCCGACCTCGAGGGTCCGGGCCGGATCACGCACATCTGGATGACCCAGTTCTGCCGCAAGACCCTCGGCCCCGGCCTGATCGACCCGCTGGAGGCCGACACCGTGGCCCCCGTGATGGAGATCCACAACGCCCTCGGCGTCAACTGGGAGGAGCCGGACCCCGACTACTACCGCAAGGTCCTCATCCGGATCACCTGGGACGACGAGGAGGAGCCGGCCGTCCTGGTCCCGCTCGGCGACTTCTTCGGCATCGGCCACTGCATGCCCAACAGCTACCAGTCGGCCCTGTTCACGGTCTCCGCCAAGCCCGAGGAGTCCCTGATCTTCGGCGGCAGCGCGGCCCTCAACAGCTGGGCGCCGATGCCGTTCAACAAGCGCGCTCGCATCGAGCTGGTCAACGAGAACGACCTGCCCATCCAGCAGTACTTCTACATCGACTACGAGCTGTTCCCGGACCCGCTGCCGGACGACACCCTGTACTTTCACGCCCGCTGGAACCGCAGCAACCCCTGCAACGGCTGGGCGCCGGACATCCAGACCAACAGCCCCGAGGTCAACATCGTCGACCTCACCGGCGAGGACAACTACGTCATTCTCAACACCGAGGGCAAGGGCCACTACGTCGGCTGCAACCTCTCCGTCCACCACAGGCAGGGCAGCTGGTGGGGCGAGGGCAACGACATGATCTGGATCGACGACGACTTCCTGCCCGACGGCTCCACCAGCTGGCCGCCGTCCCTGCACGGCACAGGTACCGAGGACTACTTCAACCACGCCTGGGGCATGCAGAAGAACGCCTACCTCTACCACGGCGCGATCCTCCACGAGGCCGACGTGCCCGGCTACTCGGTCAACTACCGCTTCCACGTGGCCGATCCGATCCGCTTCGAGGAACGCATCAAGGTCTCCATCGAGCACGGCCACGGCAACCACCTCGCCGATGACTGGGCCTCGACCGCGTACTGGTACCAGACCCTGCCCTCGCCGAAGGCGACCATCCTGCCGCTGGAGCAGCGCCTTCCGGTGCGCCCGGCCGGGCAGCCGATGCCGACAGCCGCCCCGCGTTCCGGCGCGGTCGCCGAGGAGATCGCGGTGATGCGCGAGCGCTACGCGGCCCGCTTCGAGCGCCACATGAACAACCTCGCCGAGCGCACCCGGCAGCGTGGCGAGCGCTCGCTCCAGGAGTCCGAGGCGAACATCAAGCAGGCCGCGGCCGTGCGCCGCCGCTACGACGAGCGCGCCCATGGCTGAGACCCAGGCCATCGCCGTATCGCTGGACACGCACTTCCCGGCGGTCCACCTCCGCCCGCCGCGGCACTGGATCAACGACCCCAACGGCCTGGTCTTCCACGACGGCCACTACCACGTGTTCTTCCAGTACAACCCGCACAGCGCCCGCCATGCCGACATGCACTGGGGCCACTTCCGCAGCCGCGACCTGATCCATTGGGAGCTGCTGCCGGTGGCCCTGGCGCCCACCCCCGGCGGAGACGACGAGGGCGGCGTCTGGTCGGGCAACGCGGTCTCGTACGACGGCAGCCTCACCGCCTTCTACTCCGCCCGCCACCCCGACCGCCGGCACCAGCCGGTGACCTCGGCGGTCTCGGACGACGGCGGTACGACCTTCACCAAACGCGGCCGGCTCCTGATCCCGGACGCGCCCGAGGGTACGACGATGTTCCGCGACCCCTATGTGTGGCGAGACGGGGACCGGTGGCGGATGCTGGTCGGCGCCGCGCTCGCCGACGGCCGGGGAGCGGCCGTGGAGTACACCTCGGACGACCTCGACGCATGGTCGTACAGGGGTGTCTTCCTGGCCTGCCCACCCCAGCCGTTGCCCGACGGACGCAACACCGAGGAAGGCTGGGAGTGCGCCCAGTACGCCGCCTTCGCCGACGGCACGGGGGCCGTCCTCGCCAGTGCATGGGACCCCGAGGAGGGGGCCAGCTGCACGGTCTACTGGCCGGGCTGCGAGGAGGACGGCGAGTTCCGAGCTACGGCGGCGCGACTCCTCGACCACGGGCCAGACCTCTACGCCCCCGCCCTGCTGCGGGCTCCCGACGGGCGCTGGCTGATGTGGGCCTGGATCTGGGAAGCGCGGGACGAGGAACGCGTGGGCGCCCCCAGCACGTGGACCGACGAGGTCGGCTGGGCCGGCATGCTGTCGCTGCCCCGCGAACTGGAACCGGGTCCGGACGGTGGGCTGATCCAGCGACCGGCCCGTGAACTGCTCGCCCTGCGCGGCGAACGCCGGATCGCCGCGTCCGGCCAGGCTGGCCCAGAGCAGCCGGTGGACCTCGGCGAGGTGTCCCGGGCGACTGACCTGACGGTGAGCCTGGAACCCGGAGCCCGCCTGCGGCTGCTGACCTCATCGGACGGTTCCGAGTACCTCGACATCGTCCACCAGCTGGTCAGCGGCAGGGTGGTCGTCGACCGCGACCACGCCTCGCTCGACTCCCGGGCCAAGGGCGGCCGCTGGCACCTCCCCCCGGAAGGGCACACCGCGACTCTGCGGATCCTGCTGGACCACTCGGTGGCGGAGATCTTCACCGGGTCGGGCCGCACGCTGACCTTGCGTCTGTATCCCATCGGCGACGGTCCCTGGCGGCTGCAGATGAGCAGTGCGGGCGCCGCGTCGGCCGCGTATGCGGTCGCGGCATGGGATCTGACCGCAACGGACCGGCCTGAGGCCTGACCCGGGTCCCTTGGCACGGCCGCAGGCCCTGTTCGGCCGTGCCAAGGGCGGGGCGACCGGCCTCCGGCGCCGTCCACTGGGCGAGGTCGTCTCCAGTGGACGATCCGCGGACAACCAGTACTCACCGCACGTGCCACGCGGCCTTGCGGCAGCTCGTGCGCTTCCCCAGAGAGACAGAACCCACCATGCCCACACTCGAATCTCCCGGCACGGTCACCGTCATCGGCGAGTGCGTCGCCGACGCCTTCACCGACCCCACCCGATCCGGTGCGGACGAGCTCGCCCTGCGGGTCCTGCCCGGCGGCGGCCCCGCAAACACCGCCGTCGCCCTCGCCCGGCTCGGCACTCCCACCCGCTTCCGCGCCCGCATCTCCCAGGACGCTTTTGGCGCCCTCTTCCGCAGCCGTCTCACCGACTCAGGCGTCGACCTGACCGGCAGCGTGACCACCTCTGAGCCCAGCACCCTCGCCATCGCCACCCTCGACGACACGGGCCAGGCCACCTACAGCTTCTACGCCGACAACGCCGCAGACTGGCAGTGGACCTACGGCGAACTCGCCGCCGGCGTGTACGACGACACCGTCTGCCTGCACACGGGCTCCTTGGCGCTGATACGCGACCCCGGCGGCAGCCGCGTCGAGGACCACCTCGCCCAGGTGCGCGAGCGGGTCACCGTGTCCGTCGACCCGAACGTCCGCCCCCTGCTCGTATCGCCCACCGCCTATCGCGAACGTATCCCCCGCTGGTGCGCCCTCGCAGACATCCTGCGCCTCAGCGAGGACGACCTCGCTGTGCTCCTCCCCGGCACGGGCCCCGAAGAGGCGTGCGATACCTGGCACGCGGCCGGTGCGCGGCTCGTGGTCATCACCCTCGGCGAACGCGGCGCCCTGGCCTCCCTCGACGGCCGCCGCATTACGGTGCCCGCCCCGCCCGTCGACGTCGCCGACACCGTCGGCGCGGGCGACTCCTTCACCGCCGGCCTGCTCCACCGCCTCGCCGCCCTCGGACACCTCGGTGGACGACTCGACGGGCTGAACCTCACGGACCTCACCGACGCCTGCACCTTCGCCGCCCGCGTCGCCGCCCTGACCTGCTCAGTCCCCGGCGCGAACCCGCCCCGCGCGGGCGAGGCGGCGCTGGAGGCAGACACCGGCCTTGTGCTCAATCCCTGGTCGTGACCGAGCGGTAGCGCAGGTTCACCGCGGCGAACGGTTCGTCACCGCCGAGCAGTTGGAGCCGGACGGGCCGCCCCCAGGATTGTCGAAGAGGCGGATGCCGTCGCCGAGCAGGACCGGCACCATGTGGAGGTCGATTTCGTCGATCAGTCCACGCTTGAGCAGCTGTCCGCCGATGGTGGGCGAGAAAACCTGAGGGCATGGTCGATCCTCTCGTCCGACGTCCTTGCCCTCGTTCGATCCGGCCCACGCAGCCAACTCATCGCCACGGGGCGGTAGGCGTCTGGGCGTCAGGTGGCTTTGCCGGTGAAACCGGCCAGCAGCGCGGTGATGACCCGGTCCGTGGAGGCGGCCATGTCGACGGAGTCCGGGGCGAGCAGCCACTGGATCTGGAGGCCGTCCATGACGGCGATGATCGCGGTGGCTGCCTCTTCGAGGTCGAGGCCGGGCCGGGTCTCGCCGAGTTCGGACGCTTCGGCGAGGGCTTCGGTGACGAAGGCGCGCAGGCCGGCGTAACGCTCACGGAAGTAGTCCTGGGCGGGGTGGCCTTCGGTGACGCTTTCCGCCGATAGGACCGCGTACAGCCGGACGATGCCTTCGCGTTCGGTGTTGCGGCGGGCTGTGTCGACCAGGTGGCGCAGGAAGGCCAGGCCCCGGGGGCGCTCGGGGCCGAGCTGCTCGATGTCGCTTGCGTCGCGCAGGTCCAGGACGCTGGTGAGCAGCTGGGCCTTGGAGCGGAAGTAGTGCAGGACGCCGGCCTGGGTGATGCCGGCCCGGTCGGCGATCTCCTGCAAGGAGGCGTTGTTGTAGCCGCGCGCGGCGAAGGTGTCCATGGCGATCTGCAGGATTTCCTGCCGTCGCTGCTGGGCCTTGAGGCTCTTCCCGGCGCGGGGCTGCCGCTCCCCGTTCGGCCTGCTCTCGCTCATCGTGCGGAGTCTACGGGGCTGTCGATCAGTGGTCACCTTCCGATCAAACCTGAAGAGGAACTTACGCACAAGGACTTACTAAGTACTTAGTAAGTGTGCTTTTCTGCTCTCCGTTCCACCCGCTTCGTGCCGCACCGCGGCCTGGAAGGACGAGCATGAGCCGCCCTGCCCTCCCCGATGACACCGAACTCCGTGACCGCATCCGCGCCCTGGACCTTGACTCCAAGATCCGCCTGCTCACCGGCATGGACCTGTGGAGACTCCCGGCCGAGCCCCGGCTCGGTCTGTCCGCGGTGACGATGTCCGACGGCCCGCAGGGTGTACGGGGTACCGGTGACGATCCCGACGAGACCGGCCTGCTGGCCCCCGCGCCGAGCGCGCTCGCCGCGGCCTGGGACACCGGCCTCGCCGAGCGGCTGGGGGAGCTGTTCGCCGTAGAGGCCCGCCGCAAGGGCGTCGGCGTGGTGCTGGCCCCGGTGGTCAACCTCCAGCGCACTCCGGTAGCCGGGCGGCACTTCGAGTACTTCTCCGAGGACCCGCTGCTCACCGGCACCCTGGCCGCCGCCGTCGTACGCGGCCTGCAGAGCCGCGGCGTGGGCGCCTGTCTGAAGCACTTCGTCGCCAACGACTCCGAGACCGACCGCACCCGGTACCGCGCCCGGCTAGACGAGCGCACGCTGCGGGAGGTCTACCTGGCCCCCTTCGAGCAGGTCATCGCCGAGGCCGAGCCGTGGAGCGTGATGGCCGCGTACTCGGGCGTGGACGATGGGACCGAGTCGGCGCCGATGACCGAGAACGCGCGGTTGCTGCGTGAGCTGCTGAAGAAGGAGTGGGGTTACACCGGGCCCGTGGTCAGCGACTGGGCCGCGAACCGCTCCACCGTGGCCTCGGCGGTCGGCGGTCTGGATCTGGTGATGCCCGGGCCCGACGGCCCCTGGGGTGACGCCCTCGCGGCGGCCGTGCGAGCCGGCGAGGTGGACGAGGAACTCGTCGACGACAAGGTGCTACGGCTGCTGCGCCTGGCCCGGCACGTGGGCGCCCTCGACCAGCCGGGGCCGGCCCCCGTCCCGGCGGAGCCCGCACCGGAGGAGTTCCTACTGCTGCGCGAGGTCGCCGCCCGCGGCACCGTGCTGCTCCGCAACCAGGAAGACCTGCTCCCGCTGGCGCCGAACGGCCTCCGCAGCGTCGCGCTGATCGGCCCGAACGCCATGGCGCCCTACCTCCAGGGCGGCGGCAGCGCCTACGTGCCGGTGGTACGCACCGTGTCGTACGAGGAAGGACTGCGCGCCGCACTCCCCGACGACGTGCGACTGACCGTGCACCGGGGCGGCGATGCCCGCCTGCGCCTGCCGTACGCCTCCGCCGAACTGCTCACCGACCCCGACACCGGTGCGACCGGCATACGCGCCGACCATCTGGACGCCGACGGCAAGCGGATCGGCGGCGAGGTCGACGCGACCGGCGACTGGACCATGTACGACGCCTTCCGCCCCGAGACTTCCCGGGTCCTGCTGCGCACCCGGTTGACCCTCACCGAACCGGGCACGCACCGCTTGGAGTTCGGCTGCGCGGGGCGCTTCAGCGTCAGCGTCGACGGCGAGCAGGTCCTGGCCGGGGATGACGACCGGGGTGTGGAGCTGGTGCTCGAGTCCAGCCACAGCCATCCGCCCCAGCGGGGGATCGACATCGAGGCGGGGCCGGAAGGGCGCACACTCGCCCTCGCCCTGGAGCTGACCGTCGTCGACGGCGGCGGCTACGGCCGCTTCGTCACCGCCCAGATCCGGCACGCACCGCCCGGCCCCACCCCGTACGAGGAGATCGCCGAAGCCGCCTCCGCGGCCCAGGCCGCCGACGTGGCCGTCGTCGTGGTGGGCACCAACGAGGAAGTGGAGTCCGAGGGCTGGGACCGCACCGGCCTCGACCTGCCCGGCCACCAGAACGACTTGGTCCGCAAGGTGATCGCCGCCAACCCGCGCACCATCGTGGTCGTCAACGCCGGCGCACCGGTGCTGCTGCCCTGGGCCGACGAAGCCCCCGCCCTGTTGTGGGCGTGGCTGCCGGGCCAGGAGGCGGGGCACGCACTCGCCGACGTGCTCCTCGGCCAGGCCGAACCGTCGGGCCGCCTGCCCTGGACGCTACCCGCCCGCGCCGAGGACGTCCCCGTCCCCGACGCCCGCCCCCACGACGGCATCGTGGACTACACCGAGGGCGTCCACGTCGGCCACCGGGGCTGGGACCGCGCCGGACTCGTTCCGGCCTTCCCCTTCGGCCACGGCCTGGGCTGGACCCGATGGACCTACGAGTCCGTCACCCTCACCCCGACTCCCGTCTCCGCCGCCTCCCTGACCAGCCCCGCAGGCGGAGACGGGCTCAACCTGACCGTGGCACTGACCAACACCGGCCCCCGGGCCGGCCGCGAGGTCGTCCAGGTCTACCTGGAGCCGCCGCAGGACGGCCCCGACCGGCCGGTGCGCCTGCTCGCCGGCTTCGCCACCGTCCACGCGGCACCCGGCGCCCGCGTCACCGCCGACGTGCGCGTACCCGCCCGCGCCTTCCAGATCTGGGACGTCGAGGCGAGCGCGTGGCGTACTCCGCCCGGCCGCTACCGCCTGCACGTCGGACGCTCCAGCCGTGATCCGCATCTCACCGCCGAGGTGACCGTCGACGACGGGCGCTTGCACCCCGTGGTCTGAGCCAACCCGGCTCGCCCATCCCTTTGCCCCGCCCCTGCCTCACCCTCATCTGCACGACCGCAAGGAGCCGCAACCATGAGCATCCTCCGTCCCACGGCCAGAACCGTCCAGATCGCCTGCGCCACTGTCGCCGCGGCCCTGTTGGCCACCGGCTGCGGCCGCAGCGCCGACTCCGCCACCGACAACGCCCCGGCGAAGATCGGCAGCGGCAAGGCCAAGGGCAAGCTGGTCATGTGGTCCATGGGCGACAAGGCCGACAAGGACCTGCAGAGCCTGGCGCAGAAGTTCGAGCAGCAGAACCCGGACGTGACGGTGCAGATCACCGCGGTGCCGTGGGACGCCGCGCACGAGAAGCTGACCACCGCGATCGCCGGCGGCAACACCCCTGACCTGTCCCTGATCGGCTCGACCTGGATGGCCGAGATGGCCGCCATGAAGGGGTTCCAGGCCACCCCGGCCTCGTTCAGGTCGTCAGCGTTCTTCCCCGGCCAGTGGGACACCACGAAGTACAAGGACACCTCATACGGCGTGCCGTTCATCGCCGACACCTCGGTGATCTATTACCGCAGCGACATCACCAGCAAGGCCGGCATCAACGGCACCCCGGCGGATGACTGGGCCGGCTACCTGAAGGACCTCAAGGCCATCCAGGCCACCTCCGGCAAGCAGAATCCCAAGCTGCGCCACGCCACCCAGCTGCAGACCGGCTTCAACTCCTGGCTGTTCTGGCTGCCGATGGTGTGGCAGCAGGGCGGCGACATCTACGACGCCTCCGCCAAGAAGTTCACCTTCGACTCGCCCGCCGTCACCAAGGCGCTCGAGTACTACAGCGGGATCTTCAAGGACAAGCTGTCGCCGAACGACAAGACCGACTCCGGCCAGAACTTCCAGAACGGCCTGATCGGCACCGTCCAGCAGGGCGCCAGCACCGGCGGAAACCTGCACCTGAACGCCCCCGCGTTGGACAGCAAGTGGCAGACGATGCCGCTGCCCAAGGGCACGACGTCGGCCGGCCTGGCCGGCGGCAGCGACCTGGCCGTCTTCAAGGACGCCAAGAACGCCGACGCGGCCTGGAAGTTCGTCAAGTTCCTCACCGAACCGAAGAACCTGGCCACCTACGGCGAGGCCACCGGCAACCTGCCCGCCGCCGTCCAGTCCTGGTCGGAGGGCAAGCTGAGCCAGAACACCAAGATGGCGGCCTTCGAGTCCCAGCTGAAGGTCACCAAGGCCCCGCCGGCCATCACCACCTGGCAGCAGGTCGCCGACGCCATCGACTCCGAGCTGGAGAAACTCGCCTACGGCAAGGCCAGCGTCGCCGACGTGCAGAAGACCCTGCAGTCCAAGGCCACCGGCATCGGCACCGGCCGCTGAGCGCCGCCGCCCGCATCCCTCGTCCCCTTCGCCGTATGGACGGATGACAACCATGCCCACGAGCACCATCACCGGGCAGGGCACCCAGGAGCGCGACGCCGCCGGCCCGCAGCCGGCGGCGGCCCGCCGCCGCAGCCCCCTGAGGCGGCGTACCGCACAAGGCCGCCAGGCCCGCGCCGCATGGGTCCTCGCCGCCCCCTTCCTCGCCCTGTTCCTCGCCTTCATGCTGCTGCCGGTCGTCTGGTCGATGCTCATGAGCCTCACCGACACCCGGAGCGCCGACCTGCGCACGCCGCTGAACGTGTCGTTCACCGGCCTCGACAACTACGTCCGGCTCTTCCAGGACCCGCAGTTCTTCACGGCCCTGCGCAACACCGGCGTATTCGTCCTGGTGGCGCTGCCCCTGACACTCGCCGCCGGGCTTGCCGCCGCGGTTGCCCTCGACAGCGGCATCCGGCGCTTCCGCGCCCTGTTCCGGGTCGGCTTCTACCTGCCGGTGATCACCAGCGTCGTGGCCGTCGCCGTGGTCTGGAAGACCCTCCTCGAACCCCGCGCGGGCCTGGTCAACACCGTCCTCGCCTGGTTCGGCATCGACGGCCCGGCCTGGCTGGCCGACACCCGCTTCGCCCTCCCCGTCATGATCGTGATGGCGGTGTGGCGAAACCTCGGCACCGTCATGATCATCATGCTGGCGGGCCTGCAGTCCGTGCCCCAGTCCCTGATGGAAGCGGCCGAACTCGACGGCGCCGGAGCCTGGCAGCGCTTCTGGCGCGTCACCTTCCCGCTCCTGCGTCCCGCCCTGCTGCTCACCGCCGTCACCACCGGCATCGGCTACCTGCAGTTCTTCGACGAACCGTTCGTCATGACCGGCGGCGGCCCGCTGGACTCCACCCTGTCGGCCACCCTGTACGCCTACAAGCAGTTCGGCAACGGCAACTACGGCGTCGCCTCGGCCGCCGGCTACGTCGTCTTCGTCCTGATCATCGCCCTGACCGTGCTGCAGTTCCGCATGCTGCGGGACAAGGACTGATGCCCCATGACCACGATTGATTCCCTTGGCACGCGATCGTCGACGGAGAAGATCCTGCGCCGTCGCCGCATCCGGCAGGAGTGGGGCCGCCCCTGGCTCTACCTACCGCTCAGTGCCCTGCTGCTGCTCATGGTCACGCCGTTCCTGTGGATGCTGTCCGGGGCGTTCAAGTCCGAGGGCGACATCCGCAAGATCCCGCCGGACCTGATCCCCGTCAGGCCCACCGTCGTCAACTACCGCGAGCTGTTCAGCAGCCTCGACTTCGCGAGCATGTTCGCCAACTCGGTGATCGTGGCGCTGGCCGTCACCGCCGGAAACCTGATCTTCTGCTCCATGCTCGGCTACGCCCTGGCCAAGCTGGAGTTCCGTGGCCGGCGCGCGGTGTTCGGTCTGGTCATGGCCACGCTGATGGTGCCGGGCCTGGTCACCTTCGTACCGCTGTACGTGCTCGTCGCCAACATGAAGCTGACCGGTTCCCTGCTCGGTCTGATCCTGCCGTTCCTCGCCACCCCGTTCGGGGTGTTCCTGATGCGGCAGTTCATCTCCACCCTGCCCGACGAACTCATCGACGCC
Organism: Streptomyces sp. NPDC005303; assembly: GCF_040607335.1. Taxonomy (NCBI): domain Bacteria; kingdom Bacillati; phylum Actinomycetota; class Actinomycetes; order Kitasatosporales; family Streptomycetaceae; genus Streptomyces; species Streptomyces sp. NPDC005303. The sequence goes on along the minus strand of NZ_JBEXGM010000047.1, from coordinate 2,810 downwards.
GCCCGCGTCGACGGCTGCCGCGAGCTGGCCATCTTCTGGAAGATCATCCTGCCGCTGACCAGGCCTGCCCTCGCCACGCTGGGGATCATCACCTTCCTCGGCTCGTGGAACAACTTCCTGTGGCCGCTGGTCGTGGCCCAGAACGAGAGCCAGTACACCCTCCCCGTCGGCCTCGCCCTGGCCAGCAGCGGACAGGACTTCACCCGCTTCGGCGTCCTGCTCGCCGGAGCCGTCGTCGTGCTTCTCCCGGTGACCATCGTCTTCCTGCTCTTCCAGCGCCACTTCGTGGCCGGCATCGCCACCACCGGTCTGAAGTGACCGAAGCTCCGGCGCCCTTACCGGGCCCCCACGCGCCGGTTGCGCACCACCCCTGTCATGCACGCGAGCCGCCGTGCAGGACCGTCCTGCCCGCAAGGAGCCGCACCATGCGAACCACCACCCGGCAATGGCGCCGGACCGCCTTGGCGACCACCGTCGCCGCCCTGCTCGCGACCCTCCCGGCGCTCCCGGCCTCCGCCGCCGCCGTGTCCGGCAACGCGCTGGTCTGGCTCACCAACCCGTCCACCGGCACCTACCTGTCCAAGCAGGCGCCGGTGACCTGGAAGACGGGCTCGGCAGCCGCGGGGTCCTCGACCATCACGGTCGACACCACCCGCAAGTACCAGCAGATGACCGGCTTCGGGGCCTCCTTCACCGACTCCTCCGCCTGGCTGGTCGGCACCAAGCTCACCACCAAGCAGCGCAACGCCCTGATGCGCGACCTCTTCAGCCGCAGCGACGGCATCGGCCTGAGCTTCCTGCGCCAGCCCATGGGCGCCACCGACTTCACCGTCAACGGCAACTACTCCTACGACGACATGCCGGCCGGCGAGAGCGACCCCACGCTCGCCAACTTCTCCATCGACCACGACCGTGCGTACACCATCCCCCTGCTCAAGCAGGCCCGAAAGCTCAACCCGCAGCTGACCGTCATGGCCACCCCGTGGAGCCCGCCCGGGTGGATGAAGACCGGCGACACGATGAACGGCGGCCAGATCAAGCCCGCCGCCTACCCGCAACTCGCCGACTACTTCGCCAAGTTCCTCAAGGCGTACAAGGCGGCCGGGATCCCGGTCCGCTACGTCACCCCGCAGAACGAGCCGCTCAACAACACCTCCGCCTACCCGAGCACGAGCCTGACGGCGGACCAGGCCAAGACCTTCATCAACGACTACCTCGCCCCGACCCTGCGCAAGCAGCACCTGAAGACGGGCATCCTGGGCTACGACCACAACTGGGACGTCACCAGCTACCCCGAGTCTTTGTACACCGACGCGGCGAGCGCGAAGAACGTCGCCGGGACCGCCTGGCACTGCTACGCCGGCGACGTCTCGGCCCAGACCGTCGTCCACAACGACTACCCGAACAAGCCCGCCTTCCAGAGCGAGTGCTCCGGCGGCACTTGGGAGGGCACCGGTCAGAGCACCACCTTCGCCGGCACCATGGACAACATCATCAACGGCCCGCGCAACTGGGCCCAGAGCATCATCCGCTGGAACATCGCCCTCGACGGCTCCAGCGGCCCCACCAACAACGGCTGCCAGGGCTGCCGTCCGGTGGTGACGGTCTCCCAGAACGCCGACGGCACCTACTCGTACAAGCCGACGGCCGACTACTGGGGCCTCGCCCAGGCAAGCAAGTTCGTCCAGCCGGGCGCGCGCCGGGTCGCCTCCAACAGCTTCGGCAAGGGCGACCTCGAAGACGTCGCCTTCACCAACCCCGACGGCTCCACCGCGCTGATCGCCTACAACTCCAGCACCGCCGAGCGCACCTTCACCGTCCGCTGGGGCAACCGCACCTTCACCTACACCCTCGCCGCCGGAGCGGCCGCCACCTTCACCTGGACCGGCACCCAGCAGGGCAGCACCGCCCCGTCAGCCATCGGCTCGGTCGACATTCCCTTCCGTAACTCCGACGGCAGCCGGGCACTGATCAGCTACGACAGCAGCCTGCTCGCCCAGCAGCCCCAGGTCCGCGTCGGCGACCAGTGGCTCGGCTACACCCTGCCCACCGGCGCCTCCCTCACCGCCCCTACCGGCGAGACCGCCCTCTCCCGCGACGGCTGGCAGGCGACAGCCTCCGCGAGCAGCTCGGACGACCCGCCGTCCAAGGCGATCGACGGTGACGCGTCCACCCGCTGGAGCTCGGGCCACGGGATGCAGCCCGGAGACTGGTTCCAGCTCGACCTCGGCTCCACAGAGACCTTTGACCAGCTCGTCCTGGACTCCACCGCCTCGTCCGGCGACTTCGCCCGCCAGTACGAGGTGTACACCTCCGACGACGGCACCAACTGGGGCGAGCCCGTCGCCACCGGCCCCGGCAGCACCATGACCCGGATCCTGTTGCCCAAGTCCACCGCCCGCTACATCCGCGTGGTCAACAAGGCCGGCTCCGGCAGTTGGTGGTCCATCCACGACGTCTCCGTCCTCGCTCCGGACGGGAAGGCCACTTCGTCCACGGGCAAGGGCTCCGGCCTCCAGCGCAAGAGCGCGACCCTGCCCGACGGCACCCGACTGCAGGTGGCTTACAACTCCGGCACGAGCGCTGCCGTGTTCGGCATTCCGTGGGGCAGCACGACCTACACCTACCGACTGCCCGCCGGCGCCGCCGCGATCTTCACCACACGATCCGCCTGAATGAGAACCGGACCGCCGTGTAAAGCCTGAGAGCTGTCGGGGCGCCGTGAAGAGGATTGGGGTGCCCGCGCTCGCGGGGGCGGTCGGCATGGTCGTCGGCACGTATGCGGGGGAGTCAGTGGGGGCCGTGACCCT
>NZ_JBEXGM010000046.1:0-46938 GCF_040607335.1 Streptomyces sp. NPDC005303 | reverse complement strand
AAAGCGCTAGGGGTCCGGAATCCGGACCTCTGGGCTTCCTCTAGGGGTCCGGTTTTCGGACCCCTAGAGCCGCGTTCGGGGCGGGTGAACCCAACGGCGCCAGGGATCCGGTAGAGGGCGGCACGCGTCCCACGGGCCTCCTCAAGGAGTTCCAGCTCACCGGTTTTCACGAGGGCATCGACGGCTTTGATGACGGACGACCGGGCTGCGTTGGAGAACTGCACGAGCTCTGCGGTACTCGCGCGCACAGTGCAGTCCGGGCCGGTGATCCAGTTGGCGCAGGCCAGCATGACGTGTCGACCGGTCCCCTTGGACTGGGAGTGATTCCACACCCAGTACATGGCGTCGATGCTCACGGGATCTCTTCTCTCAGGAGGGTGTCTTTGCTGGTCAATCGCTGTATTGGGACAGCCCTCATGGGGGCAATGTGGCGGGTTGGCCAACTGCTCGTAGACGAGAATACCGTTCGCATGCACTGTTCGCGAGGCTCATTCGCGCATTGGTAGCGGAGCGGCGTTCGCGCATGGCACTATGAGCCTCATGACCACAGCCGAGGAGGAGATCAAGGCCGCAGCCCGCAAGCGTGAGCGGTCCAAGGCCGCGTTCGAGCGGGACGATGCAGCGCTCCGCGACCTCTTCGTGAAGTGGCGCGCCGCCGGCGAAGGCCCCTCCGACATGGCCCGCTGGTCCGGCATGACCCGGGAGTGGGTGGCGAAGATCGCGCCCGACCCGAACGCCCCCAAGCGCAAGGTCGTCGTGCGCCGCAAGAAGCCGGCCGCCGACTCCGACTGATCGCATCCCTCCTCCTTCGTCTCTCCTTCAGCCCCGCCGTGGCGGGGCTGTTTCGTTGCGGTCTAGGCGGCGAGTCCGGCGGTCAGGCTGTTGCGGCGTTCCTGCTCGGCGCGCTTCTCGCGGTCGCGCAGGACCTCGTTGAGCTGGTCGCTGGTGTACTTCTCGTTGGCGCCGAGCTGCTTGGCGATAGAGGGCACGGATTCGCCGAGTAGGTAGAGGTGTTCGATCTCGGCTTTGCGCAGGGAGTCGCGGCCGTTCTTGGCGGCTGCTCCGTAGGGCTCGGTCTTCTCCGGCTTGGCGTTCGGGTCGTCGATGTCGTCCCAGGCCATCGGCCCGTGCCAGTTGTTGCGGCGGGCGATGCTGCGCGTGAACTCGGAGTAGCCGGCCCGGTGGCTGTACTCGCGGTACAGGGCGGTGAAGCGCTGGGCTACGGGCCGGGGGATGGTCTGCCTGTGCCCGCTGGTGATGCTGAACAGGTAGGAGTAGTGGTAGCCGGTCTGTGCGGCGGTCCAGATGACGGGCCAGCCGATGGCGGCGAGGGCCTGGATACGCCGGGCTGTGCCGGTCGCGTCGACGCGCGGGGCCTCGGTGAGCGGTTGGATGGACAGCACGGTGAGGGCTTTTGCGCGGAGGACGTTTTCCTGTCCGTTGAGGATGTAGTTGATGGCGCGCTCGGAGATGTCGGATCGGCTGGCGATGCCGCGAATGGTGTGCCCGCTGCCGGTGAGGGCGCGAATGTGTGCGGCGACGACCGGGCCGGGGATGTGGGAGGGGATGCCGGCGAGTTGCCGGAGTTCGTACTGCTTGCGGTAGATGCGGTCGGCCTTCCGGCATTCGGCGCGGCGGCATCCGCGCCGGTAGCAGGCGTAGTGGGCGACGTGTTCGGCGCTGGCGGCGGTGGTCACGACTCGCGCTCCTTCCGTGCGTTGTTGGTGGCGGCGAGGATGTGCAGGCAGGTGAGGAGGTCGTCGTCGTTGCTGCCGGGCTCGGCGGGTTCGGGCCGGTCTTCGCAGAAGGCGAGCCATGCGGCTTGCCGCCGGTCGTTGCGGCTGCGGTAGTCGTCGCGGGGCCGGATGCGCCAGGTGCGCCAGACGATGACGGCGGCGACGGCGGCGATGGGCACCCAGGCGCCGTCACCGGCCAGCCACGCCCCGACCGGCTGCAGCCGGTCTCCGGCGGCCAGCCAGGCGCTGTACAGGTCGGGGTTCACGTGCGCCTCCCGCGGAGTTTGCTGAGGAGCCAGGCGGCGGCGAGGCAGGCGAGTCCGATGAGGACGCCGCCGGCGAACGGCCACAGCGCGTTGTCGAGGAGGCGATCCATCACGCCGCCTTCCGCTGCTCGATGCGTGCGGCCTGCCGCTCCTCGATGAACTTCCGTCCGGCCCGGGTGAGCTTGTAGACGTTGACCTTCTTGCCGCGGGCCTTCGGGTTGATCGACACCTCTTCGTCGATCTTCACCAGGAGGGCAGGCTCGGTGGGGTGCAGTGCGTCGTGGCCGACCATCTGGTGGAAGTACAGACCCGCGCCCCGAGCGGCCCCGTCGGGGACGATGGTGCGGATTTGGTTCATGCCGATCGGTTGGCCGATGTCAGCGAGGTGGAGGACGACCTGGTCGTAGATGGCGGTGTCCCAGTCGGTGACGGTCGAGTAGAGGGCGCGCATCTCGGTGAGCGATCGGGCGCGGGCCTGCTCGGGGGTCAGGGTCATGGCGTGGTTTCCTTGTCGGGTGAACGGCCGGCCCGATACCCGCGGGCCGGCCTTCGCGGTGTGCGGGCTACTTGGTGGGCTCGCCGGCCCAGGGGTCGTCGTTCAGCGGCGTCTGCTTGCGCCCACCGTTGCTCTTACTGGTGATCTCGGAACCGGTGATGCGGGCCTGCGGGAATGCTTCGTCGATGGCGATCTCGCGGCGGTCGATCGACTTGTGAGTGATGAGCAGCTGGGCGATGTCGGCGCCGTTCCACTGGGCGCGCGGCCGGCCGAGCTTCTGCTCCAGCCGGTCGGGGTTGATGCCGAGCTGCTGGAACACCTTTACGGCGCCGTCGATGCGCTCGGGCAGTGGCTTGCCGTCGCCCTTGGCGAGAGTTTCCCGGCAGAGCTCTTCGGCCTCGTCGATGAAGAAGTCCGGCACCACGGCGAAGATCGCTTCACGGAGACGGCGGGCTCCGTTGTTGGCGTTGTTCTCGTAGATGTCCCGCAGGTCGAGGAGCGGTTGGACCTGCTTGTTGGCGAACTTGGCGTGGGGGACGATGAAGGTGAGGACGTGGCGGGTGTTGGCTTCGACGTCCCACGCCCAGGCCTGCATTTCTGACTGGCGGTAGGCGTCGTCTCGGCGCATCTCGGAGACGCCGTACTGGATGTTGCCCCACGCTTGGGCGAGTGTTTTCGCCAGGTGGATCGTCGATCCTTCCACCGAGCCTCCGGCGCGCGGGAACTTGTAGAACGCCTTCTCGGCGAGGGCCATGGAGCCGCAGGCGGCCTGCATGCTGGCGCGGGACCGGCCGACGTCGCGGGGGAACTGGCGGGCCACGTAGATGGCGGCCTGGACTTCAGCTACGGCGCGGGACTGCTCGACAGCCGTGGACTGGCCGATGCGGTCGGGGCCTTGGGCCTGCTGGACGGGGAAGTTCACAGGTAGATCTCCTTGTCGCGGTTCTCCGCGTAGCCGGGGAGGGCGAGATAGTTGGGCTCGTTGTCGGCGTAGCCGGGCCAGTGGCCGGACTCGGTGCACTCGGCGAAGATCTCGATGGCGCGACGGTTTTTCGCCTCCGCGATGACGCGGGATCCGAACTCGATGCCGATGACGTTCACGGCGTAGGGGGGCTTCTTCTCCTGCGCGATCAGCAGGAGTTCGGCGTCGACGCCGCCCAGGTCGAGGGCGCGCGCCCCGTCCTCGTACCAGTCGGCCTGCTGGTTGTAGCCGTACTTGGCGATGTCTTTCTGCATCGCTTCGTTGCTGGCGTCGGTGGTGGTCTTGTAGTCGGGGATGATCAGTCGGCCGCCCTGGATGGATGGCAGCCAGTCGAAGCGGACGCGGCGGCGAATCCCGGAGGCCTCGTCGATCCAGAAGCCGGACTGCTCGGGTGCGCCGTAAGCGGGGTCGAGCAGGGCGGAGGCGAGCGGGTGCTGTCGGATGGTGGCGACCATCGCGTCGACCATGTCGAGGTCGGCCCGCTTGAGCGGGATGGCGCCGCGGGCGCGAGCCTCGGCGACTTCCGCCTTGGCGGCCTTGGTGGTCCATGGATCGTGGTCGACGAGGACGAGTTCGGCTCCCCGTCCCAGCACCCGCGCGTGGGCGGCGTTTCCGTGGTCGAAGGTCTTGGTCGGCGCCTGCGGGTTGTCCTGCTCCCAGCGGAACTTGGCAGGGCAGGACGGCGGCAGCAGCTTGCGGGCACCTGACGACGACAGGGACGTCTTGTCCGCGTGGTACGCCTCGTTGGAGAGATCCGTGTGCAGGCCCAACGCGGGGGCTTCCACGGCCGGCTCGGCGATGGTCGTCACACTGCACCGCCCTCGATGAGCGACGTGTAGTAGCAGTGGCCGGGCCGTTCGCTGTGGAGTTCGACGAGGCCGTCGCGGTGCAGGTCTTCGAGGCAGCGTCGTGCGACGGAGCGGTAGACGTTGGTGCCCATGGCGCGGTGGAGAATTGCCTTTGCCCGGCCCGGGGTCCATTCGCCGCCTTCGTCGGTGATGGCTTGGAGGAGCTCGGACTTTGCGAGGCGAGGGCCCATGGGGATCCGCTGGATTGCCTGGGGGTACAGCACGTAGGAGCGTTGTCCGTCGACGGTGCGAGGGATCAGCTGGCCTCGCCGGGCGAGGTCCCGGAGGTCGCGGCGTGCGGCGTTGCGGCCGATGCCGGACCACGGGGTGACGCTGTACAGGTCTTGGGCCCGCTTCGTGGTGACGGGCCGCCGCGGGCCTTCCTTGATGAGCGCGAGCAGGCTGTCGCGGCGGGCAGTGACGTCGAGGGCCGCCTTGATTGCGATGACGGCGGTCACGCGACACCGTCCAGGGCCGCGGCTCGGCTGCCGGTCACCGCGTCGAACACGTCGCGGGCCCAACGTGCATCCCCGAGTGCGGTGTGCGCCACCCCGTCGCCAGGCGGCTCGACCCCCGTCCACCGCGACAGGTCCCGAGAGGAGAACGGGAACGGCACCTCGTCGGACGGATATCGCTTGCCCCCGAGACCCGTTGCAATCTCGACCATGCCGAGCTTCCGCCCGGCGGCCAGGGTGGCAATGCAGACAGGCCGGTAGTGCCACTGGGCGGACCCCGGACCGAGGAGCTTGCGCAGGAATCGGTCATCGAAGGCCGAGTTGGAGCCCACCAGGACCGCGCCTCGGAGTACGGAGAGGATGGCGCTGACGGCTTGCATGCGGGTCATGGGGACGACCTGGCCGTCCTCGTACCCAGTGAACGCGGCCTCGACGTAGGGCGGAACGGCGAAGCGCTCCTCGTAGCGGCCGATCTTCAGCGACTCGGGGTCGGCTGTGGCGAGGTTGGGGCGGATCTGCCAGACGTACTCGGTGTCGGTGGACTCGTTGTCGGCGAACTCGCGGAGGATGACGGCCACTTCCCACGCCTCGCCGATCTCGGCGTCCAGGTGGGTGGTCTCCGTGTCGACGAACGCCAGTGGCGCGGCCTGCCTTGTGGTGCTTTCGGTGCTCATGTGACCTTCCAGAAGGTGTGCGGGGTGGTGGCGGCCCGGCCCGACCGGGGGGGAGGTGGTGCGGGCCGGGCCGCCAGGGGTGCGGCGCGAAGTGGGGGGCTCCTGCCGCAGGCTGTGGAGTTGGGGTGGGTCCCGCCGCCGCAGGGGGGCGTTGGCGGCGGGACCCGGGCCGCGGCGCGCTGGGGGGAAGTGCGCCGGCGGCGGTCAGGTGGCTACTTCTTCGCCAGGGCCGCGGTGACGGTGGCGGTGACCTTCTCCGTGAGCTCGGCGCCCAGTTCCTGCGTGACCAGGTCTCGGGCGGCCTGTACGGCTTCGGCGATTTCCGTCTCGAACGCCTTCTTCACCTCGGCGCGCACGGCCTGCTGGAGGACGGTGCCCTTCTCGGTGCGGTAGCGGTCGACGGGCTCGGCCAACTGCTTGCGGGCCTCGTCGGTGATGATCTCGGCGAGGGTGGTTTCCTGGCCGGTGCGCTCCCCGTAGCCGTTCGTCTTGTAGATCGGCCGGGCGAGGGCCTCGTCGATGGACGGCCGGACTGCGGCCCGGATCTCCTCCTTGCGGATCTCCATGACCTGCTCGCGCAGCGACGGCCACTGGTTGTCCTTGACGAGCCGTTCCACGATCTGGGTGGCCACCAGGTCGGCGACGGTCTTCGATCCCTCCGTGTAGGCGTCGCCGTCCTCGTCGAAGGCGACGACGTCCGCGACGACGGTGGAGAGGGTGATGTCGTCGACCTTGATCTCGATGTTCAACGGTGCTCCTGGGATGCTGGGTGGGTGGGGTGCCCCGCCGATTCGCCCGGCGGGGCGCTTCGATGAGGTCAGACGGTGGCGTCGGCCGGCTTCGGGGCGACGGCCTTCCACTCGCCGGACTCCGTGTCGAGCGCCACGAACTGGTTGTCGTCGACTCGGAAGTTGATCCCGGCGTTCTTCGCGTCCGTCAGGGCTAGCGCCAGGCGGACGGCCCACTTGCGGGGCTCCTCCGCCATCTGCTTCGCGATACGCGCCTCGTGGTCGTCGTTCCACTTCTGCGGGTTGAAGCCGGACTCCTCGGCCATGTCCCATGCCCACTCGCCGAGCTCGCCGGAGTCGAGCTGTTCGGCGGTGTCGTTGACGACCTGCTGTGCGGCCCGGGGGTCTACCTGGTGGAGGGCGTCGAGGAATCGGTAGGCCATCCAGTCCGAGACGCCGGAGCGGATGTGCGCGAACCAGGCGTCGCGGTCCCCGTCGAAGTCGCAGTTGAAGGCGTTCGATGTGGAGTCCAGGACGCCGCGAAGCAGGTTGGCGGCCGTCTCGCTGATGTCGCGGGTGGCCTCGTAGCGGGAAGGCTCAGGCTTCGGCAGGGCTGCCATGTCGACGTCGGCTGATCCGGCGGCGAGGGTCCACAGCCACTGGTCGTGGGCGGCGTTGAACGTCTGGTCCTTGGCGGGTCCGATGCTGCCGCCGGTGGACGGCATCTGTGCACCGATGAAGTTCTCGCCGAAGAACAGCACGGCCTTCCTGTCCGCGGTAATCCGGGTGCGCAGGCTCTGCTCGGTGCTGGCCCACCGCTGCAGGAAGTCGGAGTTGAGGGCGGGGAACGGCACCTCCTCGACCGTCTGGGAGGCGATGCGGCGCAGCAGGCTGCGCCAGTCCGGGTACTCCTCGCCGAGGGTGACGGCGATGTTCAGGTCGGTGCGGGGGCCCTCGAAGACGAGGCGGTCCTTCGCGAGGCTGACGGTGACCCATGCGGCGCCCTTCATGGCGCGCACCCACTCGCGGACCGTGTTGACCTGCTCGCCGGGCAGGGTGACCGCGAACGGCTCCTGGTCGGCGTCGCCGCGGTTGAGGCCGTATCGGGCGACGGCGAGCGTGTACGCGTCGGTGGCCACGGCGTACAGGTAGCGGGCGTCGACGTCGAGTCGGATGCCGTGCAGCGGCTCGTCGTCGATGTCGCGCATGTGGGCGCTCGTCTTGTCGAGCAGCAGTCCGAGCTGATGGGCGTTGATCGTGACGGACACGAGTTCTCCTGGGGTGGGATGCTGGCGGTGGATCCCCGTCCGCTAGACCCGGGCGGGGGTTTCTTGCGTCGCCGCCTCGCCGGCCGGTGTCATCCGGCGGGCGGCGGGTCAGGGGGCCTTGCTGGTGGTGGTGAAGGTCGTCTGGGTGCGGTGGTGGGCGCCATCGCGGCATCACATGCAGGAGTCGCGGTAGTAGACGGACGTGCCGCGCACCTCGGTGACGGTGCCGGTGGTCGGCGTGCCGCAGCGGCTGTCGACGATGCGGTCGCCGACGTCGAAGTCGACCGGCTCGCCGCGGAGGCTGATCGTCACGACGCCTCCCTGAACTCGACGGCCATCGCATCCCTGGTCGGCTGCAGTAGCGGGCTGTCGCCGCCGCGGGCCTCGTCGTGCCCCCGGTCGGACACCCCGCACACCAGGCCGCCCTCGATCGCGGTCCAGCCGGGCGCTTCGGTGGCCTGCTCGATGGCCGCGGCCCGGGTGGTTTCCCACAGCCAGATGCCGCCGGCCTCATCGCATTCGGCGCCGCAGATGTCGCAGACGGCGATGTGGAAGAGCTGCTCGCGGACCGCCACCTACGCCACCTCCTCGGCGTGCACCCGGCCGGGGTCGGTGACGGGTCCGAGGAGTCCGAGCGCGGCGGCTTCCCGCAGTGGCCGGACATCGATCGGCGCGGTCGCCTCCTCTTCCGGCCCGGAGATCGGGCGCACCATCTGCGGCACGGTGATCCGATTTGCGTTGTCCTCGGCGGCGATCTGAGGACCGAAACGGGCCTGCAGGGCGCGGAACCGGCCCCGCCACTCGTCGCGTTCGACGGTCAGCTCTTCCATGTCGGCCTGCTGCTGCACGACGAGTTCCTCGGCCTCGCCCTGCTTGGCGTGTGCCTCAGCCAAGTCCTGGCGGAGCAGGGCGATCGCGTCGCCGGCGCAGTGCAGGTTGCCGAGGAGGATGACGTTCTCGGCGCGGAGTTCGGTCACCTTGTCTACGGCCCGACGGCGGCCGTGGCCCCTGAGGGGGGCGGGGACGAGGTCGTTGAGGGTCACGGCTGCTCCTTGCTGACGGTGCGGGCTTCACGGCGGTCTCGGTGGGCGCTGGCGAGCAGCAGGCCCGCGGCGGCGACGCCAACGAACAGGCCGGTGATCACGGCGCCTCCAGTCCGCTGCGGTCGATGTATCCGGCGGCTTTGCTGGCGGCGAAGTCGCGGGCGGTGGCGAGCCGGGCGTTGACGTTGCGGGCCTCGTCGAGCTGCCGAAGCTGGGCGGCGATCACCGGGCGGGCCCGGCGGATGTACAGGCACAGCAGGGCGTTGAACAGGCCAGCCATCGGCGACAGGCGCGCCGGGGCGGTCATGCGGTCACCGTCTTGCTGGCGGCCCCGTCGAGTGCGGCGAGAACCTGCAGGGCGCTGCGGCCGGGCTTCCGTTCCCAGTGGGAGACGGATGCGACCCCGAGGTGTTCGGTGAGGGATTCCCAGGCTTCGAGCGTGGTCCGCTCGGCGTCGGTTCCGCCCTTGCCGGGGACGTATCCGGCGGCCCGGTCGATGGCCGACATGATCGGGTTGGTGAGCGGGTCCCAGCCCTCCATCAGGAGGATGTCCTCGGCGTCGCGGAGGACGGTGGCGATGCGGGAGCGGGTCACGGACAGGGTCACCATCACGCGGCCACCCATCCGGCGTCGATGCGGGCGGCGTCGAGACGCAGCTCGTACTCGCGGATCTGGCCTGATGTCCAGTCGCGCTCGTTCGGCCCGAACTCGCGGTGGGCTTCCGTCCACACGCGGATCAGCGCGTCCTCGACGACGTCGGCGAGACGGATCGGGGAAGCCATTCAGACCACCGCCTTGAGGGTCTGCCGCTGCGTCCACGCCACCAGTTCGGCGACGGCTTCCTGCAGTTGGGCGAGCGCCTCAGGAGTGGCGTTGGTGACGGACACCGCGACCGACTGGGTGCCCTCGCCGACGACGAGCCGGGCGGTCGGCTTGCCGTCGAAACCACGGCCGTAGTCGGTGCGGACCGGGCCGTCGTTGAGGTCCATGCGGATCGGGCCATAGAGCTGAGCGGGCATCACAAAGCCTCCATCTGCTTGGCGAGGTGTTCGGCGGCGCGGACTCGCTCCACGGCGAGTTCGGCGTCGGCGCGGGTGAGTTCGACGAGGAAACAGCGGCGGCCCGACAGAACAGCGGCCACACCGGTCGAGCCGGACCCGGCACACGGGTCGACAACCAGGTCCGAGTCCTGGATTCGGTGCGCCCGCGAGGTCGACGACTCGATCAAGTCCTGCATCAACGGAACCGGCTTCTGGTTGGAATGGCACGCCCGGCCACGCCCGGGGCGCGGATAGCGCAGAACCGATCCGCGGCGCAGTCGGGCGGACAGAGCGCCAGCGCCCTTCTCGCGGTCACTGCGCCGCTTCACGTGCACTCCGAACGTGAAGGCTTCGTGACCAGGCCCCCACGGCAAGGAGAGGTCGCCGCTGCCGAGGTCTTGCTTGTCCCAGACAAGTTCGGCGGTGCCGCCCAGGCGCAGGGGTTCGGTGAGTTGGTCGGGCCGGTAGCCGAAGACGTAGACGTGGCGGGACGGGGCGAGGCCTCGGGTGCGGCCAGTGCGGCCGACCCATTCGGCGAGGACGCCCGGCCAGTCGACCGATCCGTCGTCGCCGGGGATTTCGGTGAACCGGTCGCTGCGGCCGGAGTTGTAGCGGATGCCGTAGGGTGGGTCGGCGCACAGGAGGCCGTAGCCGTCCGGGACCTGGGCGATAACCTCAGGGTCCCGGCAGTCGCCCCAGATGATCGTGGCGCGGGCGGACCGGTGCAGAACCTCGCCACCCGGCGGCGGTACGAGGGGACGCGCGAGAGGCTCGATGACGGTCACAGGACACCCGCCTCAAGGCCGTCCGCCGCGGCGAAGAACGCGCCCCGCACATCAGCGACACTGCGTCCGGCAGCCCACTCGTCAACGGTGTCGTCCTCGTCGGCGTCCACACTGCCCGGGTTGATGTGCCGCTGCAGCCGGTACTCGGCGTCCTCGGCGAGCTCCGACTCCGGGGTGCCGTAGAACGGCATCACCGCGTCAGGGGCGCCCAAAGCGGCGGCGCGGATGCACGACACCGGGTTCGGCCCGTACAGCAGGGCCAGATCGCCGGCCCGGCGCAAGACAGTGATCACGTCGTTCACGGCGTGCCCTCCTCGGGCGTGGTGTCGGACTGGGCGGTTTCGAGGAACGCGCGCATGCGGGCGGCGGACTCCGCGGCGCGGTCGTTCCGTTGTTGAGCGGCCAGGTTGCGGATCCGCTGCTCCAGGCGGGAAGCGGGCATGTCGGCGGCCTTGATGCGCGGGGCGGGTCCGAGCGGGCGGGCGTGACCGAACGGGACTGGTAGCGCGCCCTCGAACTCGACAGCGGCGGCCAGGGGCGTGACCGGGCGGGTCATGCGGTCACCGCCTCGATGACGTCGGTCCACTCGCGGGCCTGGAACTGCCACTCACTGAAGGTGTAGTGCCGCCAGCCACGCCCCTCGCGCCCGAACCAGCCCCACGCGTAGCGGTGGCCGTTGACGGGATGGGTGGCGACGAACTCGCAGCGGAACCGGTAGACGTCATGGGCGTAGGTCCGGCCCGGCCGGAAGAAGCCGGAGGCGTCAGGCGCGGCCTCGTAGGTCTCGGCGAGGACGTCCAGGTCGATCGGGTACGTCTCGCCCTTCACGCCCTGCACGATGCGCTGGCCGGTCTTCACGCCGACCCACGTGTCGTGGAGGCTGTCGTAGACCTTCGCGGTGATCGCCGTGTCGTCGAACTCGCCCGGGGTGGTGAGGAGGAAGTCCCCGCCGGTGAAGTTGATCAACTCGTTGAGGTTGTCGCCCGTCCACTGGACGGTGTCGACCTCGATGGGGCGCTTGCGGTAGCGGGTGACGCTCATGACGCCGCCTCCGCCAGCTCGTAGTGGCGGATGACCACTTCGGTGACCGGTGTCAGATGCCCGTCGGCGGCCAGTGCTTCAAGGTCGGCTTTCGCGGTGCGGGCGCCGACCCAGCCGAACCCGGCCTGCTTCAGCGCGAACAGCACCCGCTCCGTCTTCCAGGCACCAGCCGGGCGGGCCCGGATCGCGTCGAGCAGAGCGGCACGACGGGCAGCCGTAGCCTCGTCGCGGTCAATGCGCGCCTGCTCCCACTGCTCCTCGGTGACCGCGTCGACGTGGGTGAGGCAGATGTAGGCGCCATGGCCCTCCACCCAGACGACGTCATCGCCGCTGCTGGACTTCTGCGCCCTCGTCTGGGTGCAGGTGATCAGAAGCTCGCCAGCCGGATCGTCCTCCGGCCGACAGCCCGGGTAGGCGAGGACGGGAGAACCCACCGGGTAGGCGGCGTTCCACTGTTCGGCGTTCACGCGGCCACCTGCTTCCGGGCGGCGTCGTACTGTCCGATCGCCCACGCGGCGGCGTGGCACTGGTAGACGAAGTGGTAGTTCAGCTTGTGGATCGACCAGTCGCCGACGTCGGAGAAGGTGAAGCCGGTGATCTCGCGATCCTCGACCTCGTGACCGGCGCCCGTGTGGCGCTCGTAGATCCGCCACATCGTTGCGTCGTGGAGAGACTCGTGGTCCTTCGATGCTCCGCACGAGCATTCGGTGCGGTAGATCGTGCCGTGCTCGAAGTCGTAGACCATCTGCATGGCCCAGTCCTGCGAGACCAGCCGGTCGCTCTCCAGGATCTGCTCACGGACCGCAGCCCGAAGGCCGCGCGGAGCACCCTCCTTGACCGCCTCCGCCGCCTCGTCCTTGACCTGCTGGACGAGCTTGTCGCGGTCGTACTCACGGACCGAATCGACGCCGTTGACCAACTTCGACGCCCACGACCTCGGCTCGACACGAATGCCGCGCAACCAGTCGAACATGTCCTCCGTGTCCGAGCCCTGCCGCTCGAAGTGGAACGAGCCGTGCGAGCCAGCTACCAGCAGGTTGTACGGCCATGTCACCAGGATGATCCGGGACCACCCTTGCAAGGCCCTGAACTCGACGTGCCTGTACAGGCCGTCCTCTCGGATCTCGGTCAGCTTGCCGTCCTTCACGTCGCGGGCGACGTGCGCGGCGATCTCGGCGTACCCGCTCATGCTGCACCGCCCGTGGTGCTGATGACCTGCTTGGCGACAGCCTCGAACTTGTCCAGTGCGGCCTGCCGCTGTTCGGGTGTTGTCGGCATGGTCAGCGCGGCATGCAGCGCCGAGCCCGCCAGCATCTCCTCGGTCAGACGTCGGAGTAGCGTCTCGGATACGCGGGCCGCGTCCTCGATCTCCCTCTGGAGCCGCTGGTTCTCCGCCTCCAGTTCGGCGCTGCAGCACCAGGCGCAGCCATGGGTGTCGTCCGGCTTGCGGAGCCAGGTGGGGTGCTCGGGGTTGCCGCAGGATGCGGAGACGCGGCCGTCGGTGTCGCCAAGTTCGAGCGCCCGATACGCGGCCAGCTCGACGGCCTGCTTCTCCTGCGCGGTCTCAGCCTGGTGCAGCGGCGAGAAGACTTCGGTGCCGTGCTTGATGGCAGTGGCGCACGGCCAGCCGACGACCTGCCCCTCCTCCCAGCAGACCGCGCAAAGCCACGAGTTCGGCTTGCCGCAGTCATCGAACACCGGGACGTGGAAGCGGGCCGGAAGCCGCTCGTTCTCCTCCAGCGAGAAACCCGCGAGGAGCTCGTAGTCGGGGTGATCCGGGGCCTGCAGAAGCGTGGCCCGCTGCGCACAGCCGTCGTGCTCGACCGGCTCACCCGCAGCGACGTTGCCACGGCAGGTGCCGCACGCGGACGGGTCGGCGGAGCGGCTCTTGGTGGCGAGGAAGTCGGCGCGGTTCTTGACCCAGAACGGGTCCGAGTCTGCGTCCTGCGGGGCAGATGGGATGATGTCAGGCAACGGTTCGCCCTTCTCTTCTGGATGGTGTGGGTGGATCGGCGACCTTCGGGTCGCGGGGCCCCGGCTGCTGGAGTGCGATCCGGCGGGTGGGGCCTTTGCCGTCTAGGCGGCGGCGCGGGCGGGGCGTCGGCGGGAAACGGCCGGCCCGATGCGGCTGGCCTCGTAGTAGGCGTCGATGTCGTCGCGACTGACGCGGATGACGCCGCCCGGCTTCTCCTGGCTGTAGCCGAGGCGACCGCTGGCGAGGTAACGCCGCACGGTGCGGACGCTGCACCTCAGTTCCCTGGCGACCTCCTTGAGGTCGAGGTACTTCGAGGGGCTGTTGTCCGCCGTGGTGGGGGCCGTCGGGGACTGGATGCTGTTCACGTCACTTCCTTTCTGGGGGGTTCGGGTGGGGGGCACGGAGAAGCTCGTCTTGGTTCGCGTTCAGGGCGGCTCGCAGGGCCTGATAAGGGCCGGGCGTCATGCGTTTGCGGGCACCGCGTTCCAGCTTTCTGAGGTAGCTGTCGGTGATGCCGACCATGTCGGCGAGCTGCTGGACGTCCATCCCCGCGTTCTTGCGCTTGGTGCAGATAGCCGTCCCGTCCACCTCGAAGGTGGTTGGGTTTTGTGCCATACGAGGAAGTTAGCCTTAGATGACCCTGCCGTCTAGCCATAGATGGCCTTTAGTTGACACGAGTTGCCACCAGGAAGCCGTAGACGCCCGCTGAGCTGGGTAAACGGGGGCATCAGTTTGGGCCTAAGTCGCCCCTAGTCCTGGCTGGTCCCCTCTGGTCCTGCCAAGATGACCCCATGCCATCCCCTACGGATCACGACCTTGAGAGGCTTGCGCGGGCGGCCAAGCGCCGCCGCGCCGATCTCGGCATCGCCATGAACGACGCCAACGCGAAGGCGGCCGGCGTCTCCAAAGGCACCTGGCAGCGCGTCGAAAAGGGCCTATCGATCCGCGAGACCAACTACGTGAAGATCGACGATCTGCTCCAGTGGGCACCCGGCAGCTGCCTCGATGTCCTGGAGGGCGGTGAGCCTGTTCCGGTCGGTCAGGTCGCCGAGGCGCCCGATGTCCAGAAGTCACCTGTGCCGCCGGAGGTTCTCGACGCTGAGGCGCGGGATGTGGTCCAGCTCGCCCTCATCGCCACGGCGAGGGGCACGTCAGCCGAAGAGATCCGGGAGATGAGCGAGCGCGTGGTGCGTGACTTGCGTGAACGCGGTCTGATCTAGCTGAAGTTCACTCGATTGGCGTACAACCCTTTTGGTTTTACTGTTCCGTTACCTTTTTTCGGCACTTCACTTGAGTCCCACCCAGTCCCAAAACGTGCACGACGTGGCAGAGTCGGATCACGTCCTCGAAGGCTTCCCATCAGGCGACGAAGGGGGAGCCATGCTTCAAAGAGACGCGCTCATAGTCGACTACGGGCCAACGTTCGAAGGAGTCGCGGTCCGTACAGGCAAAGGGATCGTCTGCGTGGTTCCACGCCAGATCCGCGAACGGCCTGAAGCGCAGGCCGCCATGGCGGACTTGGTGCGGGACCTCGGTGGTGAATGCGGTCACTGCCGTCACTGCCCACTCGGGCAAGACGGCTGAGACCATGAAGACGCGGAGTCTCGGCGGCAGGGGTGCCTGCCGGACTACCGCGCACCACAGCCGCACGAGGGGGCGACATGGCCAGGCGCGCACGCGACGTCTACACCGAATGGCGCGGCGGTACCTGCCGCGTGAAGTGGTGGACCGGCGAATACCACGACGATGGCCGTAAGCGCTTCGAGTCCAAGGGCGGGTTCCTCGACGAGGACGAGGCGTACAACCACGGCCTCGACAAGATGGCGGAGATCCGGGCCGGGGACCACGTCTCCAACCGTGACGGCCAGACCCGCATGTCCGACTGGCTGGACGACTGGCTCGAAGCCATGGACCACGCCCATCTGACGGAGCGCGGCTACCGCTCGGCCATCGAGAACCACATCCGGCCGTACTTCAAGAAGCGCAACACCGCGGTCTCCGACATCGACGTGCTCGCCTACCGGGCCTTCCGCAAGCACGTCAACAACGTCCTCGGCCCCGGCTCGGCGAAGAACGTGATGATGGTCCTCGGGATGGTCCTCGACGACGCGGTGCCCCGCCTGCTCAAGACGTCGCCCGTCGAACGCAGCCGGCGCCGCGGCAAGTTCAAGAAGAAGCCGAAGGAACGCAAGAAGGACGTCACGCCGGAGGCCATCGAGCAGCTGGCCGTGAACGCCCGCGCCTACTTCGGGCTGAGCGGCTACGCCTTCATGTGGACGATGGCCATGACGGGCATGCGGCCGGCCGAGCTGTACGGGCTGACCCGCGAGTACTGCTACCCGAACTGGCCCGCCAGTGACCCGCGCCCCGACCCGGAAGAAGAGGACCGGTACGCGGAGGACCGGGAGCGCTACGGCAAGGGCCCCGGACTGATGCCGGCGATCCGTGTTGAACGCCAAGTTCAGTACGAGGAAAGCGAGCTGCGGTTCTTCCCGCCGAAGTACGAGAGCTACCGCAGCCTGGTGATCCCGGCGTTCCTGGGTGGGCTGCTGGAGGAGCTGCTTGCCAGTCACGACAGCCGGTGGGTGTTCCCGGCAATTCAGGGCGGCAGCCTGGGCGCGGTGAACTTCGACTACAAGTACTGGCGGCCGATCGCGGACGGTGCGGAGGAGCGCGTGTCGAGGCAGGCGCGCTGGAACCGGGCGGCGATGCCGGAGGTGCCTTCGTTCAAGGGCCGGCGGCTGTACCTGATCCGTCACGGCCACAAATCCTGGCTGGACGAGGACGGGCACAGCAAGTTCGCGGTGGAGTCGCGGATGGGCCATGAGGTGCCGGGTGTTGAGGGGACGTACAGCAGCGTGACAGTTCCGATGGAGCAGAGCATCATGAAGACGTTGCAGGAGCGCTGGGACGGGTTGCAGGAGCGGTTGGGGCGCCAGAACGGCTAGTTCGTTTCCCACTCGTTTCCCACTCCCCCTTGTTGGATCAAGGGGTGTGCAGGTCAGAGAGATCGACGGCGTCAATCCCCCGTCTTCCAGATGAAGTTGAGCGCGGTGATCGCGAGCGCGACCGGTCTGAGGGCGGGCCAGGTGACCGTGCGGAATCGTCGCCAGGCGCCCGCGCCGTCCATCGCGGCCGCCTCGTGGAGTTCGCGCGGGGTGTTCTGGAGTCCGGCGAGCAGGGTGACCGTCGTCTGGGGCATCCCGGCCCAGACGCCGACGACGATCACGGCGGGCAGGGCGGTGGACAGGCCGCTGAGCCAGTCACGGCCGTCGCCGAGGCCGAGGGTGCGCAGGGTCTCGTTGAGGACACCGGCGTCCGGGTTGTAGACGAGGCGCCACATGACACCGACGACGACCTCGGGCATGGCCCAGGGGATGATCGCGAGGGCGCGGGCGAGCCAGCGCAGCCTGAGGTCCTGGTCGAGCAGCAGGGCGAGGCCGAGCGCGAGCAGGAACTGCGGCACGGTCACGCCGACGGCCCACACCAGGCCGATCCGGAACGACTCCCAGAACAGTGTGTCGTGCAGCAGGTCCTGGAAGTTGAGACCGCCGATCCACCGGGTGGCCCGGGTCCGGCCCGACTGGGCGTCGGTGAAGGCCAGCGAGATCCCGTACAGCAGGGGCCCCACGCTCAGCACCAGGATGGGGATCAGCGCGGGCAGCACCAGGATCCAGGCCCCGCGGTCGGCAGGGCGGCGGTCCCCCTCGGCGCGCGGTGCGCCCTGCGCCGACCGCTCCGTCGCGGTCATCACGGTCACGTCATCGGCTCCTTCGCGCGGCTCGTGCCGATCCGGCCCCTCCTGGCCTGGGCCTCCGTCATGGTCGTGAAGGGGGTATACGCCGTCAAGGCAGCGCGCACACCGGCCCACCTGTGGGAATGCGAGACTGGCCGGGCGATGGCGTGAACTCGACGCCGTTCGCGATGGCGATACACAGGCATGCGGGACATGTCAGGACCGGGAGGCCGGACGATGGACGAGACACGGGCGCGGGACGTACTTTCCGCGGCGGGATTGCCGGCAGGGTCCGCGCAGCTTCTCGCCCTCGGGGAGAACGCCGTGTTCGCCGCCGGTGACCTGGTCGTCAAGGTGGGACGCGACGCCGAACTCCTCGACCGGGCGCGCCGTGAACTGGACATCGCGGGGTGGCTGGCGGAGGCCGGGGTGCCCGCGGTGCGGGCGGCTGAGCCCAAGGCGCGGTCGGTCGAGGGGCATCCGGTGACGCTGTGGCACCGGCTCCCCGACGCCGTACGGCCCGCCGAGCCGCGGGATTTGGCCGAACTGCTGCGGGTGGTGCACGCGCTGCCCTCGCCGTCCTTCGCCCTGCCTCCCCGGGAACTGCTGGGGGGTGTGGAGCGGTGGCTGCGCCTCGCGGGCGACGCGATCGACCCCGCCGACGCGGCGTACCTGCGGGAGCGGCGGGACGGTTTCGCGGCGGCCGCGGCAGCCCTGACGCCCCATCTGGAGCCGGGGCCGATCCACGGTGACGCGCTTCCCCGCAATGTCCATGTGGGGCCGGACGGGCCGGTTCTCGTCGATCTGGAGACGTTCTCCTCGGATCTGCGGGAGCACGATCTGGTGGTCATGGCGCTGTCCCGGGACCGGTACGGGGTGCCCGCGGCGGCCTATGACTCCTTCACCGCCGCCTACGGGTGGGATGTGCGGGAGTGGGAGGGGTGCTCGGTGCTGCGGGGAGCCCGGGAGACGGCCAGCTGCGCATGGGTGGCCCAGCACGCGCCGGCCGATCCCAAGGCACTGGCCGAGTTCGAGCGCCGGGTGGCGTCCTTGCGGGACGGCGACGAGACGGTGCGCTGGTACCCGTTCTGACCGGTGAGCCGCGCCCCCGGCTCAGTCGTCCGCGCCCCGAATGGTCCGTGCCGCCGCCCTCAGCTCCGTCAGGACCGTGCGAACCGCCCTTCTCGCCGTCCTCTCCGGGCGGTAGAGGGCGTCGATGTGGCGTCTCGCCTGTACGCCGCTCAGAGGTCTCAGGGCCAGTGCCGGATGCCGGCGCATCGTCCAGCGGGGCATCAACGCCAGGCCGCCGCCCGCCGCCACCGCCTCCGCCGCCACCGCGAACTCGTTGATGCGGTGGGCCAGGTGCAGGCGGTGGCCCGCTGCCGCCGCGATGGCCTCGATGGTGGCCATGACGGGGAAGCCGTCGTGGACGGTGATCCAGGGCTCGTCGGCCACGTCTGCCGGGGTCACCCGGCGTCTGGCCGCCAGCGGGTGGTCGGCGGGCATGGCCACGTCCAGTGGTTCCCGCAGGAGCGTGGTGGCCGTCACCGTGGGCGGCCAGTCGGGGGCATGGTCGAGGCGATGGGCCAGGACGATGTCGTATGCACGGGTCAGGCGCGGGAAGTCCTCCTGCGGGACGTCCTCGTCGGCCAGCCTCGGCACGGGGGCACCGGGGTCGGCCAGGGCGCGCAGCAGCAGGGGGAAGAAGGCCGCGCCCGCGCTGTGGAACGCCGCCACCGAGACCTCGCCGCCGGGCCGGTCCACGAACTCCTCGACCGTGTGCCGGGCGCGGGCCAGCGCCGTCTCCACCTCGATGGCCGCGCCCGCCAGCGCCTGACCGGCGTCCGTGAGCACCAGCCGTCTGCCGTCGCGCTCGGTCAGCGGCACCCTGACCGACCGCTGCAACAGTCTGAGCTGCTGCGAGATCGCCGACGGGGTCACCAGGAGCGCCTCCGCGACCGCGGTGACGCTGCCCAGTTCGCCGAGTTCCCGCAGGATCCGCAGCTGTCGTTCGTCCACCACGACAGTGTAGGAGTACTAAAAGATCGTTTAAGAAGCTGGTCCTGGGCTTCAGAGACGGTGGGGTGCAGGGTGGGCGGGTGTCCGACGCCCGCCGTACCGATGTGGTACTCCTGCTGGTCGCGATCGTCTGGGGTTCGAGTTATCTCTCCGCCCAGACGGCGACGTCCGCTCTGCCTGTCCTGCTGGTGCTCCTCGCCCGCTACGCCCTGTCCGCGCTCGCCTGCCTGGCAGTCGTCGTCTCCCCCGGGGGAGGGCCGCGCCGGTGGACCCGCGAGGAGCTGCGGGCGGGGGTGCCCCTGGGCCTCACCCAGGCCGCCGTCCTGGTCGTGGAGACCTACGGCGTCGCCCACACCAGTGCCGCCAACGCGGGGCTCATCATCAGCCTGACCATCGTCCTCACCCCCCTCCTCGACCGCACCGGTCACCAGGGCGGTCTGCCGCCCGTGTTCTATGCCGCGGCCGGGGTGTGCGTCCTGGCCGTCGGTCTCCTCATGGCGGGCAACGGCTTCCACGCGCCCCGCCTCGGCGACCTGCTGATGCTCGGCGCCGCGGTCGTACGGGCCGGTCATGTCGCACTCGTCGGCCGGCTCACCGCGGGCCGGGCGATACGGCCGCTGCACCTCACGACCGTGCAGACCCTCGTCGGCACGGCCCTGTTCCTCCCCCTGGCCGCGCGCGATCTTCCGGCCCTGTCCCACGCGGGCCCGGCGACCTGGACGCAGCTGCTCTATCTCGCCCTGTTCTGCAGTGTGTTCGCCTTCCTCGCCCAGACCTGGGCGGTGCAGCGCACCTCGGCCAGCCGCGCCAGTCTGCTGCTGGGCACCGAGCCGATCTGGGCCGCGGCGGCCGGAGTCGCCCTGGGCGGTGAGCACTTCACCGCACTGACCGGCCTCGGAGCGGTCATGATGATCACCGGCACCTACTGGGGGCAGTCCGTGGAACGCGCCCACCGCACAACCGCCGTACCCCACACCGAAGTCCGCACCACGGAAGAGGACATCCGATGTCCGGCGACGACGCCTACGACACCTACGACCGTCTGATCTCCCTGCTCGACACCTCCTCCGTCGAGTACCGGATCGTCGACCACGAACCCGAGGGCACCACCGAGGCCGTGTGCGCGCTGCGCGGACACCCCGCCTCCGAGGCCGCGAAGTGCATCGTGCTGCGGGTCAAGGTGGACCGGCGGACCACCCGGCATGTCCTCGCGGTCGTCCCCGGCGACCGGCGCGTGGACCTGGACGCGGTCCGGGCGCTGTTCGCCGCGCGCTATGTCGGGTTCAGTGACGCGGAGACCGCCGAGCGGCTGGCCCGGGCGATCCCCGGCACGGTGCTGCCGTTCAGCTTCGACCCCGAGCTTGAGGTCGTCGCCGATCCGGATGTCGTGAAGCAGCCCCGGCTGTACTTCAACGCCGCCCGCCTCGACCGGTCGCTGTGCCTGTCGGGGGCCGACTACGAGCGGTTGGCGAAGCCCCGGGTGGAGGCCGTCGCGAGCCCTCCGCACCTGGGTTCGCCACGGGGATGACGCCCTCTCACACCGTTTCGTCGGCAGGCTCGCGCAGCGGCCAGGTGCCGTCCACCACGGCCGTCGCGTCGCCCTTGCGGCGCAGGAAGTCCTGGAAGTCCGCCGCCCACTCCGCGTACCACTCGATCTGCCGGCGGTGCAGGTCCGCCGGGCCGAGGGCCGCGACCTTGGGATGGCGCACGGCTATCGCGCAGGCCAGCCGGGCCGCGGCGAGGGCGTCGGCACTGGCGTCGTGGGCGGTGTCGAGGGCGATGCCGTACTCCGTGCAGACCGCTTCGAGGTTGCGCTTGCCGCGGCGGTAGCGGTCCACCGAGCGGTCGATGGTGTACGGGTCGATGACCGGGGCCGGGTCGAGACCGCCCAGGCGCTCACGCAGGGACGGCAGGTTGTACCTGCGCAGTTCGGCGGAGAGCAGGCTCAGGTCGAAGGCGGCGTTGTAGGCGACCACCGGGACGCCCGTCTTCCAGTAGGTCGTGAGGACGTCCGCGATGGCGTCGGCGACCTGGTCGGCGGGGCGGCCCTCGGCCGCCGCCCGCTCGTTGCTGATGCCGTGCACCGCCACGGCGTCCGCCGGGATCTCCATGCCCGGGTCCGCCAGCCACTCCCGGCGCCCCAGGGCCTGACCGTCCCTGACCTCGATCACGGCAGCCGTGACGATGCGCGCCTCGCGCGGATCGGTGCCGGTGGTCTCCAGGTCGAAGCCGATCAGCAGCTCTCGGTGCCAGCCCATGGGCGGTCCCCCTTCTTGGTGGTGCTTTCCCCCAGTGGTCTCCACCTTCCCATGCGCCACTGACAATCAGGGGACCGCGTTCCGCTTGGCACCCCGCACGGTGGGATGTTCAGGACACCGGCCGCGAATCCGCCCAGTTCGTCTCGAACTCCTCGCGGTAGGTCGGGAAGAGGCCGCTGTCGTCGATGTCGCCCGCCTTGACCACCCGGTTACCGTTGCGCAGCACCAGGACCGGTGCCTCCATGCCCCGCGACCGGCGCAGATAGGACTGCACGACCGCGATCCCGTCCGAACCGTCGCCGTCCACAAGGTAGGCCGTGAAGCGCGGGGTGTCGTCGTAGACCTGGATCTCGAAGGCGCCCGGGTCGCGCAGCCTGGAGCGCACCCGGCGCATGTGCAGGATGTTCATCTCGACGGCGCGGCTCAACTCGCCGCGCTTCATGCCGAGTTCCCGCTCCCGCCGCTTGACCGCGCTGGAGGCCGGGTTCAGGAACAGCAGCCGCACCCGGCAGCCGGCCTCGGCCAGGCGCACCAGACGGCGGCCGGAGAAGTTCTGCACGAGGAGGTTGAGGCCGATGCCGACGGCGTCCAGGCGTCGGGCGGCGCCGAAGATGTCCTCGGCGGGGAACTGGCGCAGCAGCCGCACCCGGTCGGAGTGCACGGCGACCACGTCGGCGTACCGGTCGCCGACCAGGTCCTCGACCGCGTCGACGGGCAGCCGCCGCGCGGAGGGCACGTCACCGCCGGCGCCGAGTATCTCGAGCAGCTTGGCGGAGGCGCGCTCGGCCTGACCGAGGACCGCCTCGGACAGGGCCCGGTTGCGGGAGACGACGTTGCGTGTCACCTCCAGCTCGTCCAGGGCCAGTTCGACGTCCCGGCGGTCGTCGAAGTAGGGCTCGAAGCACGGCCAGTGCTGCACCATCAGCTCACGGAGCTGGGGCAGGGTGAGGAAGCTGAGGACGTTGTCGTCGGCGGGGTCGAGCAGATATCCCTTGCGGCGGCTGACCTCGCGGACGGCGACCGCGCGCTGGACCCACTCCTGTCCGGCGGGACCGGCGGCGGCGACCACCCAGTCGTCCTGACCGTGGACGGGTTCGTAGATGGGACGCAGTACAGCGGCCACGACGGCCCGCAGCCGCTGTTCGACGAGGTTCAGCCAGATGTAGGCCCGGCCCGCCCGCTGTGCGCGCGTGCGTACCTCACGCCAGGCGTCGGCGTCCCAGTCCAGCTCCGGCCCGATCGTCGCTCCCGCGTCCATCGGCCGTGCCAGGGACACCGTGCCGGGCGGGGCGTCTGCGGAGTTCCCCTCGTGACCCTCGTCACCAGGGGGCAACTCCAGCCCTCCCGAGCCCACCCGCGCACCGCCTTCCGCTCCCCCGAGCACTCCCCTTGCCAACGATCAAGGAAGGGTACTCCGGGAGCGGTCGGCGGTGCAGCCGGATGGACAGGCTCAATCTCAACTACCGAATTCCCAGTGGCCGTTCTGCCCGGCGAGCTCGGCCGGAGTGAGCGGATTCATAGCCGTGACGTCCCTGGGGGCGATGGAGAATCCCTGCCAGTGGACCGGCATGGGCTGCTGGTCCTCGTCGCGCGCGATGTGGTGGAAGCCGACGTTCATCCAGACCACCGGGTGGGTGAGGGTCTGGCCGTTGACCCACTTGTCGACGGACTTGCCCGCTCCGGCACCGCAGTCACCGGTGTTGTTGCTGGCGAACTGCTCGCACGGGTTGTACTCGGTGAAGTACACGTCGTGCTTGGTGAAGGAGCGGGCCGGGTACTTGGTGCTGGGCCCGGGGACGATCTCGTACGAGCGCGGGTGCCAGTCCTTGTTCTTGCCGGCCGCGCTGACCATGCGCCACCAGCGGTAGCTCTTGGCGTCGCCCGCGAGTTCCTTGGTGACCGGGGTGCGGGTGGTCTTGACGGTGGCGGTCTGCTGGCCCTGGGCGGCCGCGGTGACCGTCGAGTCGTACTGCTCGACCCGGTTCTTGGAGGAGCCATCGAGGGCGAAGTCCAGGCGCCAGAAGGCGTTGTGGCTGTGGCTGACGGCCTGGGCCCGGGGACCCTTGCCGATGGGCCAGCCGCGGCCGTCGCCGGCGTCGTAGTCCTCGTAGGAGAGGCTGCCGGTCGCGCCGAGGTTCATGGTGATGGTGCCGTCGTCCTGGAAGCGCCACTCGGTCATGTACTCGTACCAGCCGACCTGGTTGACCGTGTAGACGAGCAGGTCCTTGCCCTGGGCCTGGTAGACCTTGTTCGCGCTGTCGCCCTGCATGCGGTAGGCGTGGCCGCGGGAACGGGTCGTGGTGCACAGGCCGTTGACGTTCGCGCGGTCCGGGTCCCAGGCGTCGGGGACCTTGACGCTCTTGATGGTGCCGCCGGGACACTCGCCCGGGTCCAGGTTCATCAGGCCCTGTGCGAAGCCGAAGCCCGTCAGGTCGTCGTACTCGACGCTGCCGTCGTCGTAGGGGACGTGGATCTGGCCGAGCCGGGCGCTGTTGAGGACCTTGATCGCCGTGGCCTCGCCCTTGGGCTGGTAGGAGATGTCCTCCAGGACCATTCCGGCCTTGCTGTCGTAGCGCCAGCACATCCGCCAGGTCGTGCCGCTGGCGAGCTTCTGCTCGATCTTGTAGGCGCTGCTGCACTCCGCCGCGGCCGCGGCGGCGGCCTTGGGCTGGGCGGCGGCCGGTCCCGCACCGGTCGTGACACCGGCGGCCAGCGCGGCCACGGACACGCCGAGGGCCGCGTGCCTGCGCGCGCGGCTGATTCTGTTGACACGCATGAAGAAAATGACTCCCTTGCGGAAGGAGCAGGTGGGAAAAGTGGACGGAGGGAGGCGGATCAGCTCTCGAGCTTGGCGACCTTGCGGGCGCTGAGATCGATCACGAAGGCCCTGGCGTCGATCCAGGGGCCGTTCTTCACCTTCGGGAACAGCCGCACGCAGCGGTGCTCACCGCATTTGTCGAGTACGGCGGGCTGGCCGCCCGGGACGGCCCGGTACACGGCGCCGGTGAGCAGCAGCTGGTTCGGGTCGGTGAGTTCCTTGTCGGTGGCGTCCTTGTAGTCGGCCTTCAGGTCCGCGCCGAGCGGGTCGGCGATCAGCAGGCTCGCGGCCTCCGCGTACTCGGCGCTGCTCAGCGGCGGCTGGACGCCGTGCTGGGTGCCGGTCGCGACGACCTTGCCGCTGTCGAGGTCGACGGTCCTGGTGACAAGGGTGTCGTCCCGGTAGTCGTAGAACGTCACGTTCGCGCGCCGGGGCGCGTTCGGGTCGTCCAGTTCGCCGACCCTGGGGTCGGCGAGGTCCACGGTGAGCCGTTCGGGGCCGCGGTCGCCCTCGACATCCTCGCTGGCGTTCATCATCTGCGGGTTCACGGCGAGCTGCTCGACCCGCTGGATCTCGTCGTCGGTGAGCGGGTCGCGACCCTTGCCCTTCTCGCCCTCGGCGGCCGGCGCCTTTTCGACGACCCCGGGCGCCACGGCCCCGTCCGCCCCCTGTCCGGCCTGCGCCGCGGACTGGCCCGACGCCGACTTGCCGCCCCCTGTGTCGTCCGCCCCCGCCGTACCCGGCAGGGTGATCCCGACCATCACGGCGGTCCCGGCCACCGCGATGGCCGCACCTGCCACCACCTTCCCGAGGTGGCGGTGCACTATCTTGCGCACATCTTCCCCCTACTCCCCGGGTACTCCGGGAGTACGTGTCTGCCCCAAATGGTTCGGCTCAGGACGATCCTGTGATCGTCCTGTGCACCGGTCGATCGGTAAGAGGGACGTAAGTCATAGGTGGTTCCATCACTTTCGGGGACACTCGGGGCCAAGGCGCCACACGCGGCGCGGGAGAGCTGAAAGAGTCGTTTCATGCAGGTCTGGCCTGGAGAGGCGTATCCACTCGGTGCCACGTACGACGGCGCCGGTACCAACTTCGCGGTCTTCACGGAGGCCGCGAACCGAGTAGAGCTGTGTCTGCTGCACGACGACGGCTCGGAAACGGCGGTGGAACTGCGCGAGAGCGACGCGTTCGTCCGGCACGCGTATCTGCCCGGCGTGATGCCGGGACAGCGCTACGGCTTCCGTGCGCACGGCCCGTACGCTCCCGAGCGCGGTCTGCGCTGCAACTCCTCGAAGCTGCTGCTCGACCCGTACGCGCGCGCGATCAGCGGTTCGATCCGCTGGGGCGAGGAGGTGTACGGCTACCACTTCGACTCGCCCGAGAAGCGCAACGACCTCGACTCGGCGCCGCACACCATGACGTCCGTCGTGGTCAACCCCTACTTCGACTGGGGCGACGACCGGCGGCCACGGATCGGGTACCACGAGACGGTGATCTACGAGGCGCACGTCAAGGGCCTCACCATGCGGCACCCGGGGCTGCCCGAGGAGCTGCGCGGCACCTACGCCGCGCTCGCGCACCCCGCGATCATCGAGCACCTGGTGGAGCTCGGCGTCACCACCCTGGAGCTGATGCCGGTCCACCAGTTCGTGAACGACCACCGTCTGGTCGACATGGGTCTGAACAATTACTGGGGCTACAACACCATCGGCTTCTTCGCCCCGCACAACGCGTACGCCTCCTGGGGCGACCGCGGCCAGCAGGTCCTGGAGTTCAAATCGGCGGTCAGGGCGCTGCACGAGGCCGGGATCGAGGTCATCCTGGACGTCGTCTACAACCACACCGCCGAGGGCAACCACCTGGGCCCGACGCTGTCCTTCAAGGGGCTCGACAACCCGCAGTACTACCGCCTGACCGACGACCAGCGGTACTACATGGACACCACGGGCACCGGGAACTCCCTGCTCATGCGGTCCCCGCACGTCCTCCAGCTGATCATGGACTCGCTGCGGTACTGGGTCACCGAGATGCATGTCGACGGCTTCCGCTTCGACCTCGCGGCGACCCTGGCCCGGCAGTTCCACGAGGTGGACCGGCTGTCGTCGTTCTTCGACCTGGTGCAGCAGGACCCGGTGGTCTCCCAGGTGAAGCTGATCGCCGAGCCGTGGGACGTCGGCGAGGGCGGCTACCAGGTGGGCAATTTCCCGCCGCTGTGGACCGAGTGGAACGGCAAGTACCGCGACACCGTACGGGACCTGTGGCGGGGCGAACCGCGCGCGCTGGCGGAGTTCGCGTCCCGGCTGACCGGTTCCTCCGACCTCTACC
The DNA here is from genome assembly GCF_040607335.1 of Streptomyces sp. NPDC005303. Lineage (NCBI taxonomy): Bacteria > Bacillati > Actinomycetota > Actinomycetes > Kitasatosporales > Streptomycetaceae > Streptomyces > Streptomyces sp. NPDC005303. The sequence continues at coordinate 20,442 of NZ_JBEXGM010000046.1, read as the reverse complement.
AGGACGACGGCCGGCGCCCGCTGGCCTCGATCAACTTCGTCACCTGCCACGACGGGTTCACCCTGCACGACCTCGTCTCGTACAACGACAAGCACAACGAGGCCAACGGCGAGGACAACCGCGACGGCGAGAGCCACAACCGGTCCTGGAACTGCGGGGCGGAGGGCGAGACCAACGACCCCGAGGTGCGGGAGCTGCGCGCCCGGCAGATGCGCAACTTCATCGCCACGCTGATGCTGTCCCAGGGCGTGCCGATGATCAGCCACGGCGACGAGGTCGCGCGCACCCAGCGCGGCAACAACAACGCCTACTGCCAGGACAGCGAGCTGGCCTGGGTGCGCTGGCCGGAGGAGGCCGGGGAGGCGGCGGCGGGGATGGGCGCCGAGTTGCTGGCGTTCACGCGCGCGATGGTGTGGCTGCGCAAGGACCATCCGGTCTTCCGGCGCCGCCGCTTCTTCCACGGGCGGCCCGTGGAGGGCACCCACGACGAGTTGTCGGACATCGCCTGGTTCACTCCCCAGGGCAAGGAGATGACCCAGCGGGACTGGGACCGGGCGCAGGCCTCGGCGCTGACGGTCTTCCTCAACGGCAACGCGATCTCCGAGCCCGGCGCCCGCGGGGAGCGCATCACCGACGACTCGTTCCTGCTGATGTTCAACGCCTCGCCCAAGACGCTGGACTTCGTGGTGCCGGTCAACCACGGCCGGCAGTGGGAGGTCGTCGTCGACACCGGCCGCCCCGACGGGGTGCCGCCGGGCACGGGGGCGAAGGTGCAGGCCGGGGATCGGCTGACGCTGGTGGACCGCAGCATGGCGGTGTTGCAACGGCCCGTCTAGCGGAGTGTGTTCGTCGTCGTTGTGGGTGCGCCCGGGATATGAGGCCGGGCGCCCCGTCGGCGTGGGGACGAAACCGTGCCGTCGTGGCGCCGAACGTCGGGACGGGACCGTGCCGTCGTGGCGCCGAACGTCGGGACGGGACCGTGCCGTCGCGTCCGCCGACGTCGGAACGGGACGGTAGCGTCGCGTCGTCCGGCTCCTACGCACATGGACCACCCGATGACACGAAAGGCCGCAGGGCGGGTACGTAGGTCTGCATGACACCTGAGCGACCCGACCCGTATTCGGTGCCGACGGCCACGTACCGGCTGCAGCTGCAGCGCGAGTTCCCGTTCGCGGCCGCGGCGGCGGCCGTGCCGTATCTGGCCTCGCTGGGCGTCTCGCACCTGCACCTGTCCCCCGTCCTGGAGTCCGTCCCCGGTTCGACGCACGGCTACGACGTCGTGGACCACGGGCGCGTGCGCGGCGAGCTGGGCGGTGAGGACGGGCTGCGGGCACTGTCGCGCACCGCGCGGGAGCACGGGCTAGGCCTGGTGATGGACATCGTGCCGAACCACATGGCGATGGACCCGCGCCACAACCACGCCCTGTGGGAGGTGCTCCGGGAGGGCCCGAAGTCGCCGTACGCGCGCTGGTTCGACATCGACTGGGAGGCGCAGGGCGGCCAGGTGCTGCTGCCGGTGCTGGGGCACCCGGTCGGCGAGGAGCTCGGCAACCTCACGGTGGACGGCGAGGTGCTGCGCTACTACGACCATGTGTTCCCGCTCCGCGAGGGCACCGGTGAACTCCCGTTGCCGCAGCTCCTGGACGCGCAGTGGTACCGGCCGGTCTGGTGGCGGCTGGCCCGTACGGAGCTCAACTACCGGCGTTTCTTCAGCATCTCGGAGCTGATCGGGGTGCGGGTGGAGGACCCGGAGGTGTTCGAGGCCACCCACGCCAAGATCCTCCAGCTGCTGCACGAGGGAGTGGTGGACGGGCTGCGGGTCGACCACCCCGACGGCCTCGCCGACCCCGACACGTACCTCCAGCGGCTGCATGAGGCGACCGGGGGGCGCTGGACCGTCGTGGAGAAAATCCTTGCCGACGGCGAGCAGCTCCCGGCGGCCTGGCCCGTGGCCGGCACCACGGGGTACGACGCACTGCGCCACATCGACGGGCTGTTCACGGACCCGGCGGGGGCCGGGGAACTCCTCGGCCAGTACCGGCGGTTCGCCGCCCCGCAGACCGACCGGGGCGGCGACTGGGCCGCGACGGCCCGGCGGGCGGCGTACAAGGTGATCACGCATGAGCTGGCCGCCGAGACCGACCGGCTGACCCGGGTGGCGGCACGCGTGTGTGCCACGTCCCCGGAGCCCGCGCTGCGCGACCGCGCGCCCTGGGCGCTGCGCACCGCGCTCCAGGAACTGCTGGTGCGGATGGAGGTCTACCGGCCCTACGGCTCCTCGGACGCCGCCTCTGTCGTCACCGAGGAGGCCGCGGCCGAGGCCCGGCTCGCCTTCGTGGTCCCCGAGGAGGCGGGCGCGGTCGACGTCGTACGGGATCTGGTGCTGGGACGGGCCGGGGACGGGCCGGACCAGGTGGAGTTCCGGACCCGGTTCGCACAGACCGCGTCGGCGCTGCGGGCCAAGTCCGTGGAGGACACGGCGTTCTACCGGTATGTACCGCTGCTGTCGGCGACCGAGGTGGGCGGGAACCCCGGGAGTCCGGCCGTCTCGCCCGAGGAGTTCCACGCGTACTGCACGCGCGTGCAGCGCGACTGGCCGCTGACGGGAACCGTGGTGTCGACGCACGACACCAAGCGCAGTGCCGATGTGCGCGCGGCCCTTGCCGTGCTCACCGAGTGCCCCCAGTGGTGGGCGGACACGCTGGCCGAGGTGACCCGCGCCGGTGACGGCGTGCCGGACGCGCAGCTGGCGTGGGCGGCCTGGCAGACGGTGTTCGGGCTCGGCCCCGCGGCCCCCGAGCGGGTGCGGGAGGCGCTGCTGAAGCATGTGCGCGAGGCGGGGCTGTACACGAGCTGGACGGAGCAGGAACCGGCGTACGAGGAGGCGGTGGCGGAGTTCGTCGCGGCCGGGCCGTGCGGGCCGCACGCCGAGCAGGTGGCCGCGTTGCGGGGCCGCCTCGCGCCGCACATCCGGGCCAACGAGCTGAGCACGGCCCTGGTGCACCTGACGATGCCAGGGGTGCCCGACGTGTACCAGGGCACGGAGGGCGAGTACCTGGCGCTGGTGGACCCGGACAACCGGCGGCCTGTGCCGTTCCCGCCACAGGACTCCGGCGACAAGGGCGCGCTCACGGCCGCCGCGCTGCGGCTGCGCCGACGCCGGCCCGACGTCTTCGGCGACGCGGCGACGTACACGCCGTTGACCGCGGAGGGGCCCTCGGCGGCGCACTGCGTCGCTTTCGCGCGTTCCGGGGAGGTGGTCACCGCGGTGACCCGGCTGTCGCTGCGGCTGGCGGAGGCGGGCGGCTGGGGGGAGACGGTGCTGCCGTTGCCGCCGGGGGTCTGGCGCGACGTGTTGGTACCGGAGCGGGAGTTCTCCGGGCACGCGCGCGTGGCGGAGCTTCTCGGCGAGTCGCCGGTGGCGCTGCTGGAGCGGGTCGCCACGGACTGACTACGGACTGACTGGGTTCGGGCAAGCGCGTCGACGTGGCCCGGCATGTGCACCCGCGTTCCGACGCTGTCGGAGGCGGTCGGCGAGGCGTTGCTGACGCCGGTCGGGCGCGGTCTCCACCAGCGGTGACGCCCCGGCCGGCACCGCGGGCGCCGGGGCGCGGGCAGCCCCGTCGGCACCTACGGCTCTACCGACTGGCGGTAAATGCCTCTGGGCGCCCCCTGGCGGCTCCCCACGGCGTGCTTGACAGCTCAACCAGACCGTGGGGTACTGCGGATTGCGAGGCCGGTCGGACATATCGGGGGTGAGTCTGCTGCCGGAGCTGCGCTACCCCACGGTGACCGAACTGGTCCGGTCCGCGCGGGCGTTGGCCGCACGGCGGCCCGGCGTGTGCCGACTGAGGCAGGTGGGTGCCTCGCGTGCGGGCAGGCCCCTGCATCTGCTGTCGATCGGCCATGCCCGACGGGCCGTCCTGGTGGTGGCGGGCGCCCACTCCAACGAACCGACCGGCGGCCCCGCGGCCCTGGCGGTGGCCCGGCGGGTGCTGGCCGAGCGGGAGTTGCGGGCGGACACGTCCTGGCACTTCCTGCTGTGCGCGGATCCCGACGGGGCGAGCCTCCATGTCACCCCGGCGCCGCACAGTCTCTTCGACTACCACCTCGGCTTCTTCCGTCCCGCCGGGGCGGAGCAGCCGGAGTGGGCCCCCGCGATGCTGCCGCCCGACCGCCTGCCGCCCGAGACCCGCGCCCTGACCGGGGTGATCGACGAACTGCGGCCCTACGTCCAGGTGTCCCTGCACGGCACAGACCTGGGCGGGAGCTGGGTGCAGTTGACGAAGGACGTACCGGGTATCGCCGAGCCTTTCGCGAAGTCCGCGGCGGAGCTGCACATCCCGGTGGAGACCGGCGCCTCGGACGCGGCGGGCTGGCCGGCGTCCGGGCCCGGGGTGCATGTGATGCCGGCGCCGGGCGCCGGGGCGGCGTACCCGAGCATGCCGGACGACGCGCGGCACAGCACCTGGTACCACGCGCACCGCTACGGCGGTCTGACCGCGGTGGTCGAGGTACCGATGTGGGCGAGCGAGCTGGTGGACGATCCGGCGCCGCATCCGGCGCCGGCGGCGGCGATGCGCCGGCTGGCGGGCCGGCTGCTGCTTCAGTCGCGGGCGGTGGACCAGGTGCTGGCGGACGCGCTGCCGCGTCTGGAGGGCGCGGGCGGGCCGCTGCTGCGGGCCGCCACCTGGGGCCTGGAGCTGGTGCCGGGGCTGGCCGCGGACTGGATCCACACGCGGCCCGCCGACGACACGAGGGCGTACATCGGCAGTGTGGACGCGTTCTCCCGCAGGCTGCCGCTGCGGGCCGCCGCCATGCTGCTGCGGGTGCTGCAGGAGGAGGACGACCGCGCGGCACCGCGTCTCGAACGGCTCGTCAAGGCGTGGAGCGATTCCTTCGCGGAACGTTTCGGGGCCCGCTGGGTTCCGCTGGAGGACCAGATCGAGCACCAGGCCCGCACGGTCGTGACGGTGGCCCTGCACGCGCGCGAAGGGGCGGACTGAGCCGAGGTCGCCCCACGCGCGTGTGCGTCATCGCGCCCCGAGCCGCGCGTCAGCTCTCCAGTGCGAAGACCGCCCCTGTCCGCGCCCCCATCACGCAGCCGTTCGGGAAGGTCTGCCGGTACTCGACCGGTCGGCCGTTCCACTGTCCGTGCGCCCGGGCGGTGACCGGCGCGTAGAGCATCGGGCAGTAGACGTCAGCGGGCTGAAGGGCGTCGATGTCGCCGCCGACCGAGTCCAGCTGGTCGCAGGCCTCGGCGGCACGGCCGTGGCCCTGGGGCGGGTCGCACAGCAGGAGGGTGCCGCGGGTGTCGCCGGAGTCGCCGTCGCCCGTGGTCACCATGAGGTAGAGGTGGCCGCTCCCGGCGGAGGACCCGGCCGTCGCGGGGGCCGCGGCGGCGAGGAGGAGGGCGGCCGCGGCCGCCAGACCCACGTGTGCCGCTCGCCGTACCGCTGTCGTTGTCGCTGTGATCGAGGACGTCATTCCCGATGCATCGGCACGGCGGCCTCGGATCCCCACCCCGGCTCACCCGAACGGGAGCACGCGGGCGCGTGCCGCGCGGCGAGTTCGAAGGCGGCGAGCACGACCCGGGACTGGTACTCGATCTGGCGCGGGACCGGGATCCAGCGCGCCCCGAGGCCGTCGCGGTAGTCGGCGCACCAGACGTCGATGAGCCGGTCCAGTTCCGGCAGGGCACCGACCGGGTCGGTGCCCGCGCGGGTCACGAGCTGGTGCAGGAGGCCGGCCGTGCGCAGGGCGAGGCGCCGTCCGGCGATGCGCAGCGCGGCCAGGTGGCCGGTGCTGAGCGGGGGCAGGGGGCGGCCGCCGTCGGTGACGTCGGGGTCCCAGGCGTCGGCGAGTCCGGGGCAGACCAGTAAATAGTCCTCGACCGGGGCGAGCAGCCGCGCCGCGTCCGGGGCGGTCGAGACGTACGGACGGATCCGCGCCAGGACGTCCTCCAGGAGCCGCGCGTCGCGGCGCAGCGTGTGGCTGATGGTGCGCAGTACGGCGGCCGCGTCGGTGGGTGTGCCGGCGTCCTCGACGGCGGCCACGCCCCACATGGGCGCCTCGACGACGGCGGTCACGGTGCCGTGCCGGTGCGGGTGGTACCAGGTCGACTCGACCGCGGCCTCGGTGATGGCGGCGGCCAGGTCGCCGCGGCGGGGCGGCGGGATCCGGTAGACGGCGGGGCCGAGACACGGCCAGTAGAGGGTGTCGTACGGGCCGAGCTCGCGCGGGATGCGCAGCCGGGCCGCGGTGTGGGCGACGCGGCGGGCGAGGCCGGGCAGGTCCCGGGTGAGTTCGACGAAGCCACCGCCGACGTCGACCCCGTGCAGGGAGCACTGGAGGAAGGGCCGCAGTTCGTCCTGGAGGGCGAGGAGGGTGCGGGTCTCCGGCAGCGCGGCGGCGTCCGCGCCGTCGGGCAGCCATTCCGGCTGTTCGCCGAAGCCGGGCCGGAAGAAGTTACGGAAATAGCGGCCGAGGGAGTACGGGCCGCGCAGCCACCCCTCGTTGCGGCGCAGACCGTCGGGGTCGAGGCACAGCAGCAGATTCCAGGTGGCGTCGGCCTCGACGGTGAGCCGGGGGTCGGCCAGGGCGCGCTCGGCCAGTCTGAGGACGGTGCCGCCGCCCACGGGCTCGTTGGCGTGCGGGCCGGCGGCGACGAGGGCCTGACGGCTGCCGTGGCCTACGGAGAGCAGCCACAGGGGGCTGCCCGCGCGGGAGGTGCCGACGCGGCGCAGTCGGGCGTCCGCGGGATGGCGGGCGACGAGCGCCGCGGCCCGCGCGCCGAGTTCGTCGACGGTCGGGTAGCGGAGGAGGGGCGGCAGGGCACACCTCCACAATGTGGTGCCGTCGATTCACCTGGTGTGCATGGTGTACGCACAGTCAGTCACGACTTGTGGGGTACGTCAACACCGCGCGACGGAAAGGGCTTTGGGCCGCGACCAGACGTAAAGCCCAGGCCAGAGGTGAGGTGGGGCTCAGTTGACCGCGAGCCGGAAGGCCATCCGGCCGAAGCCGACCTGATCACCCTCGCGGACGACGGCGGCGCCGATGACCCGCCGGCCGTTGACCGTGGTGCCGTTGGTGGAGCCGAGGTCGCGCAGGACCCACATGCCGCCCTGACGGCTGAGTTCGGCGTGGACACGGGAGACCGTCTCGTGGGTCAGCCGCAGTCCGTTCGCCGGGTCTCGGCCGATGCGCAGCGCGTGGCCGCTGCCGGGGTGCGGCAGCAGCAGCTTGGGCAGGCGCTCGGCCTGCCAGGCCCTGCGCAGCCGTACGGTGAAGCCCGAGACGGCCTCGACGGTGCCGAACACCAGCCGGGAGACGCGGCTCTCCTGGGGCAGGTCCGCGGTGAGCGCGGCGAGTTCGTCGGACCGGCGCGCGACGAGGGCCAGTTCCATGCGGCGCACGAACGTCTCGTGCGACAGGCGGCCCATGGCGGCGCCGTCACGGAGCACCTTCAGCACCTTGTCGCGCTCGGCGTCGGACAGCCGCGCGGGGTACGTGTTGAACTCGAAGGACGACGTCACGTTGGTGATTGTCGGGCAGTGAACCCCGGGTGTCCAGAAAACGAGACAACGGCCGCCACCCGCGCGCACCTGACGACACCTGCCGCAAAGGGGAGGATTACAAGGTGGATTGATCTCGTTTGAAGCACCATGGACGGGCTACATCACGGTGAGCAGACGAAAGGGAACCGCCCGTGCAGTTCGAGGTGTGGGCACCGCAGGCCGGCCGTGTGACGCTCCATTGCGAGGGCGCTACGCATGCGTTGGAGCGCGATCCGGAGCGCTCGGGATGGTGGTGGGGCGAGGCGGAGGCCGGGGACGGCACGCGGTACGGCTTCGCGCTGGACGACGGCCCCGTGCTGCCCGACCCGCGCTCACGCCGCCAGCCGGACGGCCCGGACGGACTCAGTGCCGTCGTGGAGCACGAGCGGTACGACTGGCGTACGCGGTGGGCGGGCCGTCCACTGCCGGGGGCGGTCCTCTACGAACTGCACGTGGGCACCTACACGCCCGAGGGCACCCTGGACGCGGCCGCCGCCCGTCTCGGCCATCTGGTCGAACTCGGTGTCACCCACGTCGAGTTGATGCCTCTGTGCCCCTTCCCGGGGCGGCACGGCTGGGGTTACGAGGGCGTCTCCCTGTGGGCGGTGCACGAGCCCTACGGCGGTCCGGAGGCCCTGAAGCGTTTCGTCGACCGGGCGCATGAGGTGGGCCTCGGGGTCGTCCTGGACGTGGTGCACAACCACCTGGGCCCCTCCGGCAACTACCTGCCCGCCTTCGGACCGTACTTCACGGACACCCACCACACGCCCTGGGGCTCGGCGGTCAACCTCGACGCCCCCGGTTCCGACGAGGTGCGCGCGTATCTGCTCGGCAGCGCGCTCTCCTGGCTGCGGGACTACCGGATCGACGGGCTGCGCCTGGACGCCGTGCACGCGCTCGCCGACACGCGTGCGTGCCACTTCCTGGAGGAGCTGTCGACAGCTGTCGACGCCCTCTCCACCGAGCTGGGACGGCCGCTGTTCCTCGTCGCCGAGTCCGACCTCAACGACCCGCGGCTCATCACACCGCGCGCGCAGGGCGGTCTCGGGCTGCACGCGCAGTGGAACGACGACTTCCACCACGCTCTGCACACCGCCCTGACCGGCGAGTCCCAGGGCTACTACGCGGACTTCGCCCGCGCACCCCTGGCCTCGCTCGCCAAGACCCTCACCGGGGGCTACTTCCACGACGGCACCTACTCCAGCTTCCGTGGCCGCAGCCACGGGCGTCCGCTGGACCGTACGCGCGCGGCGGCGCACCGGCTGCTCGGCTACTCCCAGACCCACGACCAGGTCGGCAACCGCGCCCAGGGCGACCGGCTGGCGGTGTCCCTCTCCCCCGGCCTGGTGGCCTGTGCGGCGGCGCTCGTACTGACCGCGCCCTTCACGCCCATGCTGTTCATGGGTGAGGAGTGGGCGGCGAGCACACCCTGGCAGTTCTTCACGGACCACACCGATCCCGAGCTCGCGGAGGCCGTGCGGCGGGGCAGGCGGCGGGAGTTCGCCGAGCACGGCTGGGCGGAGGAGGACGTGCCCGACCCGCAGGACCCGGCGACCCGCGACCGCTCCTGCCTCGACTGGTCCGAACTCGAACACGAACCGCACGCGCGTGTACTCGCCTGGTACCGCCGGCTCCTCGCGCTGCGGCACGAGCAACCGGACCTCACCGACCCCGACCTCGCCGACACCAAGGTGGCCTACGACGCGGACCAGCGCTGGCTGGCCTTCCGCCGCGGGGACGTCCGGGTGGCCGTGAATCTCGCGAAGTCGCCGGCGGTCATCCCCCTGGGGCCCCGCGAGGCCCGCGTCCTGGCGGCCTGGGAGCCGGTCGAGGCGCCGGGCGCGGACGGGGTGCTGCATGTACCCGGGGAGTCGTGCGTGGTGCTGCTGCAGTCGTGACCTCACGGGGCTCCTCGGGGTCATGAGACGACCTGCAGGGCGCCTCGCCCCTCATGGCTGCCGCGGGTCCGCAGGATGCCGCCGCGGACGACGACCTCGCCGAAGGCCATGAGGACCAGGGCGGCGACACCGGGTGATCAGGCCTCCGGCCAGACCGAAGGCGACGCCGGTCCCGGCGAAAGCGCCGATCAGCACCATGACGTTGCCCGCGGTGGGGAGGTCGTGCAGGTAGTGGCCGCCGCCCAGCCGATCAGCGCCAGTGGCAGTGGCAGTGGCAGTGGCAGTGGCAGTGGCAGCAGGATCGTGCGGAGCGTCGGCTGCTCCTCCCGCAGCTGCCGGAAGACGACCAGGAGGAGCGCCACGTCGATGAGCCAGTCGGAGATCGTCCTGGCTCTACCATCCGGCTCCGGCACGGTCGCGCGCCTCGGCCCTGGGGTGGAAGCAGGGTGGAAAAGCCCAGGTGGAGCCGTCTACAACTCCGCGTCGTCCGTCTCCTCGTCCCGCAGCTCGGTGACGCGTTCCAACAGGATCGCCTCCCAGGCCCGCCGCAGCCGGGTACGCAGGAGGGGCAGGGGCTCGGCGGCGCGCCCGTCCAGGCCCGCGGAGAGGCGGATCACGGTGTCGCAACGGGCGAGCCACAGTCCGCGCAGGCAGGGACGGGCGCCGTACCCGGCGAGGGTGGCGGCGCGGACGGCGGCGGGCGAGCCGACGGCCAGCGCGAGGCCCGCGATGTCCTCGGCGGGGTCGCCGACGATCGTTCCGGTCCAGTCGAGGACACCGCGCACCCGGCCGTCGGCGCTGATCACGAGGTGGTCGCCGGTCAGGGCGTGATGCACGAGGACCGCGCTGCCGGGCTGCGCGGCGAGCTGGACCGCGGCCGGCGAGGTGAGCTGCTGGAGCCGGGCCGGGTCGAACTCGTCGGCGGCGCGGAGGCGTTCGGCGGCCCGGCCGGCCTCCCGGCGCAGCGCCTCCAGGGAGCGCGGGGCGACGCGTGGGACACCGAGCGCCTCTGCCTGCCGTACCGGCACCTCGCGCAGGCCGGTGAGCAGACCGGCCAGGTCGGCCTCGCCGACGGCGGACACCTCGTGCTCCTCCGCGGAGCCGCCGGGGACCTTGGTGTCGAGTGTGTAGGCCAGCCCGGGCGCCCACTCGCCCTGCGCCACGCTCGCGGGCACCACGACCGGGACGAGCGGGCGGATCAGGTCGCGCAGCCGCAGTTCCCGGCGTCTGCGGACGGAGGCCTCGCGGTCGCCCGCGAGGCGCAGGACATGGCGGGCGCCGATCCACCAGGTGCAGTGCCCGCCCTCGGCGACGGGCCGGACCTCGGGCCCGCCGGAGTCGGGCGGTCCGTCCTTGAGCAGGGAACGGACCAGTCGGCGGACCGTGTCCGCGGTGGGTGTCGGTGCCTGAGTCATGGTCGCGCCGTAGTCGCTCGGTGGTGGAAGGGCTCCTTGGGGGGCTCGGTCAGTCCACTATGACCATCTCGCGGGTGGTGTCGTTGAGCCTGCGGCCGCCGTCCTCGGTGACCGTGACGATGTCCTCGATGCGTACCCCGAAACGGCCCGGCAGATAGACGCCGGGCTCCACGGAGAAGCACATGCCCGGGACCAGGGGCTGCTCCTCGCCCTCGATCATGTACGGCGGTTCGTGCGTGGTGACGCCGATGCCGTGCCCGGTGCGGTGGATGAAGTACTCGCCGTACCCGGCGTCGGCGATGACCGCACGGGCGGCCCGGTCGACCTCCTGGCAGGGCACACCGGGCCGTACCGCCCGGAAACCCGCCTCCTGGGCCGCGCGTACGAGGTCGTGCACCCGGCGCTCCTCGTCGGTGGGTTCGCCGACGTGGACCGTGCGGGAGGTGTCGGAGCCGTAGCCGTCCTTGAGGCCGCCGAAGTCGAGGACGACCATGTCGCCGCGTTCGATGACCCGGTCCCCCACCTCGTGGTGCGGGTTGGCGCCGTTCGGCCCCGAGGCGACGATGGTGAAGTCGACCTGGGAGTGACCGAAGCGACGCAGCAGGTCGGCGAGGTCGGCGGCCACCTCCGACTCCCTGCGGCCGCCGAACGGAACCTTCCGGATCTCCTCGAACGTCGCGTCGGCGGCCGCTCCCGCGGCCGCCAGCAGCTCCAGCTCCGCCGCGTCCTTGACCGCGCGGAGCATCGGCAGGGCCTCGGTGAGCGATGCGTACGACGTGCCGGGCAGGGCCTTCTGGAGGCCCAGGAGGTGCATGGCCCAGGCGTTGTCGCTGACGCCGAACCGGCCGCCGGCGTCCAGGAGGGCGGCGGTGGCGGCGTACGGGTCCTTGCCGTCGGTCCAGTCCCGCAGGGTCAGGGCGCTCGCGCCGGTGGCCTTGGCGGCGTCCGGGGCCTCCAGGGTGGGCACGACGAGGACGGGGTCCTGTCCGGGGGCGAGGACCAGCAGGGTGAGCCGTTCCGTGACGGCGGTGGGCGCGTAGCCGGTGAGCCACACCAGGTCCGGGCCCGGTGCCACCAGGAGCCCGGCGAGCCCGGCCTCGGCGGCCGACCGTGCCGCGCGCTCCATGCGGGCCCTGTAGTCGTCGGCGGCGAAGGGCGCTGCGGTGCCGGTCATCCGGGCCTCCTTGGGCGGGTGATGGTCTGTGGGCAGCATCCTGCCCGGACGGCGAGGGGCGCGCGAGCCGATCGACACGCTTTTCGGCACCGGACGCGGTGTCGGGCGCAGGTCAGCTCTCCAGGGCCATACGGACCCCGAGGAACAGCGGGACGCCCCCGGAGACCTGTTCCAGCCCTCGGCGCACGCCCGCGCGGGACAGCACGGCCGCAACCGGCCGAGGAACCACACGTAGAGGTCGTAGTAGCCGATCTCGTAGACCACCCAGAGCGCGGCGAGACCGACCTCCCCCACTGCCTCAAGGGCGTGGGAGGTGCCCCAGGGCGGGTGGAGGGCGCCCTCGGGCACGAACTGCGGCAGGAAGGACAGGGCGAAGACGGCCGACTTGGGATTGGCGAGGTTGAGCAGCAGCCCCGCGCGGTAGGTGGCCCAGCCGGTCCTGCCTGCGCTCTCCCAGCCACCGTCGCCGACGCCCCCTTGGCGCGGCGCGCCTGCCGCAGCGCCTGGACACGCGGGTGGACGCCCTGCTGGTGACCGGTGACATCGCGGATCACGGCGCCGAGGCGGAGTACGAGGAGGCCGCGCGGATCCTGGGACTGCACGAGGGCGACCCGCCGTCCCCGGTGCTCCCCCGCCCCGGCAACCACGACAGCCGCGCCCCGTACCGCAAGGCCCTGCTGCGGCAACCCGCGGCCGGCTGGTCGGTGAACGCCGTGCGGGTCTTCGACGGCGGTGCGCGGTACTGATGTGCGACTCCAGCATCCCGGGACGCGACGAGGGGGCCCTGGACGAGGAGACGTACGACTGGATCGAGGCGACGCTGGACGAACTGGACGGGCGTCTTCCCGTGCTCCGGGCCTTCCATCGTCCGCCGGTGGCACTGCGGCCCGAGATCGCCGGTCTGATCACCGGGCACGCGCACACGCCCGCGGCGACCGTCTTCGCCGGGCTGCCCCTGGTCGTCGGGCCCGGGGGTGACCTGGACGCTGCGGCTGCCCTGGGAGGGCGAACAGATCGCGGACCGGGACGCGCCGGTCGGCCTGACCTTTCATGTGCTGGACGACGGAGGACTGCTCACCACGCACTTCAGGGTGGTCACGTGAGCACGGCCATGGGCACCGGCACCGGCACCGGCACCGGCACCGGCCGATGGTTCAGATGACGACTCCCGGTACCGCCGTCAGCTGCTGGTAGCCGCCGCTGCGGTGGCGGACCGTCAGCACGACCTCGCGGCCGGCCCGGGTGCCCGCGACGGCGCGCGCGAGGTCGTCGGCCGTGTCGATGCGCGTCCGGCCGAAGGCGAGGAGTACGTCGCCGCGCACCAGGCCCGCCCTGTAGCCCGGGCCGGGGACGTGGACTCCGACCACCAGCGCGCCCGCCTTCTCGGCGTCCACGGCCTCCAGACCGAGAGTCGCGACGGCCGGCGCGGGCGAGGGGGCGGTCGCCTGCGCCGCGGACGACGGGGAGTGACGCGGATGCGCCGACGCGGACGGGCCGCCCTGGGGATGCCCCGCCTGCCGCTGGAGTTCGGCCAGTCTGCTCATGCCGATCACTGTGGCGCCGACCGTCCCGAGACCCACCCCCGACAGCACCAGGACGGTCGCGACGAACAGGCCGGACAGCAGGGTCGCGAGTCGGCGTCCGCGTCGACGCGCGGCGTGCGGACGCCGGGCAGGCCGGGGTTTCCGGCCGCCGCCGGGCTCCTGACCGGGCATCGGCTTGGGGCGCAACGCAGTCTGTTCCATGGATCGCCTCCGGCTGGATCACCACCGGGTGGTGTCTACCCGTCGTACCGGCACGCGACGAGCCACGAACGGGTGAGATCGCCTGCTCCGGCAGGACTTCTGACGGGCCGAACTCGTCGGCGACTTCGAGCGACTCGGTGAGCCGGTCCGGGCTGATCGGGCGCGACGCCTGCACGCGGCCCTCCAGGACCGCGCGCTCTTGAACACGGGCGGCGGCGCCGGGGAGCCCGGGGGGGGCGGACCGGCCCCGGCGGCCACCGTCCGGCCCGCGCAGAACGGACCGCCTCCGGCGCACGGCTGCGCGGCCGCACAGCCACACAGAACCCGCCGCCCCCGCCGGACCACGCCACCTCGCACAACGCGCCCGCCCGCCCCGTCGGAGGCCGCTCCCTCACTCGCCGCGTCGGTCGCCGGGTCAGCCCGCCAAGGGGAGCGCGGGCGGACGGTCCGGGAGGAAGCCGTGGGTGCGGCCGGCCAGGTGCTCGGCCTTGTAGCGGTCGACCGTGCGGTGCCAGTGCAGGATGCCCGCCATCCAGTGCTGGAGGTCGGTCACATAGCCCCGCATGACCTCGCGCGCCTCCTCCGAGAGCCCGAAGTCGTCGCAGACGACGGGCAGTTCGTGCGCGGCGACATGCTCGAACTGCTGCATGCGCTGGGTCATCAGGTCATGGACGACACGCAGCCCGGTCGGGTAGTCGACGCCGAAGAAGTTCTGCACGACGAGGATCGCGTTGTGGACCTCGCCCTCGTACTCGATCTCCTTCTGGTAGGAGAAGACGTCGTTGACCAGGCACGCGTAGTCGACGGCGGCGTTCTCCAGGGAGCGCACGGGTCCGCTGCGGTAGACCTCCGGCGGGACGGCGGGGCCGTGGCCCATCCGGCACATGCTCATGGTGAGGTCGGAGCCGAAGGTGGCGCGCCGCATCTCCAGATAGTCGACCGGGTCGGGGACGCGGTGCTGGATCTGGTTGGCCAGCTCCCAGACCCAGCTCTCGGTCATCACGTTCACGGCGTCCTTGAGGGTGCGCCGCTGATCGGGGGTCATATCGGCCGTGGTGCGGGCCCACAGGTCGATCAGTCCGCGCTCCATGGCGTTGACGGGGACGAGGGTCTGCTCGCCGTCCAGGGGCATGCAGTCCGACAGACGCTGTGTGGTGAGCCGGGCGGCGGCGAGGTCGCGGCGACCGCCGTAGACGAGGGGGTAGTAGTCGTCGCCGTAGGTCCCCCAGGCCAGCCAGTGCGAGCTCAGGTCCAGGGCTTCGGGGCTCGCGTCCGGGTCGATTCCCGCCGAGCACAGGGGGAGGTCGGCCGCGGCGAGCTTGTCCTCGTCCCAGACGCCCTCCTGGAGCATGCCCATGCGGTGCGCCCACTCGGCGAGGCGGGGGCGGGCGCCGGGCAGGTGCGGGCTGAGCTCGTTCCGGAACGGCATGTAGAAGTCGGGCAGCAGGGACGGGCCGACCTTCTGGAACGGCACATGCGAGTGGGCGCGCAGCCGCTCGGCGCCGGCCGCGGCGAGCAGGGCGCCGACGTCGGCGGCCGAGGTGCCGCGACCGGTCAGGGCCTGCCAGGGGGCGGTGGTGTCGGCGCGGGCGTTCATGTAGCGGCTGGAGCGCATGTGCCACTCGTGGCCGCCGGACTGCCAGTCCTGGAGGCCCTGCGTGTACCGGGCGACGGCGGTCACCTCGGCCGGCGACAGAGCGTTCTCCAGGGCGACCGCGGGAACCTCGGTGAGGGCGGTGTGCTCGAACTGGTGGAGGCGGGAGGTGAGGACGTCGTTGACGGTGTCGGCGGCCTCCTGGGTGGTGCAGCCGAAGAAGGTCTCCAGGACGAGGACGCCGTTGCTGAGTTCGCCCTCGTCCTCGACCTCGCGCTGGTAGGAGAACAGGTCGTTGCGCAGGTGGACGGCGTCGGAGAAGGTCTCCATCAGGACGCGCAGCGGTCGGGTTCCGGCGACGGACGACGGTACTTCGGCCGTCGCGTACTCCACCAGACCGGCCGACCAGGGGGCGCCGCCGACCTTGCGGCGCATCTCGATGTACTCGACGGGGTTGGCGATCCGCCCCTCGTTGATGTTCGACAGCTCCCACAGGGACTCGTTGAGCAGATGTTCGGTGGCGACGGAGAAGCGGCGGCGCCAGTCGGCGGACATCGACGGCACGGTCCGCGTCCACAGGTCGGCGAGGCCCGCCTCGACGGGGTTCTGCGGCTCCGGCATCGGGGTCGCCAGGTCCATCGGCATGAACAGGGGCAACCGGTCGAGGTAGGCCTTGCCACCGGCTCGGTCCTGCGTGCGCTTGAAGATCTCCAGGAAGTGGTCGTCGAAGAAGAACACCCACACGTACCAGTCGGTGATGAGCGAGAGGGCGGGGCCGTCGCAGTCGGGGTGTGTGTAGGCGCAGAGCAGACCGTAGTCGTGCGCGTCGAGGTCGGACTGCTCCCAGATCCCGGACCCCTCCAGCATGCCCATCTCCCGCGCCCACGTGGCCGAGTGGGCGCGGGCCTCGTCGACGTGCGGATTCAGCCGCGCGGGGTACGGCATGTAGAAGTGCGGGAGTTCGAAGGGCTGCTGCGTCATGAGCCGGGCCCTACCCAGGGCACTCGGGAGGCATCCGCGGCGGCACACATGATCACACCATCGCGTGAATCCGGACTGAACTCGGGAGTTCTGGGAGAGACTTGTGGCGTCGGACGTCACGTGCCCCGAGTGCTCTGAGAGCCCTGGGTGTCCTGGGTGTCCTGGTCGCCCCGAGCACGCTCCGTCTCCCGGCTGCGCACCGCCCGCCCCACCTCCGCCCGCAGCGCGACGAACTCCGGCAGTCCCCGGGTGGCGATCTGGTCGCGCCGTCCGGGGAGGCGGACGGGCAGATCCAGCAGAATCCTGGAGCCGGGGCCCGGGGAGAGGACGACGACGCGGTCGCCGACGTAGACGCTCTCGTCGATGTCGTGGGTGACGAACACGATGGTTGTGCCGTCGGTGTGGTGGACCTCGAGGAGCAGATCCTCCAGGTCCTCGCGGGTCTGGGCGTCGAGGGAGCCGAAGGGCTCGTCCATGAGGAGGAGAGCGGGGCGGCAGACGAGGGCGCGGGCGATGGCGACGCGCTGCTGCATGCCGCCGGAGAGCTGCCAGGGGTGACGGCGGGCGGCGCCGGACAGTCCCACGCGGTCGAGGATGCGGTCGGCCTCGGCACGCCGTTCGGTGCGGGCGAGGCCACGGCGGCGCAGTGGCAGGGCGACGTTGTCGCGGACCGTGAGCCAGGGGAAGAGGGACCGTCCGTAGTCCTGGAAGACGACGGCCAGGCTGTCGGGGACGCCGGTGACCGGGGCGCCGTCGACGGTGATGGTGCCCTCGCGGGCGGGGAGCAGACCGGCGATGGTCCGCAGCAGGGTGGACTTGCCGCAGCCGGACGGGCCTACGACACACAGGAGTTGGCCCGCGGGGACGGTGAGGGTGACGTCGCGCAGGACCTGGTGGTCGCCGTAGTGCTGGCCGACCGAGGAGAGCTGGAGCATGCGGTCGGTCCCCCGTCCCCGGGTGGGGGTCGTGTGGCTCATGTGGCTCATGTGGCTTACGTGGCCCTCTCCCTGCCGATCAGCCGTTTCTCGACCGCCAGCAGGCCGGTGTTGAGCAGATGACCGAGGGCGCCGAGCAGGACCAGCGCCGCCCACACGGTGAGCAGGTCGGAGCGGGTCTGGGCCTCGGTGAGCGTGAAACCGATGCCGTTCGCGGTGCCCGGCAGCAGTTCCGAGAACACCATGAGGATCAGGGAGAGCGAAAGGCTCAGACGCAGACCGGCGAAGACGCGGGGCAGGGCTGAGGGCAGGACGAGGAACCACAGGCGTTCGGCGGTGTTCAGGCGCAGGACCGCGGCGACGTCGAGGCGCAGCGGGTCGGTGTTGCGGACGCCGGCCGCGGTGTTGATCAGCACCGGCCAGACGGCGCTGAAGGCGATCGAGGCGATCTGCATCGGGGTGCCGAAGGCGAAGACCACGACGAAGACGGGGACGAGCGCCGGGGGCGGGACGGCCCGGGCGAACTGGAGGACGGGGTTGGCCAGCGCGTACGTCCGCCGCGAGCGGCCCACCGCGACACCGAGCACGATCCCGGCGACGGCCGCCAGCGCGAACCCGGCGGCCATGCGGCCGAGGCTGGGCAGGATGTCGTCCACGGCGGCAGGGCTGAGGAAAAGGTGCCGGGCGGGCCCGTCGAACCACAGCTCGTGGACTTGGCGCCCGATGCGGTCCGGGGGCGGGAAGTAGACGCTGCCGTGTGCCCGGGCGGCCAACTCCCACACCCCCACGGCGAGGAGCAGGACCAGCCGGCGCAGCAGGACGGGGTGGGCGGCGACGGTACGGAGGCGGGGGGCGGGCACCTTCGGCGCTGGGGGTGGGTGGGGGCCTGGTGACTGGTCTGTCGACGGCGAGGGCGGGTTGGGGCCGGCCACGGGCACGGGCGCCTTCGGCGACGGAGGTGGATGAGAGCCGGGTGACCGGCCTGTCAGCGGCGAGGGCGGCCAGGGTCGAGACGCCTCCCCCTCCGACGACGACGGCAGACACGCCCCAGACGCCTCCCCCTCCGCCGGCGACGACGGCTGC
Source organism: Streptomyces sp. NPDC005303 (assembly GCF_040607335.1). Classification (NCBI taxonomy): domain Bacteria; kingdom Bacillati; phylum Actinomycetota; class Actinomycetes; order Kitasatosporales; family Streptomycetaceae; genus Streptomyces; species Streptomyces sp. NPDC005303. The sequence continues at coordinate 2,058 of NZ_JBEXGM010000046.1, read as the reverse complement.
GACGACGAGCGCGCCCCCTCCCCACCCCCGGCTCCGTCCGTCGCGCTCATCGGGGTGCCACGTCCCTCGACCGGGCGGCGGTCTCCCGATGTTCCGGTGTCCAGGGAAACAGCCGTCGCTCTGCCCACACCAACACGGCGTTGATGACGAGCCCCAGGCCCCCGGCCCACACCACACCCGCCAGGACGTCCCTCGTGCCGTCCGTGGCCAGGCCCGCCTGGGCGATGAAGATGCCGAGGCCCTCGCCGAAGCCGGAGAGGATCTCCGTGGCGACGGCGAGGATGAGAGCGACGGCTGCGGAGATACGGATGCCCGCGGCGATGAAGGGGGCGGTGGCGGGGAGTTCCGCGCGCAGGAGGACCGTGAGGCGGCCGAAGCCGAAGGCGCGCAGGGTGTCCTTGGCGAGGGGGTCGGTCTCGCCCAGGCCGTAGACGGTGTTGAAGAGGATCGGCCACACCGACGCGTAGGTGATCAGCGCGACCTCGGTCTCGGTGCCGGAGCCGAGGAGCAGGGAGACCAGGGGGATCAGGGCGACGGACGGCAGGGGTCGCAACAACTCCACGATCGCCCGGGCGGCCGCGTCGACGAGTGGGACACTGCCGAGCAGCAGTCCGAGCGGTACGGCGATCGCGCAGGCGAGGCCGAGGCCCAGCGCCCAGGCGCGCAGGGTGACGCCGAGCCCGTCGAGGAAGACGGAGTCACCCGCCAACTCGACTGCGCGGGCGAGGACTTCGGAGGCGGGTGGCAGATAGCTGCGGCGGACCAGCCCCGCCCGGCTCACCGCCTCGCAGCCGCCGAACGCGAGCAGCACACCGAGGAGCCCCAGCCACAGTTCCTGACGCGCCCTCAGCCGGCGCACGGCAACCGCCCCCTGGCCCCCACCCCGCACACCTCTCTCACTTCACCAGAAGTGCCGAAGGATCGATCGGTGTCTTCAGCATCTTCTGTTTCTCCATCAGCGCGGTGAGCCGGGCGATCTGTTTCCCGTCCATGGTCGCCGGATACACCGGCAGGTCGATCTTCGCGGCCTGCTCCTTGGTGACCTTGGTGTACGACGGCAGCACCTCACGCACCACGGACGGATCCGCGTCGGCGAGCTTCACGGCCGCCTTCAGGGCCCGTTGGAAGCGGGCGAGCGCGTCGGCGTGCTTCCCGGCGAACTTCTCCGTCGTGATGTACCCGCTGAGCGGGATCGACTGGACGGGCGCGGACGCCCCGTCCACCAGGACCCTCGCCCCCGACTCGTCCTGGATGGCGCTGTCGTAGGGTTCGACGGCGTGCACGGCGTCGACCTGCCCCCTGTCCAGGGCGGCGCCCATCTGCGGGAAGGGGATCTGCCGGTAGACGGGCCTTTTGACGCCCTGTTTCGCCAGGATCTCGTTGAAGGTCAGCGACTGGACGTTGTTGAGGACGTTGACGGCGAGTTTCCTGCCCGCGAGGTCGGCGAGGGTCTTGATGCCCGAGTCCTTGGGAACCAGCACCTCCATCATGCGCGGCGCCGCCCTGATCGCCTCGGCGACGATCCGGATGTCGAGGGTGCCCTGGTCCTGGGCCTGGAAGTAGGTCACGTAGTTCGCGCTCGCGACCATGTCGATCTGCCCCTTGGACAGGGCGGGCAGCGCCTGGAGGCTCTGCTGGATCTGCTGGATGCGGACGTCCAGGCCTTCCTTCTCGAACAGTCCGCGGTTCTGCGCGATGTACAGCATGGCGGAGTCGCTCAGGGGCAGCGCGGCCACCCTGACCGTCGTGCGCCCGCCGTCCGAGGGCGAGGAGTCCCCGTCACCGCCGCAGGAGGTGAGCACCAGTGCGAGGGCCGCCGCGGCGGCGGCCGCCTTCCCGCTTCCCGAACGCCAAGGTCGTAACGTCATTCCCCACGTCATCCGGGCATGATGACCGATTGCTTGACATGATCACTACACCACAGTCAGCCGAATCGTCACTCCTGACCGAATCCCCGCCCCGCGGGGCGGCGCGGCCCCGCCCGCTGCTCCCGAACCTCCGTCGACTGCCGCAAGCCCTGAGGCCCCGCCCTCCGACCCGCCGTCAACAGCCACAAGC
>NZ_JBEXGM010000045.1:0-53056 GCF_040607335.1 Streptomyces sp. NPDC005303 | reverse complement strand
CGCCCGGTTACATTTCGAACCCGGAAGCTAAGCCTTACAGCGCCGATGGTACTGCAGGGGGGACCCTGTGGGAGAGTAGGACACCGCCGAACAATATTTGGAGGACCCCTGGTCCCAGCGTTCAGCTGGGACCAGGGGTCCTTTTGTTTTTAGAATGCTTGCAGTGCCGAAGACAGGAGTCACCATGTCCACCAACTCTCCCGACGACCGACCGGAGCGCGATCAGCAACGACGGGACAGTGGTGACCGTGGCGATCGAGGCTACCGGGGGGACCGCGGCGGCTTCCGTCGCGACAACGACCGCGGTGGGAACGACCGTGGCGGCAATGACCGTGGTGGCAATCGCGGTGGTGGTTACGCACGCAGCGACGACCGCGGCGGCTTCCGCCGTGATGACAACCGCGGTGGCGGCGGTGACCGTGGTGGCTTCCGGCGTGATGATCGTGGTGGTGACAACCGTGGTGGGGATCGTGGGGCGCGTCCTCCGTTCCGTCGTGATGACCGGCCGGCTGGGCCTCGCCGCGACGACCGTGACCGTGGTTTCCGGCGTGACGGTGACCGGCCTGCCTTCCGCCGTGACGACCGTGACGACCGCGGCGGCAACCGTGACGACCGTGGCGGCAACCGTGGCGAGCGCGTAGAGCGTCGCGACGACCGTGGCGGCTTCCGCCGGGACGACAACCGCGGCAGCAGCTACGCGCCGCGCCGTGACGACCGTCGCGATGACCGCCGTGATGACCGGCGCAGCGACGACCGCGGTGACCGCGGTGGCTTCCGCCGCGACGACAACCGCAGCGGTGGTGGCGATCGTGGTGGCTTCCGCCGCGACGACCGCGGTGACAACCGTGGTGGGGATCGCGGTGGCTTCCGCCGTGATGACAACCGCGGTGGCGGCGGTGACCGTGGTGGCTTCCGGCGTGATGATCGTGGTGGTGACAACCGTGGTGGGGATCGTGGGGCGCGTCCTCCGTTCCGTCGTGATGACCGGCCGGCTGGGCCTCGCCGCGACGACCGTGACCGTGGTTTCCGGCGTGACGGTGACCGGCCTGCCTTCCGCCGTGACGACCGTGACGACCGCGGCGGCAACCGTGACGACCGTGGCGGCAACCGTGGCGAGCGCGTAGAGCGTCGCGACGACCGTGGCGGCTTCCGCCGGGACGACAACCGCGGCAGCAGCTACGCGCCGCGCCGTGACGACCGTCGCGATGACCGCCGTGATGACCGGCGCAGCGACGACCGCGGTGACCGCGGTGGCTTCCGCCGCGACGACAACCGCAGCGGTGGTGGCGATCGTGGTGGCTTCCGCCGCGACGACCGCGGTGACAACCGTGGTGGGGATCGCGGTGGCTTCCGCCGTGACGATCGTGGTGGAAGCGGTGGGCCCCGTCGTGACGACCGTGGCGGGCGGCCCGGTGGGTTCCGTGGGCGGGACGACCGGCGCGGTGGTGACGACCGGCGTGGCGGCGCCGGGCGCTTCCGTGACGAGCGGGACCGCGATCGTGAGCCGATCAAGCGGCTGCCGATCCCCGAGGACGTCACGGGCGAGGAGATCGACAAGGACGTACGGCAGGAGCTGCAGAGCCTGCCGAAGGGGCTCGCGGAGGATGTCGCGAAGAACCTGGTGATGGTTGCCCGGCTCATCGACGAGGACCCCGAGGGCGCGTACGGCTACTCCAAGGTGGCCCTGCGGCTCGCGTCGCGCGTCGCCGCCGTACGGGAGGCGGCCGGGTTCGCGGCGTACGCCAACCAGAAGTACAGCGAGGCGCTCGCCGAGTTCCGGGCCGCGCGGCGGATGACCGGGAACGTGGAGCTGTGGCCCGTCATGGCCGACTGCGAGCGGGGGCTCGGGCGGCCGGAGAAGGCGCTGGACATGGCCGGGGCGCCCGAGGTGCACAAGCTCGACAAGGCCGGGCAGGTGGAGATGCGACTCGTCGCCGCCGGTGCCCGGCGTGACATCGGGCAGCTGGACGCGGCGATCGTGACGCTGCAGAGCCCCGAGCTGGCCTCCAACTCGGTGCAGCCGTGGACCGCGCGACTGCGGTACGCGTACGCCGACGCACTGCTCGCGGCCGGTCGGGAGGACGAGGCGCGGGAGTGGTTCGCCAAGGCCGTGGAGTCCGACAAGGACGGCAGCACCGACGCCTCTGACCGGCTCGCCGAGCTGGACGGGGTCGAGTTCGTCGATGCCTTCGCCGACGAGGAGGACGAGGGTGACGGCGAGGCCGCGACAGCCGAGGCGGTCGTGGAAGAAGAGGACGACGAGGACGACGAGGACGACGAGGACGTTGAGGAAGACGACCTCAAGGACTGACCTGCGTCGTCGGTGAACCAAGGGGGCGGGATCCCGGGATCCCGCCCCCTTGGTGCGTCATACGTCCAGTGCGCGCAGCACCAGGCCCGACGCCGGTTTCGGGCCGAACGACGTCGACTTGCGGGGCATTGTGACGCCCTGGCGGGCGAGTTCGCGGACGACGTCCTCGCGGACCGGGTGCATCAGGACCGCCGTACCGCCGTCGCGTTCCGCCTTCTCGACCGTGGCGGCCGTGTCGTGGATGTAGGCGATGCGGGCGGGGTCGTCCTCGGGGATGTGCCAGACGTGGGCGAGGAGTGTCGCGTGCAGGACCGTGGCGTCGAGGGTGCGCCAGGCGGCGGGGCGGTCCGCCGGGACCGTGCGGGACAGGAGGTCCGGGTCGGGTCGGTCCACGAGGTGGAAGGCGCCGTCGTCGGCGAGGAGGAAGGCGTTGCCCGCGCAGGCCGCGTCGGCGAGGACGTCCAGGGCCTCGGCGAGGGGCACGTCCAGGTGTCGTACGCGGAAGAGGCCGTCGAGGAGGGCCAGGGACCGGGACACCGGGACGTCGTGCAGGAGGCGGTGGATGGCGCGGACGCGGAGGGGGTAGCGGGCCGTGTCGACGAGCAGGACCAGGCCGTGGTCCCAGGGACTGGGGGACGGGTGCTCCGCGCGTAGACGGCGGTAGGTCGCCCAGCGATGGTGGCCGTCGGCGATGAGGGCCTGGTGCCGGGTCAGGTCCGACTGGATGCGCGCCACTTCGGCGGGGTCGGTGATCGACCACAGGCGGTGCCTGTAGCCGTCCTCGGTGGTGGTGGCGAGGAGCGGGGGCTGCTCCGCCGTGTGTTCGATCGCGGTCGTCGTGACGGACTCCGAGCCGTTGCCGCGGTAGGTGAGGAGCAGGGGTTCCAGGTTCGCGGAGGTGGCGCGCATGAGGGCCGCTCGGTCGGCGACGACGTGCGGCATGACGTCCTCGTGGGGCAGGACCACGCCCTCGGACGGCTCCGACAGGCGCAGGGTGCCGATGATTCCGCGCTGGAGCAGGCCGGTGCCGTCCTGCTGTTCGTAGACGTACAGGCCGGGCTCGGGATCGGCGGCCAGGATGCCCTCGGAGAGCCAGCCGCGCAGGGTGCGGGCCGCCTGTTCGTTGCGTTCGGCCGGTGTCGTCGCCTGCGGGAGGATCAGCCGGACGATGTTGTACGGGTCGTTGGACTGGAGCTGGTGCAGGCCGTCGGGACGGACCACGACGTCGTACGGCGGTGATGTCACGGCGGCCAGGCTGCCGACCCGGTCGGGGTTGTAGCGCAGGCCTCGGAACGGGGTGAGTTCCAGGCCTCGGCGCGCCGTTGCTTCCGGGTGACCTGCTGTGTTCATCCCGGCATCGTACGGGTGTCAGTGGCATGGGGGATGATCGGGGGAAAGCCGTCGAACGAGGAGCGATGCGGAATGAGCCAGCGCGCAAGGACGAGGCCCGAGGGCAGTGAGCAGGCCCTGAGCGAGGCGTACGACACCGCGCTGCTCGACCTCGACGGGGTGGTGTACGCGGGCGGGAACGCGATCGCGCACGCCGTCGACTCGCTCGCCACCGCGCGCGAGGGTGGGATGCATCTCGCCTATGTCACCAACAACGCCCTGCGCACGCCCGACGCCGTGGCCGAGCATCTCACCGAGCTGGGCATTCCGACGGGGCCCGATGACGTCATCACCTCCGCCCAGGCGGTCGCGCGGCTGATCAGCGAGCAGGTGCCGGCCGGTTCCCGGGTCCTTGTCATCGGTGGTGAGGGGCTGCGGGTGGCTCTGCGCGAGCGGGGGCTCGAGCCCGTGGAGTCGGCCGATGACGATCCGGCTGCGGTCGTGCAGGGATTCGGCGGGCCGGATCTGCCCTGGGGGCGGTTCGCCGAGGCCAGTTACGCCGTCGCGCGCGGGGTGCCCTGGTTCGCGTCCAACACCGACCTGACGATTCCGAGCGGGCGCGGGATCGCGCCGGGCAACGGGGCCGGGGTGGAGGTCGTGCGGATAGCGACCGGAGCGGATCCGCAGGTCGCGGGCAAGCCGCTGCCTCCCATGCACCGGGAGACCATCCTGCGGACCGGCGCCGAGCGGCCGTTGGTGGTCGGGGACCGCCTGGACACCGACATCGAGGGCGCGTTCAACGGCGAGGTGGACTCGCTGCTCGTGCTCACCGGCGTCACCGACGGCGCCCAGCTGCTGGCCGCGCCACCGCAGCACCGGCCGACCTATGTGGACGCGGATCTGCGGGGGATGCTCACCGGACAGCCCGAGGTCACCGAGGAGGGGGAGGGCTTCCGGCGCGGTGGCTGGACCGCGAAGGCCGGCAAGGAGCGGCTGGAACTCGACGGCGACGGCGAGGCCCTGGACGGGCTGCGGGCGCTGTGCGCGGCGGCCTGGACGGCGGCCGGGGAGGGTGTGTGCGAGCTGGACGCGGATAAGGCACTGGCCAGGCTGGGGCTGTGAGCCGCTGGGCCCGAAGAGCTTTCTGTGAGTCCGGGAGCGGCAGGACCTCGGGATCGTGACTCGTTGCCAGGGTAGGCTAACCTAACTGCGTGTTGGTCGACAGTCCTCCCGAACAGCGCGCGGAGACCGCCCCCGCGCCCCCAACCCGCCGGGCGATACGAGTCCTTGGGCTCCTGGTGTCCGTCGTGATCCTGGTGCTCGTCGCGACGGCGAGCATCGCGGTCGGGGCGAAAGGGCTGTCCGTGGACCAGGTCTGGCACGGACTGTTCCAGGACACGGGGACTTACGGCGACGTCGTGGTGGCCGACCGGCTGTCGCGGACCGTCCTCGGGCTGCTCGCCGGCGCCGCGCTCGGCCTGTCCGGGGCGGTGCTCCAGGCGCTCACCCGCAATCCGCTGGCCGACCCCGGGCTGCTCGGCATCAACGCCGGCGCGTCCGCCGCGGTCGTCACCGCGATCACCTTCTTCGGCGTCACCTCGCTGAGCGGCTATGTGTGGTTCGCCTTTCTCGGCGCGGCAGCGGTCGGCGCCCTGGTCTGGTTCCTCGGCGGCAGCCGGGGGGCCACCCCGGTGCGGCTCGCGCTGGCCGGTACGGCGATCAGCGCGGCCCTGTACGGCTATCTCCAGGCCGTGATGATCACCGACGACCAGGCGCTCAACAAGATGCGCTTCTGGACGGTCGGTTCGCTGTCCTCGGCGGACAACTCGACGATCCTGCAGGTGCTGCCGTTCCTCGCGATCGGCTCACTCCTCGCCCTCGCCCTGGCCCGCCCGCTCAACGCGATGGAGATGGGCGACGACACCGCCAAGGCCCTCGGCGCCAACCTCAACCGCACCCGGGCGCTGGCCATGCTCTCCGCGACCGTGCTGTGCGGGGCCGCGACCGCCGCGTGCGGTCCGATCGTGTTCGTCGGCCTGATGGTGCCGCACATCGTGCGCTCCTTCACCGGCCCCGACCTGCGCTGGATCCTGCCCTACGCGACCATCCTGTCGCCCGTGCTGCTGCTGGGCTCCGACGTCATCGGCCGGGTCGTGGCCCGGCCCGCGGAGCTCCAGGTCGGCATCGTCACCGCGATCATCGGCGGGCCGGTCTTCATCTTTCTCGTACGACGGCGAAGGACGGCGCAGCTGTGAGGACCAACCGTGCCATCAGGACGTCCGGGGGGTTCTCCGTCCGGCTGGATGTGAGGGCCACCGTCGCCGTCGCCCTGATTCTCCTCGCCGCGCTCACCGCGAGCGTGGTGCTGATCGGCACCGGCGACTTCCCGATCCCCGCTGGGGACGTGCTCAAGACGCTGCTCGGGAACGGTAACGCCGGGCAGGAGTTCATCGTCAACGAGCTGCGGCTTCCCAGGGTCCTCGTCGGCCTTCTCGTGGGTGCCTCGCTCGGGCTCGGGGGCGCGCTGTTCCAGGCCGTCTCCCGCAACCCGCTGGGCAGTCCGGACGTGCTCGGCCTCAGTCAGGGGGCCACGGCCGGGGCGCTCACGATGATCGTGCTGTTCTCCGGGAGCGCGACCCAGATCACCCTGGGCGCGCTCGTGGGCGGGCTCGTGACCGGGCTGGCCATCTATCTGCTCGCCTGGAAGCAGGGGGTGCACGGATACCGGCTGGTCCTGGTCGGCATCGGCGTCTCCGCGATCGTCACGGCGGTCAACGGCTACCTGCTGACCAGGTCCACGCTCACCGAGGCGGCCCAGGCCGTCGTGTGGATGACCGGCTCGCTCAGCGGCCGGGACTGGACGCAGGTGTGGCCGCTGCTGTGGCTGTGCGCCGTCCTCGTCCCGCTCGTCCTCGCCAACGGACGCGGCCTCAGGATGATGGAGATGGGCGACGACGTCTCCAACGCGCTTGGGGTACGCGTCGAGCGCGTACGGCTGCTGCTCCTGGTCGCCGCCGTCCTGCTCACCGCCGCCGCCACCGCGGCGGCCGGACCGGTCAGCTTCGTCGCGCTCACCGCCCCGCAGTTGGCCCGCCGCCTCACCCGCTCGCCCGGCCCCAACCTGCTGCCGTCCCTGTGCATGGGCGCCACCCTCCTGGTCACCGCCGACTGGGTCTCGCAGAAGGTCTTCGGCGCGGACCAACTGCCCGTCGGCGTGGTCACCGGAGTCCTCGGCGGCCTCTACCTGCTGTGGCTCCTGGTCACCGAGCGCAGGGCGGGCCGGATATGAACACCCCAAGGAGTACAAGGAGCACCGTGAACCGCCTGTCCGCCGACACCGTCACCCTCGCCTACGACCAGCGGGTCATCGCCGAGCAGCTGTCGGTGGAGATCCCCGACCACTCCTTCACGGTGATCGTCGGCCCGAACGCGTGCGGCAAGTCCACCCTCCTGCGGGCCCTCTCTCGCATGCTCAAGCCCAGTCAGGGCAAGGTGCTGCTCGACGGGCAGGTCATCCAGTCGATGCCGGCGAAGAAGGTCGCCCGCACCCTCGGCCTGCTGCCGCAGTCGTCGATCGCGCCCGACGGGATCACCGTCGCCGACCTGGTCGGCCGCGGCCGCTACCCGCACCAGGGCATCCTGCGCCAGTGGTCCGCCGAGGACGAGCGGGTCGTACAGGAGTCCATGCGGCAGACCGGGGTCGCGGAACTCGCCGAGCGGTACGTCGACGAGTTGTCCGGCGGTCAGCGGCAGCGGGTGTGGATCGCGATGGCGCTCGCCCAGCAGACGCCGCTGCTGCTCCTGGACGAGCCGACGACCTACCTCGACATCCAGCACCAGATCGACGTCCTGGACCTCTGCGCCGAACTGCACGAGGAGCAGGGCCGCACCCTGGTCGCCGTCCTGCACGACCTCAACCACGCGGCCCGGTACGCCACGCATCTCATCGCGCTCAAGAGCGGGAAGATCATCGCCGAGGGGTCCCCGAACGACATCGTCACGGCCGACCTGGTCGAGGAGGTCTTCGGGCTGCGCTGCCAGGTCATCGACGACCCGGAGACGGGGACCCCGCTGGTGGTGCCGGCCGCGCGCAAGGCACGCGCACGCGTGGTCGCTACAGAAGCTTCCTGAGCTGGAGCAGGTCGCGCAGACCCGCCTCCAGCTTCACCCGGCCCGAACCCCAGGCCTTGGCGAAGTTCAGCTCGCCGTTCACCAGTGCCACCAGGTCGTCGCCCGCCATGGTGAGTCTGATCTGGGCCTTCTCCTTCGGAGGGCCCTGGATGGTGTCCCGCACCACGATCCGGCCGCCCGTCATCCGGCCGACGAAGGTGACGTCGAGATCGGTGATACGGCAGCTCACCGAGCGGTCCATGGACGCCGCCGCGGCGGCATCCCCCTCGGCGTTGCCCATGTTGTCGGAGAGCTTCTCGAGTGCGGCGCGGCACTCCTCGATCGTGGCCATCGCGATCGACGGTACCTCAGCGGTTCGAGGTAGCGTCTGGGCATGAGCGACGCAGTTCCGGAGCCTTCACCAGAGGGCCCGGCCGAAACCGAGTACGATCCGGCCGGCCCCGCCCCTCTGAACGTGCCCCGCACCCCCACCGGCAACGCCGAGGTGGACGAGTGGCTGGAGCGGCTCGGCGATGCCGACCACCTCGCCACGGACGGACATATCGAGGTGTACGAGGATGTACACCGGGGGCTGCGCGACGCGCTCACCGCGCTGGACGCGCGCCCGGGACCTCCGGCGCCCTCACCGTCGTATGACCAGAGGGCGCCCTCACCCTCGTATGGCACTAGGAGCTGAACCGAACGTGGCAGGAGTCGCACGCCGTCGGCTGGACGCGGAGCTGGTCCGGCGGAAGCTCGCGCGCTCGCGTGAGCATGCCGGCCAGCTGATCGCTGCCGGGCGGGTCACCGTCGGCAAGACCGTCGCGACCAAGTCCGCCACCCAGGTGGAGACCGCGGCCGCGATCGTGGTGCAGAGCGACGACAGCGATCCCGACTACGTGTCCCGGGGCGGGCACAAGCTGGCGGGCGCGCTTCAGGTGTTCGTGCCGCAGGGGCTGGCGGTCGAGGGGCGGCGGGCGCTGGACGCCGGAGCCTCGACCGGCGGTTTCACCGATGTGCTGCTGCGGGCCGGGGTCGCGCACGTGGTCGCCGTCGACGTCGGCTACGGCCAACTCGCGTGGTCTCTCCAGAGCGATGAACGCGTCACCGTCAAGGACCGTACGAACGTACGCGAGTTGACGCTCGAAGCGATTGATGGGGAACCAGTGGATCTTGTCGTGGGGGACCTGTCCTTCATCCCGCTCGGACTGGTACTGCCCGCCCTGGTGCGGTGCGTGAAGCCGGACGCCGATCTGGTGATGATGGTGAAGCCGCAGTTCGAGGTGGGGAAGGAACGGCTGGGCAGCGGGGGAGTCGTACGGAGCACGCAGCTGCGGGCGGAGGCCGTGCGGGGAGTGGCCGAGAAGGCGGGGGAACTCGGGCTCGGGGTGAAGGGCGTCACGGCCAGTCCGTTGCCCGGGCCCTCGGGCAATGTCGAATACTTTCTGTGGCTGCGTGCCGGGGCGCCCGCCCTGGACCCGGCCGATGTCGACCGTGCAGTGGCGGAGGGGCCGCGTTGAGCCAGAACCGAGCTCGTACTGTTTTCCTGCTCGCCCACACCGGGCGGCCCGCGGCCATTCGCAGTGCCGAGCTGGTCGTGAAGGGGCTGCTGCGCTCCGACATCGGCGTGCGCGTCCTGGAGTACGAGGCTGCCGACCTGCCGCTGCCGCCCGAGGTGCAGCTCGTCAAGGAGGCGACTCCGCAGTGCCTCGAAGGGTGCGAGCTGCTCATCGTGCTCGGCGGTGACGGGACGCTGCTGCGCGGCGCCGAGTTCGCCCGCGCGTCCGGGGTGCCGATGCTGGGCGTCAACCTGGGCAGTGTCGGCTTCCTGGCGGAGGCCGAGCGGGACGATCTCGACAAGGTCGTCGACCGGGTGGTGACCAAGTCGTACGAGGTCGAGGAGCGAATGACCGTCGATGTCGTCGTTCACCGGAACGGGGACATCGTCCACACGGACTGGGCCCTGAACGAGGCGGCCGTGCAGAAGGCGGGCGCCGAGAAGCTCCTCGAGGTCGTACTGGAGATCGACGGGCGGCCGGTGACGGGGTTCGGGTGTGACGGGATCGTGCTGTCCACGCCCACCGGGTCCACGGCGTACGCCTTCTCGGCGGGTGGGCCGGTGGTCTGGCCCGAGGTGGAGGCGCTGTTGATGGTACCGATCTCGGCGCACGCGCTGTTCGCGAAGCCGTTGGTGACCTCGCCGAACTCCGTGTTGGCGGTGGAGTTGTTGCCGCACATCCCGCCGGGGGTGCTGTGGTGTGACGGGCGGCGGACCTTTGAGCTGCCGCCGGGGGCGCGGGTGGAGGTGCGGCGGGGGGCTGTGCCGGTGCGGCTGGCTCGGCTGCATCATGCGTCGTTCACGGATCGGCTTGTGGCGAAGTTCGCGTTGCCGGTTTCCGGGTGGCGGGGGGCGCCTCACTAGCGCTCTGTCAGGGGTGGTTCGGGAAGTTGCGCGACCACCGGCCGTCAGTGGCTGATCGCGCCCGCGCGGCGGAGCCGCACATCGATACAGCCCCGCGCCCCCAAAGGCCTGACACTCGCCCGAGTGACAAGGGCACCTCGCACTCGCCCGCCCCGACCTCGTAAGGTCTTCACCGTGCTGGAAGAGATGCGGATACGGTCGCTCGGAGTCATCGATGACGCTGTCGTCGAGCTGTCGCCCGGGTTCACCGCTGTCACCGGTGAGACGGGTGCGGGCAAGACCATGGTGGTCACCAGCCTGGGGCTGTTGCTCGGTGGGCGGGCGGACGCGGCGCTCGTGCGGATCGGGGCCGAGAAGGCGGTCGTGGAGGGGCGGATCACCGTGTCCGCCGGCGACTCCGTCGTCGTACGGGCCGAGGAAGCGGGGGCGGAGCTCGACGACGGGGCGCTGTTGATCAGCCGTACCGTTTCCGCCGAAGGGCGGTCCCGGGCGCATCTGGGCGGGCGGTCCGTGCCGGTCGGGGTGCTCGCCGAGCTGGCCGACGAGCTGGTCGCCGTGCATGGGCAGACCGATCAGCAGGGGCTGCTCAAGCTGACCCGGCAGCGCCAGGCGCTCGACCGGTACGCGGGCGACGCCGTCGCCGTGCCGTTGGCCAAGTACACCGAGGCCTACCGGCGGCTGCGAGCCGTCTCCGTCGAGCTGGACGAGATCGTCACGCGCGCGCGTGAGCGGGCCCAGGAAGCCGACATGCTGCGGTACGGGCTCGACGAGATCGCCGGAGTGGAGCCGCGGGCCGGTGAGGACGTCGAGCTGGCGGAGGAGGCGGAGCGGCTCGGGCATGCCGAGGCCCTGTCCTCGGCCGCGACAGCCGCACACGCCGCCCTCGCGGGGAACCCCGAGGACCCGGAGGGCATCGACGCCGCGACGCTCGTGGCGGGCGCGCAGCGGGCTCTGGAGGCCGTACGGTCCTACGATCCCTCCCTGGCCGCGCTCGCCGACCGGATCGGGGAGATCGGGATCCTGTTGGGCGATGTCGCCGGGGAGCTCGCGGGGTACGCCGACGACCTGGACGCCGATCCGCTGCGGCTGTCGGCCGTCGAGGAGCGGCGGGCCGCGCTCACCGCGCTCACGCGGAAGTACGGCGAGGACGTGGCCGCTGTCCTGACCTGGGCCGAGCAGAGCGCCGGGCGGCTCACCGAGCTCGACGGCGACGACGAGCGGATCGACGAGCTGACCGCCGAGCGGGACGCGCTCAGGGCCGAACTGGGCGGACTCGCGCAGGCCTTGTCGGACGCGCGAACCGAGGCCGCGGACAGGTTTGCGGCGGCGGTGACGGCAGAGCTGGCTTCGCTCGCGATGCCCCACGCGCGCGTGTCCTTCGCCATCCGGCAGACCGAGGACCCGGACGGCGTGGAGGTCGGCGGGCGCGCGGTCGCGTACGGGCCGGCCGGTGTCGACGAGGTCGAGCTGCTGCTCGCCCCGCATCCGGGTGCCCCGCCGCGGCCCATCGCGAAGGGCGCGTCCGGTGGTGAGCTCTCGCGCGTGATGCTGGCCGTCGAGGTCGTCTTCGCCGGGACCGACCCGGTGCCGACGTACCTCTTCGACGAGGTCGACGCCGGGGTCGGCGGCAAGGCGGCGGTCGAGATCGGGCGGCGCCTCGCTCGGCTCGCGAAGACCGCGCAGGTCGTGGTGGTGACCCACCTGCCCCAGGTCGCGGCCTTCGCCGACCGGCAGTTGCTGGTCGAGAAGACCAACGACGGGTCCGTCACCCGGTCCGGTGTGAAGGTGCTGGAGGGTGAGGACCGGGTGCGGGAGCTGTCCCGGATGCTCGCCGGCCAGGAGGACTCGGAGACGGCCCGGGCGCACGCGGAGGAGTTGCTGGCCACGGCGCGGGCGGACGCGTGAGGGGTGCGTCGCTGGGCTCACCGCTGCCCTGACGCGCGCCGGTACGGCCGTCCTGCGCGCCAGGGCGCCGGGCGGCCGGGAGCGATGGGAGCGGACGAACTACGCCGGGCGGACGGTCGAGTTGTACACCGGGCCCGCGTCCGCCCTTGCGGCGGCCCTGGGGGCGGGGCGGATCCGGCCCGTCGCCGCAGTGGCCGTCGCCGTCATCGGGCTCTGCGGGGCGTACGACGACCTCGCGGGGGACCGTCGGCGGGGGTTCCGGGCGCATCTGGGTTGCCCTGCGGGACGGTGAAGTCACCAGCGGGGCCGTCAAGTTGTTCGGGATCTCGGCCACTGGGCTGCTCGCGGGGGCGCTCATGAAGGAGCGGGCCGTCGACTTTTGCCGGATGACCTCGGTGAGCGGGTGATGATCGGGGACGTGGGGGCGCATGCGCTGGGGCGGCCTTGGGAGCCGCTGTCGTCGCCGGGAACGGGCGGGTGGGGCTTCTCGCGCCCACGCGGCGGTAGCCGCGAATTCAGCACAGCCCCGCGCCCCTTCAGGTGCGGACACCTTCAGGTCCGACAAGGGGGCTCTCACTCTTGTGAGTGACCCCGACTCGCCGCACACGCCCTCCGCCGTTCTCCGCATGCACGGAACACCCGTGCGTCCTGGCATCCTTGGCAGAGAACCCATCACGCGTAGGAAGCGCGCGGTACACCCCCTCCGCTCGACACCTTCTGTACGTTTCCTCGTGACCGCCCGACCCGAACCAGGAGCCCGGCCACGTGACCCCCGTGAGCAGCCACTCACCGCACGGCCAGACGCCGCTGCGCACCGTGCAGGTGCTGGGCGGAGGCAATGCCGTCAGCAGCGCGCATGTGCGCTCCCTGACCTCGGGGCTCGTCGCGCGGGGCGTGCGGGTCACGGTGTGCGCCCCCGTCGAGGCGGATCGCTCCTACGGCTTCTCCGGGGCCGGTGCCGAACACGTGCACGTGCCGCGCAGCAGCGATCCGACCTCCGTGGCCGTGCTGCGGGCGGCGTGCGCGGACGCCGACCTGGTGCACGCGCACGGGCTGCATGCCTCGTTCCGCGCCGTGCTCGCGCTCAGCGGGCGACGGACCCCACTCGTCGTCACCTGGCACGACCGGGCGTATGCCGAGGGGGCGCGGGCCCACTTCGTGCGCCTTCTGGAACGCCGGGTCGTGAAGGCCGCTTCCGTGGTGCTCGGGTCGACTTCGGCGCTCGTGGACCGGGCCCGCAGGACCGGTGCCAGGGACGCACGGCTCGCCGCCGTGGCCCTGCCCGGGCCGCGCGGAGTCGTGGAACAGGAGGATCCCGACCGGCTGCGCCCCAAGGTGCGGGCCGAACTCGGGGCCATCGAACGGCCGTTGCTGATGGCGGTCGGCGCCCTGGAGCGGCACAAGGGTTTTGAGACGCTGCTGGACGCCACACGCGCGTGGCGCCTTCTCGACCCCGTGCCGCTGGTCGTCGTCGCGGGAGAGGGGCCGCTGCGGGCGGTCCTGCAGAGCCGTATCGAGGAAGAGGGGCTGCCGGTTCGGCTGGTCGGACGGCGCGACGACGTCTCCGAACTGCTCGCCGCCGCCGACCTCGTGCTCCTGCCCAGCCGTTGGGAGGCGCGCTCGGTGCTCGCCCAGGAGGCCCTCCACGCGCGCGTGCCGCTCGTCGCGACCGAGGTCGGCGGTATCCCCGAACTCGTCGGCGACGCGGCCGAACTCGTCCCCTACGGAGACCCGGAGGCCCTCGCCGAGGCCGTCGTCAGGCTGCTCGGCGATCCCGAGCGCCGGGACCTCTTGAGGGAACGGGGGGTTCGGCAGGCGGCCACCTGGCCCACGGAGGACGAGACCGTGGCGCAAGTGCTCAGCGTCTACGACGAGTTGACCCAGCCCCGACCGCTCATCTAGGGCACGTGCCGACGCGCCCGCAGCGCCAGGCTCAACGCCAGTACCGTCTGGGGATCGTCGAGGTCCGTGCCCAGCAACTCGCCGATGCGGGCGAGGCGGTTGTAGAGGGTCTGCCGGTTGAGGTGGAGTTCGCGGGCCGTCTCCGCCTTGCGGCCCGCGTGCGCCAGATAGGTCTCCAGGGTCGGCAGCAGTGGCGGCTTGGAGCGGTCGTCGTGGGCGCGCAGCGGGCCGATGGCGCGGTCCACGAAGGCGGCGAGGTCCGGGTGGTCGCGCAGCCGCCACAGCAGCAGGTCGATGTCGAGGCGGCGGGCGTCGTACCAGGGCCGGTCCGACAGGCCCTGCGCCGCCGTCGCCGTCTCCGCCGCGTGCCGCAGGCCCGCCGAGGCCGCCGCCCAGCCACCGGCGGCCGCGACCACCACGACCGGCGGCTGGACACCGGGCCGTCGCATCCCGGCCCGCTCCACACCCGCCCGCAGGGCCGCCGCGACCCGGTCCGCGACCGTCGGCCGCTCCGACTCCGAGCGCAGACCGAGCAGGACGAGCACGCGGCCCTCGACGGGCCGTACGCCCAGCAGGACGGGCACTCCGAGCGCGGCCAGCTCCTCGGAGACCGCCCGCGCCAGTACCGCCCAACCGCCGCCCGAGGAGCCGAGGTGCATGACCACGGGCAGCAGCGGGCCGCTGCCCGGCCGGAAGCCCAGCACGCGCGCCTGCGCGGGCGCGTCCTCGGCGGTGATGCGTCCCTCGGCGAGGTCGGTGAGGAAGTCGCCGCGACCGCGTGCCGCCAGCTCCTCCTCCTGGCGGGCCTGCATCAGGACGACGGCCAGGATGCCCGCCGCGCGTTCGGCCGCCATGCGGTGCACGGGGGCCAGTGGGGCCCGTACGGGAAGCAGGACCAGCCGGGCCCGTACCGAACCCGCGCCGGGGCCGCCCCCGGGGACGTCCACGAGAGCCGAGCCGGACGGCGGGGTGTCCTTGTGCTGCCCGCGCAGCCCCTCCCACACCTGGAGCGGGTCGGCGCCCTCGGGGCCCTCGCCGGCGGCGTACAGGAGCTGTCCGTCCGTCGTCTCCAGGAAGACCGGGTTGCCGCTGAAGCCGGCCAGGATGCCGAGGACCTGCGGGACACCGCCGCCGCCCAGCAGGGCCTCGGTACAGCGGCGGTGCACCTCCTCGGCCCGCTGGAGCAGCGCGTAGTGGCCGTTGACGATCTCGGTGTGGATCTCCTCGGTGACCGCCACGAACGGCACCTCGCGGTGCAGCTGGACGAGCGGAAGGCCGGTCGCGCGGGCCGTGTCGACGAGGGCGGCGGGCAGCCGGGTGAAGCGCGGGCCGAGTTCCACGACCAGGGCGGCGATCCCGCGCTCGGCCAGGGTGCGCACGAACGCGCGCTGGTCGGCCGGGCGGGTGCCGAGCCCGTAGCCGGTGGTCAGCAGCAGCTCCCCGCCCTTGAGCAGGGAGGCGATGTTCGGGACCTCGCCCGCGTGCACCCAGCGCACGGTCCGGGTGAGCCGGTCCGCGCCCGCGAGGATCTCCGGGAGCCCGCTGCGCAGACCGGGCAGCTCCAGCGCGCGCTGCACGGTGATCCCGGCGCCGTGGGTGTCGAAACCGCTGTTCGTGCCGCTGTCCATGAGCCGGACGCTACCCGAGGCGTGCCCGGTGCGGTCCCGGGGTAGCGGCCGGTGCATGGACTTCAGCGTGGTGGCCGCGGCACGGGAGGACGACAGCGCGATCGAGGAGCCGGTACGGGTGGCGGTGGCCGCCGACCGGCTCGGGTACCGGGAGGTGTGGGCGGGGGAGGGCCCGACGTGGGACTCCTTCGTCCTCGCCACCGCGATCGGCCGTGCCACCGAGCGGGTCGCGCTGACCGCGGGGCCGGTCCCGGTGTCGGTGCGCGACGCGTACACCTCGGCCCGGGGTGCCGCCTCGGTCGCGGCCCTCGTCGGCCGCCCGATCGGGGTGGCGCTGGGCACGTCCAGCAAGCGGGTTGTCGAGGGCGTGCACGACCGGCCCCGGGCACGGCCCGCCGCCGTACTGGAGGAGCAGGCGGCAGCCCTACGACGGCTCCTGCACACCTCTCCGGGCGAACCGGTCGTGCCCGGCAGCCCCTTCCGTCGCCGTCTGCCGCCGCCCGGCGGGCCCCTCACGGTGGCCGCGTTCGGGCCCCGCGCGATCGCCACGGCCGCCGCGCACGCCGACCGCATGCTGCTGGACGTGGTCTCCCCGGAGCAGGTGCGGGCCTTGCGCGCGGAGCTGGACGCGGCGGCCCGGGAGGCGGGCCGTACGCCGCCCTCGCTCGCCGCTTGGCTGCCCGCGGCCGTCGACCCCGACCCGCTCTCGCTCGCGCAGGTGCTGGGCAGCCTCGCCGGATACCTGACCGTGCCGGGCTACCGCGAGGTCTTCGCCGAGGCGGGCTTCGGGGACGCGGTGGAGCTCGCCGCGAGCGGGGCGGACCGGGAGACCCTGGTGCGGGCGCTGCCGGACGCGGCCGCGGGCACGGTGGGGCTGGTGGGCGACCTGGACGCCGTACGGGCACGTATCGACGCCTATGCCGAGGCCGGGCTCGACGAGATCGCTCTGGTACCGGCGACGGCGGGGGACCCGGGAGGCGAACGCACCCTGACGGCGCTCAGGCCGGCGTGATGTTGTGGTTGAAGCGGAACACATTGTCCGGGTCGTACCGGCCCTTCACCTCGGACAACCGCCGGGTGTTCTCGGTGCCGACACCGGCCACCACCCGGTCCGCGCCCTCGTCGCCGATGAAGTTGAGGTAGACCGCGCCGGTGCTCCACGGCTGGACCTCGGTGCGTACGTCCCGGACCCACTGGACGCAGCGCTCGTCGTCCGTCGGTTCCTCCCAGATCCCGAAGGGATGCACGACCCACTGCGCGTCCCGGTACGGCACCGGGAATTCGCGTGGCCCGTCGGCGATCGCCCCACCGAGCGGGAAGAGGACGTGCTGGGTGCCGGTCGGCACCGGCAGGGCGTCCGCGCGGGCGCAGAACGCGTCCACGAAGTCGTCCGGCGCGCCGGTGAGGTACTCCGCCGACCAGTAGTTCCGCATCCCGGGCGGATCGTCGATCATGCACTGGACATCGGCGTACGGCATCGCCCCGACGATCTCCGTCACGTGCGGCAGTGCCAGCAGCGGCTCGGCCGTCTTGCGCAGCTCCGCCTCCCCGCCGGCGTACGTCAGCAGAGCGCCGCACAGGAGGGTGCCGACCAGGTGCGGCGGTACGAACTCCTCGGGCGGCCCGGTGAAGTAGAGCACGCCGCCCGATGCCTCGTCCGGACCTGCCGCGATGACGTCGCGGAAGGTGCGCGTGACCTCGGGGCCGAACTCCGGGAGGTACAGCAGCAGGGCGATGGAGAATTCGGGCAGTTCGTGCAGCTTCAGCGTCAGCGCGGTCGCGATGCCGAAGTTGCCGCCGCCGCCGTGCAGGGCCCAGAACAGGTCCGGGTGCTCGTCGGCGCTCGCGTGGACGCGCTCGCCGTCCGCGGTGACCAGGTCGACGCCGAGCAAGTTGTCGACGGCCAGCCCGCACCAGCGGTCCAGCCAGCCGGAGCCGCCGCCCAGGACGAAGCCGCCGACCCCGGTGGTCGAGGCCCGGCCGCCGGTGGTGGCGAGGCCGTGCGGCTGGCAGGCGCGGTCCAGGTCGCTCATCGTGGCGCCACCCGCGACCCGGGCCGCCCGGTCCGCGGGATTGACGACGGCCGCGCGCATGTGGCGCAGATCGACGACCAGACCACCGTCGTTGACCGCCATGCCCGCCACGCTGTGCCCGCCGCCGCGCACCGCGATCGGCAGGTCCAGGTCACGGCCGAAGCGCACGGCCCGTGCGACGTCGTCCTCGTCCACGCACTGCGCGATCACCGCGGGCCTGCGGTCGATCATCGCGTTGAAGACGGTCCGGGCCTCGTCGTAGCCCGGATCGTCCGGGATGAACACGTCGCCGGTGAGATCCTCGCGCAGCGCGGCGAGAGCCGCGCCCGCCTTCGACGGGGAAGCCATGAGGCGCCCCCTTTCGTGCAGGGGCTGATGGGTCCCAGCCTAGGCGGGCAGCGGCCCGCGGTCCTGTTCGGCCGCAGGCCGTCACGGCCTCGTAAGAACTCGGCGGGATCAGCCGCCGTACGCCCCCGACGCCGTCAGGCGCAGGGCCGTGTCGATGAGCGGGACGTGGCTGAAGGCCTGCGGGAAGTTGCCGACCTGGCGCTTGAGACGCGGGTCCCACTCCTCGGCGAGCAGACCGAGGTCGTTGCGCAGGGACAGCAGCTTCTCGAAGAGCTTGCGGGCCTCGTCCACGCGGCCGATCATCGCGAGGTCGTCCGCCATCCAGAACGAACAGGCCAGGAAGGCCCCTTCGTCGCCGGGGAGGCCGTCGACGTTCTCCTCGCCGCTGGAGGTCGGGTAGCGCAGGATGAAGCCGTCCGGTGTGGACAGCTCGCGCTGGATCGCCTCGATGGTGCCGATCACGCGCTTGTCGTCCGGCGGCAGAAAGCCCATCTGCGGGATCAGCAGCAGACTCGCGTCCAGCTCCTTCGAGCCGTAGGACTGCGTGAAGGTGTTGCGCTCCTTGTCGTAGCCCTTCTCGCACACGTCCCGGTGGATGTCGTCGCGCAGCTCGCGCCACTTCTCCAGCGGGCCGTCCGCGTCTCCGGACTCGATGAGCTTGATGGTGCGGTCCACGGCGACCCAGGCCATCACCTTGGAGTGCACGAAGTGGCGGCGCGGGCCGCGCACCTCCCAGATGCCCTCGTCGGGCTCGTCCCAGTGCTGCTCCAGGTAGCGGATCAGCTTGAGCTGGAGCAGGGAGGCGTAGTCGTTGCGGGACAGGCCCGTCATGTGGGCCAGGTGCAGGGCCTCGGTGACCTCGCCGTACACGTCGAGCTGGAGCTGGTGCGCGGCGCCGTTGCCGACCCGGACGGGGCCGGAGTTCTCGTATCCCGGCAGCCAGTCCAGCTCGGCCTCGCCCAGTTCCCGCTCGCCCGCGATGCCGTACATGATCTGCAGGTTCTCGGGGTCGCCGGCGACGGCCCGCAGGAGCCACTCACGCCAGGCGCGGGCCTCCTCGCGGTAGCCGGTGCGCAGCAGCGAGGAGAGGGTGATGGCCGCGTCGCGCAGCCAGGTGTAGCGGTAGTCCCAGTTGCGGACGCCGCCGATGTCCTCCGGGAGGGAGGTCGTCGGGGCCGCCACGATGCCGCCGGTGGGGGCGTACGTCAGCGCCTTGAGGGTGATCAGCGAGCGGATCACGGCCTCGCGGTAGGGGCCGTGGTACGTGCAGTGCTCGACCCACTCGCGCCAGAAGTCCTCGGTGGCCTCCAGCGACTGCTCCGGCTCGGGCAGCGGTGGCGGCTGCTTGTGCGAGGGCTCCCAGGAGATGGTGAAGGCGATCCGGTCACCCGGGGCGACCGTGAAGTCCGAGTACGTCGTCAGGGACTTGCCGTACGTCTCGCAGTCGGTGTCGAACCACACCGAGTCCGGGCCCGCCACGGCGACCGTGCGCCCCTCGTGCTTGTGGACCCACGGGACCACGCGGCCGTACGAGAAACGCATCCGCAGGGCCGAGCGCATGGGCACGCGGCCCGAGACGCCCTCCACGATCCGGATGAGCTGGGGAGCGCCGTCACGCGGGGGCATGAAATCGGTCACCCGGACCGTGCCGCGTGAGGTGTC
Organism: Streptomyces sp. NPDC005303; assembly: GCF_040607335.1. Classification (NCBI taxonomy): domain Bacteria; kingdom Bacillati; phylum Actinomycetota; class Actinomycetes; order Kitasatosporales; family Streptomycetaceae; genus Streptomyces; species Streptomyces sp. NPDC005303. The sequence continues at coordinate 33,406 of NZ_JBEXGM010000045.1, read as the reverse complement.
CCACTCCGATTCCAGGATCAGGGAGTCGCCCCGGTAGGTGCGCCGGGCCGCGGTGGGGGGCTCGGCGTCCGCCGCGTGGGCGGGGCCGAGGCGCCAGAAGCCGTGTTCCTCGGTGCCCAGCAGGCCGGCGAAGATGGCATGCGAGTCGAAGCGGGGCAGGCACAGCCAGTCCACCGTGCCGTCCCGGCAGACCAGGGCTGCGGTCTGCATGTCTCCGATGAGTGCGTAGTCTTCGATGCGCCCGGCCACGTGCAACTCCAGTCGAACGGCCACGTCACCCCCTCAAGGAAAGAGGGGGCTGTCGCTTGGTGCGGTCAAGGGGGTCGTTGTAATGCGTCGTTGAGCGGTGAAGCAAAACAGTCCTGCTGCTTGTGAGGCAAAACGACAACTGTTGCTCAACGAACTGACGAGCGCTCGTTGTTCCGGGTCCTACGGGTGGGGGTGGTCCCGCGTTTCCGGCCGGGCTCGGCAGTGAGTGTCCGAGCAGGATACGACGCACGTAGATGATCTGTGTGCCGCTCCGGGCAACGCGGCTGGGCCGAACGGGTGAGCAACGGGTGAGAAACAGGTGTGGTGGTGCGGGTCCGTGTCGGACTGTGCGCGGAGCGTGGCCGGAAGCCATCTCCCCGAGGCGCTGATACCCTGGTAGCCCGTGGACCGGTGGGCGCCTGACCCCCGAACCGCACCTCCAGATCGCGACCACGGGAGCCCCCTCTTGGCCATGACCGCTGCTTTTCGAAACAGCACAGCCACGACGACCAAGCACATCTTCGTCACTGGGGGTGTCGCCTCCTCGCTCGGCAAGGGACTGACGGCCTCCAGCCTCGGCATGCTGCTCAAGGCGCGGGGCCTGCGCGTCGTGATGCAGAAGCTCGACCCGTACCTCAACGTCGACCCGGGCACGATGAACCCCTTCCAGCACGGTGAGGTGTTCGTCACCAACGACGGCGCCGAGACCGACCTGGACATCGGCCACTACGAGCGCTTCCTCGACCGTGACCTCGACGGCTCCGCCAACGTCACCACCGGCCAGGTCTACAACACGGTGATCGCCAAGGAGCGGCGCGGTGAGTACCTGGGCGACACCGTGCAGGTCATCCCGCACATCACCAACGAGATCAAGCACCGCATCCGGCGTATGGCGACCGACGAGGTCGATGTAGTCATCACCGAGGTCGGCGGGACCGTCGGCGACATCGAGTCGCTGCCGTTCCTGGAGACGGTCCGCCAGGTCCGTCACGAGGTCGGCCGTGACAACGTCTTCGTCGTCCACATTTCCCTCCTGCCGTACATCGGCCCGTCGGGAGAGCTGAAGACGAAGCCGACCCAGCACTCGGTTGCGGCCCTGCGCAACATCGGTATCCAGCCGGACGCCATCGTGCTTCGCTGCGACCGCGAGGTGCCGACCGCGATCAAGCGCAAGATCTCGCTGATGTGCGACGTCGACGAGGCCGCCGTGGTGGCCTGCCCCGACGCCCGTTCCATCTACGACATCCCGAAGACCGTGCACGGCGAGGGCCTGGACGCCTATGTCGTCCGCAAGCTGGACCTGCCGTTCCGGGACGTGGACTGGACGACCTGGGACGACCTGCTCGACCGCGTCCACAACCCCGACCACGAGATCACCCTCGCCCTGGTCGGCAAGTACATCGACCTGCCCGACGCCTACCTCTCGGTCACCGAGGCGCTGCGCGCGGGCGGCTTCGCCAACAAGGCCCGCGTCAAGATCAAGTGGGTCACCTCCGACGACTGCAAGACCCCGGCCGGCGCCAAGGCGCAGCTCGAGGACGTCGACGGCATCTGCATCCCGGGCGGCTTCGGCGACCGGGGTGTGCTCGGCAAGGTGGGCGCGATCAAGTACGCCCGCGAGAACAGGATCCCGCTGCTGGGCCTGTGCCTGGGCCTGCAGTGCATCGTGATCGAGGCCGCGCGCAACCTCGCCGACATCCCGGACGCCAACTCCACCGAGTTCGACTCGGCCACCGGCCACCCGGTCATCTCCACCATGGCCGAGCAGCTCGACATCGTCGCCGGTGAGGGCGACATGGGCGGCACCATGCGGCTCGGCATGTACCCGGCCAAGCTCGCCGAGGGCTCCATCGTCCGTGAGGTGTACGACGGCAAGGAGTACGTCGAGGAGCGGCACCGGCACCGTTACGAGGTGAACAACGCCTACCGCGCGGAGCTCGAGAAGAAGGCGGGCATCCTGTTTTCCGGCACCTCGCCGGACGGCAAGCTCGTCGAGTACGTCGAGTACCCGCGCGACGTCCACCCGTACCTGGTCGCCACGCAGGCCCACCCGGAGCTGCGCTCGCGTCCGACCAGGCCGCACCCGCTCTTCGCCGGCCTGGTGAAGGCGGCGGTGGAGCGGCAGAGTTCCAAGTAGCACGACAGTTGTACGGTGGCCGGGGCGCACGCATTCAAAGGGCGGGCGTCCCGGCTTCTTTTGCGCAGGTGGGGAAGGACAGGGCATGACGATCAAGGACACCCCGGAAGAGTGGGAGATCCGGGCGACGAAAACCCCCTTCGTGGGCAACAAGACCTCCGTCCGCACGGACGAGGTGGTCATGCCCGACGGGTCCGTGGTCGGCCGCGACTACCAGGTCCACCCGGGTTCCGTGGGCGTCCTCGCCCTCGACGACGAGGACCGGGTCCTGCTCATCCGCCAGTACCGGCATCCCGTACGGCAGAAGCTGTGGGAGATCCCGGCCGGGCTGCTGGACGTGCCCGGTGAGAATCCGCTGCACGCGGCCCAGCGCGAGCTGTACGAGGAGGCGCACGTCAAGGCGGAGGACTGGCGGGTGCTGACGGATGTCTACACCTCGCCGGGGGGCTGCGACGAGGCGATCCGGATCTTCCTGGCGCGGGGGCTCTCCGAGGCGGACGGTGAGCGCTTCGAGGTCGAGCACGAGGAGATCGACCTGGAGTACGCGCGCGTGGCCGTGCCCGAGCTTGTGCGGGGGGTGCTGGCGGGGGAGTTGCACAACACCTGCCTGGCGGTGGGGGTGCTTTCGTTGGTTGCGGCGCGGGCCTCCGGTGGGTTGGACGGGTTGAGGTCGGCTGAGGCGGAGTGGCCCGCGCGGCCGTTCGAGAGCTGAGCCGATGCGGGTAGCGCCGTAGTTGTGTCGGATCGTCGCGGGATGCGGGTCCGACGTGGCTGGTCGCGCAGTTCCCCGCGCCCCTATCGGTACTGCGGTGCCGTAGTTCCTATGATCCGTTGATCCGATCGGGGGACTCCCGGGCCCCCACCGCCGCGCTCCGCCAGGAACGTTGCACAGCGTGAACTAGGCTTTTGGTGCCCGAACCGGGGTCACCGGCGGGCTTTGCGTGTGCGTGGGACGGGAGTGTGGCCCGTGACGGATCAGGCGGTGGACGCAGGCGGCGTACGGCTGTCCGGCGAGGGCCGGTTCCTGGGGCGGACGCGGGAGTTGAAGGAACTGTGCGCCGACATCGAACGGGCGGGACTCGACACGCTCTCGGGCAGGAAGGCACCCCGCGCGCGCGTGCTGCTCATCGCGGGGCGCCCCGGGTCCGGCCGTACCGCACTCGCCGAGGAACTTGTCCGGGCGGTCGCTGACCGTTACGACGGGGTGCTGCGCGCCCGGCTGAGCGAGCCCGACGGCACCCCCGTACCGATCGCGAACGCCGCCCGGGAACTGCTCACCGCGCTCGGCGTGGCGGCACCCGCCGGAGCCGCCGAGGACGACCTCACGGCGGTGCTGCGCGAGGCCCTCGCCGACCGCCGCGCGCTGGTTCTGCTCGACGACGCGATGACCGCGGAGCACGTGGACGCCCTGCTTCCGGATACCCCGGAGTGCCTGGTCGTGGCCGTGTCAGGAGGTCCACTGACCGGGATCGCGGACGTCCGTCCGTGCACCCTCGGCGGGCTCGACACCAAGTCCGCGCTGGATCTGCTGTCCCGGCACACCGGGTCGGTCCGCATCACCGTCGACCCCCGTGCCGCCGAGGGGCTCGTCGAGGAGTGCCAGGGACACCCCGCCGCGCTGATGCTGGCCGGGGGCTGGCTCGCCGCCCGCCCCAAGGCGGCCGTCGCCGATCTGGCCAAGCATCTGCACACGGAGAGTGACGAGGGGAGTCCGCTCAGCCGGGTCTTCAAGCTCGTCTACGCGTCCCTGCCCGCCGCTGCCGCCAGGACCCTGCGACTGCTCTCCCTCGCCCCGGCCGGCCTCATCGACCCGCACACCGCCTCCGCGCTCGCCGGCTGCTCGGTGAGCGGCGCCCGCTCCACCCTGGACGACTTCGTCGGGCTCGGTCTGCTGCACGCCGTGGACTCACCGCTGCCGCAGTACGAGGTCCCCGGCTGTCTGTACCCCCTGCTCAGGGCACTTGCCGACACCCAGGACCGCCCGGCCGAGCTCCAGCTGGCCCGTGCCCGCATGCTGGAGCGGACCGTACGGCTGCTGCAGTCCTCCCGCACGATCACCGAGACCGCCAGTCCCGACGCCCGCGAGAAGCTCCAGGGCATGCCGAACTCGGTGCGCTTCCCGAACCCCCGGGCCGCCGAGGACTGGCTGCGCATCCGCCGGCCGGCCCTGCTCGCCGCGGCCCGCCTCGCGGTCGCCGACGGGGAGCTGGACACCCTGGCCCGGCGCCTGATGTCGCAGCTCGTGCGCGCGATGGTGGCCCACTTCGGCATGAAGGCCGCCGCTCCCGACCTCTACGGCATCCACGGCCTCGTCCTGGATGTGGCCGAGCGGCGCGCCCTGCCCCGCGAGAAGGCCGCCGCCCTGCTGAACCTCGCCGACCTGGACGCCCAGACCGGCCGCACCCGGGAGGCACTGGCGCGCTATCGGGCGGCCCTGGACGCCGGACGGGAGGCGAACGACCCGTATGCGACCGGCCGCGCGATGGAATCCGTAGGCGGCGCGCATCTGGAGCTCGGGGACTACGACCGGGCCGCCGACTGGTTCGGCCGGGCCCTCGCCCAGCGGCTGGCCCGCGACGAGCGAGCGGAGGCCGCCCGGCTGTACGGCCGTATCGCCACCGCGCACACCTACGCGGGCCGCTACGGCGAGGCGGTCAGGAACTGGCGGGCCGCGCTCGCCGGGCACCGCAAGGAGGGCGATGTCGCGGCCCACGCACGGGCGTTGAGCGAACTCGCCCGGGTCCAGGAGTACGCCGGGCACCCCGAGGAGTCGCTGCGCACCTGCCAGGAGGCCGTTGAGTGGGCGCGGCGCGCCGAGGACGTCCGGCTGCAGGCCGCGCTCCAGCTGCGGCTCGCGGACACGCTGGACCGCCTCGGCGATCCCGCGGCCGCCCAGCTGCACCGCGGCGCCGCCGAGCGGCTGCTGGACGAGGAGCTTTCCCAGGAGGAATCCGGCTCTGAGCAGGTCGAGGAGCCGAAACAAGACGCTGACGCCTGCGAAATCCGTAGTACATCCGCAGAAGATTGATGCAATGAAAGGCTAGACAGCGGGAACACCTTCATTAGACTGGCTCTGCCGCACCTTCTCCTGCGGTGTCTCCTGGTGTGCTCACGCATGCCCGGGTATGTGTTGTATTGCCCCACACACTCTGAGCCAAGGACCGTGATCCACGTGAAGGTCGGCATCCCCCGCGAGGTCAAGAACAACGAGTTCCGGGTGGCCATCACCCCCGCCGGTGTGCACGAGCTGGTGCGCCACGGCCACCAGGTCGTCATCGAGCGCGGCGCCGGCGTCGGCTCCTCCATCCCGGACGAGGAGTACGTCGCCGAGGGCGCCCGGATCCTGGACGCCGCCGACGAGGTGTGGGCCACCGCCGACCTGCTGCTGAAGGTCAAGGAGCCGGTCGCCGAGGAGTACCACCGCCTGCGCAAGGACCAGACGCTCTTCACCTACCTGCACCTGGCCGCCTCCAAGGAGTGCACCGACGCGCTCATCGAGTCCGGCACCACCGCGATCGCCTACGAGACCGTCGAGCTGCCGTCCCGGGCGCTCCCGCTGCTCGCCCCGATGTCCGAGGTCGCGGGCCGGCTCGCCCCGCAGGTCGGCGCCTACCACCTCATGCGCTCGGTCGGTGGCCGCGGTGTCCTGCCCGGCGGCGTCCCCGGCACCCAGCCCGCGCGGGCCGTCGTCATCGGCGGCGGTGTCTCCGGCTGGAACGCCACCCAGATCGCCGTCGGCATGGGCTTCCACGTCACGCTGCTCGACCGCGACATCAACAAGCTGCGCGAGGCCGACAAGGTCTTCGGCACCAAGGTCCGGGCGATCATGTCCAACGCCTTCGAGCTGGAGAAGGCCGTCCTGGACGCCGACCTCGTCATCGGCGCGGTGCTCATCCCGGGCGCCAAGGCCCCGAAGCTGGTCACCAACGAGCTCGTCTCCCGGATGAAGCCCGGAAGTGTCCTTGTCGACATCGCGATCGACCAGGGCGGCTGCTTCGAGGACTCCCGGCCGACCACCCACGCCGAGCCGACCTTCCAGGTGCACAACTCGGTCTTCTACTGCGTCGCCAACATGCCGGGCGCGGTGCCCAACACCTCCACCTACGCGCTCACCAACGCGACGCTGCCCTACATCGTCGAACTCGCGAACCGGGGCTGGGTCGAGGCGCTGCGCCGCGATCCCGCCCTGGCGAAGGGCCTCAACACCCATGACGGCAAGGTCGCTTACCGGGAGGTCGCGGAGGCGCACGGCCTGGAGCACACCGAGCTCGAGACGCTGCTCGGCTGAGTCCGTGACCTGGGCCGATAGCTAAGTCACCTTTTCGTAAAGGCGATACGTCAACAAGGCGCGTCAACGAGGCACATGCGGCCGGACCTTGCCCCACAAGGTCCGGCCGGATGTGTGTATGGTCACTTTGCGACTCTCGGTCAACTCGCCTCGAACGTAACCCTTGAACCGATTCGTACACCGGCGAAACCTGCCGTGCGACTGCCGTACGCCCTTGACAGCGGGATGTTTCATTGCCGACACATCCTGCCGGGTCCGGCGGATTGTGTTGCTGTGAACACCCGACACGCCATAGAGTCGCCAACCGTCGGCATGGTGCCACGCTGACCTTGTCTAGAAGTTTCCTGGTCACCAAGGAGGTAAGACGACTTGTGAATGAGTCGACATTTTCTCCCGGGGGTGGTCAACCAGGAATGCCTGCCGGGGCCCAGAGCCCCGCAGGGTTCGAGGCTGTCGGCTCCGTCGCGGTGCGCACCTTCGCAGCCCACCAGAGTCCGCGCACCGTGCGGACAGCACACCAGAGCATGGATGGCCATCACGTGAACGCCATGGCCGGCGACGGAAGTGGCGCGCCCCACAACCACTTCGCCGACTACGACGAACTGCCCGAGGGGCACTTCTACGACCCCGACGCCGAGTACGAGCCCGATCCGGAGTACGCGGCCACGCTCGCGCCCGACGCTGCCCGCCAGCGCCGTGAGCGGGTGGGTCCGACCGGACGTCCGCTGCCGTACTTCCCGATCCCGGGCCCGCTGACCGACCACGGCCCCGCGAAGATCATCGCGATGTGCAACCAGAAGGGCGGCGTGGGCAAGACCACGTCGACCATCAACCTGGGTGCCGCGCTCGCGGAGTACGGCCGGCGCGTGCTGCTCGTGGACTTCGACCCGCAGGGCGCGCTGTCGGTGGGTCTCGGTGTCAACCCGATGGAGCTCGACCTCACGGTCTACAACCTGCTCATGGAGCGGGGCATGGCGGCCGACGAGGTCCTGCTGAAGACCGCGGTCCCCAACATGGACCTGCTGCCGAGCAATATCGACTTGTCGGCGGCGGAGGTCCAACTGGTCTCCGAGGTCGCCCGCGAGTCGACATTGCAGCGGGCCCTGAAGCCGCTCATGGCCGACTACGACTACATCGTGATCGACTGTCAGCCCTCGCTCGGCCTGCTCACGGTCAACGCCCTGACGGCCGCGCACAAGGTGATAGTTCCTCTGGAGTGCGAGTTCTTCGCCCTGCGTGGTGTCGCACTGCTGACGGAGACCATCGAGAAGGTCCAGGAACGGCTCAACCCGGAGCTGGAGCTCGACGGGATCCTCGCCACGATGTACGACTCGCGCACCGTGCACAGCCGTGAGGTGCTGGCCCGCGTGGTCGAGGCGTTCGACGACCACGTCTACCACACGGTCATCGGGCGCACGGTCCGCTTCCCGGAGACCACGGTCGCCGGTGAGCCGATCACCACGTACGCCTCCAACTCCGTCGGTGCCGCCGCCTATCGCCAGCTCGCCAGGGAGGTGCTCGCCCGGTGTCACGCCGAGTGAGTCTGCCGGGGGCCGACGAACTGTTCCGTACGACAGGGGGAATGGCGCTCCAGGCGTCCACTCCCCGGCGGGGGGCCAACGGCGAGGCCAGGGTACCGGCCCCCGCGGGGGAGCCCGAGGTGGCCGAGGACGCGCCGCAGTCCGTGCCCGCACAGGGCGGGGACGGCGACGGGGCCGAGCACGTGGCGGTCGACGCCGAGTCGGCGGAGGCGGGCGAGTCCCGTCTCCGGGCGGCCGCCGCGGAGCGCACCGCGCGACGTCAGGAGGCGCAGGAAGGTTCTGCCCAGGCCGTCGGCGGTGCGCAGCCGCGCGGCAAGCGCGGCCGGTCACCGGCTCGGCGGCCCAGTGGGCGCGAGCGGCACGACGAGAAGATCACCGTGTACGTGTCGGCCGAGGAACTCATGGATCTGGAGCACGCCCGTCTGGTGCTCCGGGGTGAGCACGGGCTGGCGGTGGACCGCGGGCGGATCGTGCGCGAGGCGGTCGCCGTGGTGCTGGCGGATCTGGAGTCCCGCGGGGACGCGAGCATCCTTGTTCGCCGGCTGCGTGGGCGGTAGCGGTAGCCTGCGGGGGCTATGACCTCGAACGACGTTCCCGTACCCGGCGGCTCCACCGGCCGTCGGCGTGTGCTCGGCCGGGGGCCCGGGGCCGATCCGGTCGCCGCACCGGTCGGGGCGGACAGCGAGCCGGTCGGGGCGGGCAGCGAGTCGGCTGAGGTGGGCAGCGAGCCGGTCCGGGCGTATGGCGAGTCGGCTGGGGTGGACCGCGAGCCGGTCGCCGAGGCCGAGGCTCCGGCCGGGACCGGCGAGCGGGACGAGGCCTCCGACGGTGTCTTCAAGGTCCGGCTCGCCAACTTCGAGGGCCCCTTCGACCTGCTCCTCCAGCTGATCTCCAAGCACAAGCTGGACGTCACCGAGGTCGCGCTCTCCAAGGTCACCGACGAGTTCATGGTGTACATCCGGGCCATGGGACCGGACTGGGACCTCGACGAGACGACCGAGTTCCTGGTCGTGGCCGCCACCCTCCTCGACCTCAAGGCGGCTCGGCTGCTGCCCGCCGCGCAGGTGGAGGACGAGGCCGACCTGGCGCTCCTGGAAGCCCGGGATCTGCTCTTCGCGCGGCTGCTCCAGTACCGCGCCTACAAGCAGATCGCCGACATCTTCAACCGGCGGCTCGACGAGGAGGCCCGGCGCTACCCCCGTACCGTCGGACTCGAACCGCACCACGCCGACCTGCTGCCCGAGGTCGTCATCAGCATCGGGCCCGAGGGGTTCGCGAGGCTCGCCGTGAAGGCGATGCAGCCCAAGCCCAAGCCGCAGGTGTACGTCGACCACATCCACGCGCCCCTGGTGAGCGTCCAGGAGCAGGCGGGGATCGTGGTCGCACGGCTCAGAGAGCTCGGCGAGGCCAGCTTCCGGCTGCTGGTGGAGGATGCCGACGGCACCCTGACCGTCGTAGCGCGGTTTCTCGCACTGCTGGAGCTGTACCGGGAGAAGGCCGTGGCCCTGGACCAGGAGACCGCGCTCGGGGAGCTGATCGTGCGGTGGACCGGCGGTGAGGGAGAGGCCGAGCCGACGGTGACCGACGAGTTCGACCGACCGCCCGAGCCGCCCAAGGAGGACAAGGCGTGAGCGAGGACACCATCGAGGCCCCGGCAGGGTCGCCGAGCGTCGCCGACCTCGATCTGAAGCCGGCACTAGAAGCCGTCCTGATGGTCGTCGACGAGCCCGCGACCGAGGAGCACCTGGCCAAGATCCTGGAGCGGCCCAAGCGGCAGATCACCAGGGCGCTCAGGGAGCTGGCGGGCGAGTACGCCGCTCAGGGGCGCGGCTTCGAGCTGCGGCATGTCGCGAACGGGTGGCGGTTCTACACCCGGGCCGCGTACGCCCCGGCCGTGGAGCGGTTCGTCCTGGACGGGCAGCAGGCCCGGCTCACCCAGGCCGCACTGGAGACTCTGGCGGTGGTGGCCTACCGCCAGCCGGTCAGCCGCAGCCGGGTCTCCGCGGTGCGCGGAGTGAACTGCGACGGTGTGATGCGCACCCTTCTCCAGCGGGGTCTGGTGGCAGAGGCGGGCACGGAACCCGAAACAGGTGCGATCCTGTACGTGACGACGAACTACTTCCTGGAGCGGATGGGCCTGCGCGGTCTGGACGAGCTCCCGGAACTCGCGCCCTTCCTCCCGGAGGCGGAGGCGATCGAGGCCGAGACCCAGGAAGCCGTACCGTCGTTCGATCCGGACGCCCCGGATCCCGAGGACGCAGACGACAACCAGACGGAAACTTGATGCGAAGCAGCAGCGGCAGGAACAGCAGCGGAAACAACGGCGGGAGCCGTGGTGGCAACAGCGGCGGCCGCGGCGGGAGCAGCGGTGGTCGCGGGGGGAGTACCGGCGGTCGCGGTAACTACCGCGGTGCCGGGAACGACCGCGACGACAAGCAGGGCGGCCGGCCGAAGAACCCCCGCCCCGAGGAGCGCCGCTACGACGTGGGCCCCGGCGGTACCCACGACGGACCGAAGTCCGGGCGCGGTGCCTCCGCGCGCGGCGGCGCCAAGGGCGGCCCCAAGCAGGGGCAGGGCACCGGGCGGGGCCGTTGGGTGCCGGCGACCTCCCGCGAGTACGAGGCCCGGGCCGAGGAGCGCAACCGGGAGCGGTACGCCGGCAAGAAGGACGTGAAGCCGCCGAAGACCTTCCCGGGCGCCGAGCAGGAGGGCGAGCGGCTCCAGAAGATCCTCGCGCGCGCGGGCTACGGCTCGCGGCGGTCCTGCGAGGAGCTCATCGAGCAGGCGCGGGTCGAGGTCAACGGCGAGATCGTGCTGGAGCAGGGCAAGCGGGTCGACCCGGAGAAGGACGAGGTCAAGGTCGACGGCCTCACGGTGGCGACGCAGTCGTACCAGTTCTTCTCGCTGAACAAGCCCGCCGGTGTGGTCTCGACGATGGAGGACAACGAGGGCCGGCAGTGCCTCGGCGACTACGTCACCAACCGTGAGACGCGGCTCTTCCACGTGGGACGGCTGGACACCGAGACCGAGGGCGTCATCCTGCTCACCAACCACGGCGAGCTGGCGCACCGGCTGACCCACCCCAAGTACGGCGTGAAGAAGGTCTACCTCGCGCACATCGTGGGCCCCATCCCGCGGGACCTGGGCAAGCAGCTCAAGGACGGGATCCAGCTGGAGGACGGGTACGCGAAGGCGGACCACTTCCGGGTCGTCGAGCAGACCGGCAAGAACTACCTCGTCGAGGTCACCCTGCACGAGGGGCGCAAGCACATCGTCCGCCGGATGCTCGCCGAGGCGGGCTTCCCGGTCGACAAACTGGTGCGCGTCGCCTTCGGCCCCATCACCCTGGGCGACCAGAAGTCGGGCTGGCTGCGGCGGCTGTCCAACACCGAGGTCGGCATGCTGATGAACGAAGTCGACCTGTAGTCCCTCCACGCGTGTGTGCGGCCGGTTCCGGAATCCTCCGGGGCCGGCCGATGCGTTTTCCTCCTCCTCCCGGTCTGTCTCCGTGACGGAGGGAGTGGGGATGGACGCGAGGAACGGAAACCGAGGCGGGATGTGTCCGGCAGCGCTGGAGGGTCATATGCGGCCTTCGAGGCCAGTCGGGCTCCCCGGGGCCCAGGATTCGCCTGCGAGGCCGCTGAGGGGCTGCTGTGGCGGCCTGACGGGGGTGCCGGCGTGAGCGCGGGGGAGTTGCTGGAGCGCTCGCTCGCCTACACGCTGGGCAGCGTCGCGGGGGCGCAGCATGTGGACCCCGGCAGGGGCACGCCCTGTGCCGAGTGGAATCTGGGCGAGCTGCTGGGGCATCTCGACGACTCGCTGGACGCGCTGTACGAGGGGCTGAGTGGCGGACGGATCGGGCTGCTCCCGCACGCCGACCGGGTCTGCGGCTTCCGCACCCGCGCGTGTGCCGTGCTCGGCGCCTGGGCCGCCGGGCCGCCCGAAGGCGTGCTGGTGGGTGAACGACCGCTGGACGTGCGGGTGATGGCCGCCGTCGGCGCCGTCGAGATCACCGTGCACGGGTGGGACGTGGCTCGCTCCTGCGGTCGGCCGCGGCCCATTCCGGAGGGCCTCGCGGCCGAACTCCTGTCCGTCGCCCAGTGCGTGGTGAGGGAGGAGGACAGGGGGGTGCGGTTCGCCGAACCGGTCTCCGTGCCCTCCGGCGCGCGGCCCGAGGTCCGGCTTCTGGGGTTTCTGGGGCGCGGTCCCCAAGGGGCTTGTCCGACGCGGTCGTAGGGGCTTGCCGAACCCGCCCGTCCTCTTTATAGTCGTAATGACTATTAGTCATGCTGACCATAAAGGCTGACCGTAAAGCAGGCCATGAAGGGGGTGAGCGAGCATGTCCGTTCCGCCCGACTACGACAAGTACGCCCACGAACCCTTCGCCGTCACCGTCGACCTCGCCGTCCTCACCGTCGCCGAGGGCGCCCTGCACGTGCTGCTCGTGGAGCGGGGGCAGGAGCCGTACGCCGGACACTGGGCGCTGCCCGGCGGGTTCCTGCACCCGGACGAGTCCGCGGAGACGGCGGCCCGGCGCGAACTCGCCGAGGAGACCGGGCTGTCGGACCTCTCCGGGCTGCATCTGGAGCAGCTGCGGACCTACAGCGCGCCCGACCGCGACCCCCGGATGCGGGTCGTCTCCGTCGCGTTCGCCGCGCTGCTGCCCGACCCGCCAGAGCCGCACGGCGGCAGCGACGCGGCCGAAGCCCGCTGGGTGCCGTACGACAAGGCGGGACCGCTCGCCTTCGACCACGACCGCATCCTGGCCGACGCCCATGAACGCGTCGGCGCCAAGCTGGAGTACACCTGCCTCGCCACCGCCTTCTGCCCGCCGGAGTTCACCCTCGGCGAGCTCCAGCAGGTGTACGAGACCGTATGGGGCACCGCCCTGGACCGGCCCAATTTCCGCCGCAAGGTGCTGGCCACGCCCGGCTTCGTCGAGGCCGTCCCCGGCGCCGCGCGTCTGACCGGCGGACGCGGCAAACCGGCCGCGCTCTACCGCGCCGGACCGGCCACCACCCTGCACCCCCCTCTCCTCCGACCGTCCCCGGAAGGACGCCCCGCATGACCACGATCCTGACCAAACGCGCCGCCACCGGCACCCTCGTCGGCCTCGCCCTCGGGGACGCCCTCGGCTTCCCGACCGAGTTCAACGACGTGCGGTCGATCCTCGCCAAGTGCGGGCCGTGGCGGGAGATGGAGCTGTGCACGCCGGCCGTCGTCAGCGACGACACGCAGATGACGCTGGCGGTGGGGAGAGGACTGCGGGCGGCGATGGACCGGGGAGTGCTCGGGCCCGAGATGGCGGAGCCGGTCCGGCGGGAGTTCATCGCGTGGAACCGCTCCCCGGAGAACAACCGCGCCCCCGGCAACACCTGCCTGCGGGCCTGCGACCTGCTGGAGCGCACGGACCTTCCCTGGCAGCACGCGAGCCAGATCGGCTCCAAGGGCTGCGGCGCCAATATGCGCGTCGCCCCCGTCGGACTCGTCCCCGGCCTCAGTGACGAACAGCGCGCGGGTGCCGCACAGTTGCAGGCCGCGCTCACCCACGGGCACCCGACGGCGCTCGCCGCGTCCGACCTCACCGCGCGTGCCGTACGGCTGCTCACGCTGGGTACCGAGCCGGGCGAACTGGTCGCGCTGCTGCGGTCGTACGCGCTGGTGAACCGGGGCCAGTACCACGAGCGTTGGCTGGGCGACCTGTGGACGAGGAGCCAGGACCCGACCGCCGGGCAGTTCATGGCGCGCGGCTGGGACGAGTGCCTCGCGGTCCTCGACCGGCTCGAGGAGGCCGTGCGCAGCGCCTCGCCGGAGGAGGACCCGTGCCTGGCCACGGGGGCGGGCTGGATCGCCGAAGAGGCCCTGGCGACCGGGCTGTTGTGCTTCCTCCAGTTCCCGCAGGAGCCGCTGACGGCCCTGCGGCGGGCCGCGTGCAGCTCGGGCGACTCCGACTCGATCGCCTGTCTGACGGGCGCCTTCGCCGGCGCCCATCTGGGAGCGGAGGCGTGGCCGGTCGAGTGGGCCGACCGGATCGAGTACGGCAGTGAGCTGGTGACGCTCGGGGCGCTCTGGGACTCCTGACGCCTCGGCCGGTGGACCGCGAGCGGGTCGGCGCGGCTCTCTGACGCGGGGGTCGGTGCGCTAGGCGAGTTCGATCGAGTCCCCGCTGACCTTGATCTGCTTCTCGGGCAGCGGCTGGTTGGCCGGCGGGTGGGCCACCGAGCCGTCCGTGATGTTGAACTTGCTTCCGTGGCAGGGGCAGTTGATGGTGCCGCCGGACACGCTGGCCACCTGACAGCCCTGGTGGGTGCAGATGTCGGAGAAGGCCTTGAACTCGCCCTTCTTCGGCTGGGTGACGACGACCTTCTCGTCCTTGAAGATCTTCCCGCCGCCGACCGGGATGTCGCTCGTCTTCGCCAGTTCGGTGCCGGCCTTGACCGAACTGGACCCGGAGTCACTGTTGTCGTTGCCGTACTCGCCGCAGCCGACGGCCAGCGTGGCCGCGCCCGTCGCGAGAAGGATCGTGCGCCGCGCCGGGCTGTGTGTCATGTCGTGACTCCGAAGGTGCGGAAGAACCAGAGGGCGGAGGTCAGCCAGAGGATGGTGAGCGCGGTGAAGACGAGCCCGCCGACGATCGGCAGCAGCCACCCGGGAAGTCGCTCCGAGCGGAGCAGCAGCATCTTGGCACTGAACACCCCGAAGAAGAAGCAACCCAGGACGGAATGCCACAGAACGCGTGATTCGTACGACTGGAAGCCCAGCGCGTACAGACAGTGCACCGCGACCGGCACCGCGACCAGGAAGGCCGCGCGGCCGGACCAGCGGTGCAGGGTGGCGGACCAGCGTGGCCCCGGCAGCTTGCCGTACACCATCAGCGCCGAGACGAGCTGCACGAGTGCGAAGAAGAACGCGACCGTCGCGAGCCATGACTTCACCGCGCCCGTGCTGCTGAACCCGGCGAGGTTGAAGGCCGTCCCCGTCGGGTCGTGGACCTTGCCGTAGGCGCCCAGGGCGACCGCCACCGCGGCGGCTACCAGGGCCGGGATCAGATAGCGGGCCGGGCCGGGGCCGCGCTCGGGTTCGGGTGAGGGCCAGCTCTGGGTGGCCGCGTTAGGGTCGACGGTCATGATCGGCTCCCTCGGGCGAGGTCAGGGGGTTACCGGACGGGCCGTGAGCTGCTGTCCGTCGACCGTCACCGCACCGGTCTCCGGGTCGATCTCTGGTGCCGGGGAGGGCTTGCCGTCGCGCGTGAGGATGCCGACCTGCTCGCCGTCCGGCAGGACGATCCAGCCGCCCTCGATCTTCGCGCCGGCCACCGTGCTGTTCGCCCGGTAGAGCCCGGACGACTTCTTCGTCCTGCCGATGGTGAAGGCGTAGCTCCCACTGCCGACGTGGGCGGTGCCGCGGATCTCCTTCGTCCCCTTCGCCTTGCCGTCCAGGCTCGCGCCGCCCTTTCCGGTGAGCCGCAGGCTGCCGTCCTCCTTCACGTCGCCCTGCAGCCACGACTCGATGTTGTGGCCGTCGCAGACGTACGCGATCGCCTTGTCGTCGCGCACCGTGATCGCGACCGCGGAGGAGTCGTCGTCGGTACGGCCCGTGTAGACGCCCTTGGGCACGGAGGTCCGGGCCGGGGACGGGCTGGGCGGCGCAGACGTCGATGCCGGTGCGGTGCTCGGTGATGCCTTGGTGCTGGGTGACGGCTTCACGGACGCCGACGGCTTCTCGTACGACGACGTGGACTTCTCACCCGTGGTGGCGTTGAGCGAGAGCATGAACAGGCCGAGCAGCAATCCCGCGAGCAATGTCAGCAACGGGCCGGAACGCTTCATGAAAGGGGCCTCCCCCGAGGCGAGTGTCCTGCCATCAGAGCGGACCCGGGGTCCCGAGTCCAGAGGCGCACGGGTGTGTTTTCACCCCAAGTAGCGGAACTGCGACGTTCGGGTGACATTGACACGGTCCGGGAAGCCATCTCAGGGGGCGGGCGCCGCGCACCCGCCCCGTACGGGCTGACTAGGCTGGTTGTACCAAGAGCCGGGTTGAACACCAGCAAGGAGCAATGTCGTGGCGGTACGAGCGGTCCGGGGCGCCGTCCAACTCGAACGGGACGAGGCCGGCCACATGGACGAGCGGGTCGGCGCTCTGCTCACCGCCATCATGGAGCGGAACGAACTGACCGCGGACGACCTGATCAGCGTCTGGTTCACGGCCACGCCCGACCTGCACAGCGACTTCCCGGCGGCCGCGGCCCGCAAGCTCGGCATCGTCGACGTACCGCTGATCTGCGCGCAGGAACTCGACATCGAGGGCGCCATGCCCCGGGTCGTCCGCGTCCTCGCGCACATCGAGTCCGACCGGCCCCGCGCCGACATCGCGCACGTCTACCTCGGCGCCGCGGCCGCCCTGCGCAAGGACATCGCCCAGTGAGGACCGCACTCGTCATCGGGACCGGGCTGATCGGGACGTCCGCCGCGCTGGCGCTCGCCGGGCGCGGGGTCACCGTCCACCTCACCGACCACGACCCCGAGCAGGCCCGCACGGCCGCCGCGCTCGGCGCGGGCACGGACGAGGCGCCCGAGGGGCCCGTGGACCTCGCGATCGTCGCCGCGCCGCCCGCGCACGTGGCCGGGGTGCTCGCCGACGCCATGCGGCGCGGCGTCGCTCGCGGTTACATCGACGTGGCCAGCGTCAAGGGCGGGCCGCGACGGGAACTGGAAGGGCTCGGACTCGACCTCTCCTCGTACATCGGTACGCATCCCATGTCCGGCCGGGAGAAGTCCGGGCCGCTGGCCGCCTCCGGGGACCTCTTCGAGGGGCGGCCCTGGGTGCTGACCCCGACCCGGGACACGGACACCGAGGTGCTGAACCTCGCGCTGGAACTGGTCTCGCACTGCCGCGCGGTGCCGGTGGTCATGGACGCCGACGCCCACGACCGTGCTGTGGCGCTCGTCTCACACATGCCCCACCTGGTGTCCAGCATGGTCGCCGCGCGCCTGGAGCATGCCGAGGAGGCCGCCGTACGGCTGTGTGGCCAGGGGATCCGGGACGTGACCCGGATCGCCGCCTCCGACCCCGGGATGTGGATCGACATCCTCTCCGCGAACCCGGGGCCGGTCGCCGATCTGCTCACCGATGTCGCCGGGGACCTGGAGGAGACCGTGCGGGCGCTGCGGGCGCTCCAGTCCGCCGACGAGTCCAAGCGGGGCGAGGGCGCGACCGGGATCGAGGACATGCTGCGGCGGGGGAACGCCGGACAGGTGCGGGTGCCCGGCAAGCACGGGTCCGCGCCCCGGGTGTACGAGGTCGTGGCCGTGCTCATCGACGACCAGCCCGGACAGCTCGCCCGGATCTTCGCGGACGCGGGGCGGGCCGGGGTCAATATCGAGGACGTTCGGATCGAGCATGCGACCGGGCAGCAGGCCGGTCTGGTGCAGCTGATGGTGGAGCCGTCGGCGGCGCCCGTGCTGGCGGCGTCGCTGCGGGAGCGGGGCTGGGCCATTCGGCAGTAGGGGCCCCGGTCGGGACCCCGGCCCGGCCCGGACCGGCGTCGGGACGACGGCGTCCGGACGGGTGACGCGCACCCAGTAACCTTGTGCGGGGCACAGTCGCGCCCCCACACCACCCGCCAGACCGCACCCGAAAGGTGTCCCCCCGTGGAAAACGGCGCCGCCCAGCCCGTGATTGTCGCCATCGACGGCCCCTCCGGCACGGGCAAGTCGAGCACCTCGAAGGCTGTCGCCGCGCAACTGGGGCTGAGCTACCTGGACACCGGGGCCCAGTACCGGGCGATCACCTGGTGGATGGTGACCAACGGGATCGACATAGACGACCCCTCCGCGATCGCCGCCGTGGCGGGGAAGGCGGAGATCGTCTCCGGCACCGACCCGGAGAACCCGACGATCACGGTGGAGGGGACCGATGTGGCCGGTCCGATCCGGAGCCAGGAGGTCACCTCCAAGGTCAGCGCCGTGAGCGCGGTGCCCGAGGTACGGGCCCGGATCACCGAGCTCCAGCGGTCGATCGCGGCCTCCGCCGAGAAGGGGATCGTCGTCGAGGGCCGCGACATCGGTACGACCGTGCTGCCCGACGCCGACCTCAAGGTTTTTCTCACCGCCTCGCCGGAGGCCCGGGCCGCCCGCCGCAGCGGAGAGCTGAAGAGCGCCGACGTCCAGGCCACCCGCGAGGCCCTGGTCAAGCGGGACGCGGCCGACTCCAGCCGGAAGACCTCGCCGCTCGCCAAGGCGGACGACGCGGTCGAGGTGGACACCACCGAGCTCACCCTCGCGCAGGTCATCGAGTGCGTCGTCACCCTCGTCGAGGAGAAGCGGGCCGGGAAGTGAGCGTTCCGTCGGAGAAGGGCGCCGAGGTCGGGCGGCGGATCGGCGTCGGGCTGATGTACGGGCTGTGGAGGCCGCGGGTGCTCGGCGCCTGGCGGATGCCCGCGACCGGGCCCGCGATCCTCGCCGTCAACCACTCGCACAACATCGACGGTCCGATGGTCATGGGCGTGTCACCCCGGCCGACGCACTTCCTGATCAAGAAGGAGGCGTTCATCGGACCGCTGGACCCCTTCCTGACCGCGATCGGGCAGGTCAAGGTGGACCGCTCGGGCGCCGACCGCGGGGCGATCACCCGGGCGCTCGACGTCCTCAAGGCCGGCGGGGTCCTCGGTATCTTCCCGGAGGGCACCCGGGGCGAGGGCGACTTCGCCTCCCTGCGGGCCGGTCTCGCCTACTTCGCGGTCCGCAGCGGTGCGCCTGTCGTGCCGGTCGCGGTGCTGGGAAGCTCCGAGACGCCGGGACGGTTGATAAAGGGGCTGCCTCCGCTGCGCAGCCGCGTCGACGTCGTCTTCGGCGACCCCTTCGAGGCGGGCGACGGCAGCGGACGGCGTACCCGCAAGGCGCTCGACGAGGCGACCGAGCGCATCCAGAAGCAGCTCAGCACCCACCTGGAAAACGCCAGGCGCCTGACCGGGCGCTAGGCGACACTGAGTAGTGGATCAATCCGGCGAAAGGGCCGGAGGGTCCACCGACCACCACGATGAACGAGGTACGGACTTCATGAACGACCACATCCACTCCGAGGGCTCGGGCGAGGAGCACGACCACGGGGCGCTTGGCGATGCCGAGTACGCGGAGTTCATGGAGCTCGCCGCGGAAGAGGGCTTCGATCTCGAGGACGTCGAGGGTGCCATCGAGGCGGCCGGTCACGGTCCGCTGCCGGTGCTCGCCGTCGTCGGCCGCCCGAATGTCGGCAAGTCGACTCTGGTGAACCGCATCATCGGTCGCCGTGAGGCCGTCGTGGAGGACAAGCCCGGCGTCACCCGCGACCGCGTCACCTACGAGGCCGAGTGGGCGGGCCGCCGCTTCAAGGTCGTCGACACCGGCGGCTGGGAGCAGGACGTCCTCGGCATCGACGCCTCCGTGGCCGCGCAGGCCGAGTACGCGATCGAGGCCGCCGACGCCGTCGTGTTCGTCGTGGACGCCAAGGTGGGCGCCACCGACACCGACGAGGCGGTCGTACGACTGCTGCGCAAGGCCGGTAAGCCCGTGGTGCTGGCCGCCAACAAGGTCGACGGCCTGAGCGGCGAGTCCGACGCGGCGTACCTGTGGTCCCTGGGCCTCGGCGAGCCGCACCCCGTCTCCGCGCTCCACGGCCGGGGCACCGGCGACATGCTGGACGCCGTCCTGGAGGCGCTGCCGGAGGCGCCCGAGCAGACCTTCGGCGGTACCGGGATCGGCGGCCCGCGACGCATCGCGCTGATCGGCCGCCCGAACGTCGGAAAGTCCTCGCTGCTGAACAAGGTGGCCGGCGAGGAGCGGGTCGTCGTCAACGAGATGGCCGGCACCACCCGTGACCCGGTCGACGAGCTGATCGAACTCGGGGGTGTCACCTGGAAGTTCGTCGACACCGCCGGCATCCGCAAGCGGGTCCACCTCCAGCAGGGCGCCGACTACTACGCCTCGCTGCGCACCGCCGCCGCCGTCGAGAAGGCCGAGGTGGCGGTCATCCTGATCGACGGCTCCGAGTCCATCTCGGTCCAGGACCAGCGAATCGTCACCATGGCCGTCGACGCGGGCCGCGCGATCGTCCTCGCCTACAACAAGTGGGACACCCTCGACGAGGAGCGCCGCTACTACCTGGAGCGGGAGATCGAGACCGAGCTCGGCCAGGTCGCCTGGGCGCCGCGCGTCAACGTCTCCGCGCGTACCGGCCGTCACATGGAGAAGCTGGTTCCCGCGATCGAGGCGGCTCTGGCGGGCTGGGAGACGCGCGTCCCGACGGGCCGCCTGAACGCCTTCCTCGGCGAGCTGGTCGCCGCTCACCCGCACCCGGTCAGGGGCGGCAAGCAGCCGCGCATCCTCTTCGGCACCCAGGCGGGCACCAAGCCGCCGCGGTTCGTGCTCTTCGCCTCCGGGTTCATCGAGGCGGGCTACCGGCGCTTCATCGAGCGCCGGCTGCGCGAGGAGTTCGGCTTCGAGGGCACCCCGATCCACATCTCGGTGCGGGTGCGCGAGAAGCGCGGCGCGAAGAAGAAGTGACGTAGACATGAGGAAGGGCGGCCCCAGCGGGCCGCCCTTCCTCATGTGTCAGTTCCCTCTGCGCGGTCCGGGTGGCAGCGCCGCCGGGACGTGGTGCATCCCGGTGTGCTGCTGCCCGATGTGTCCCACCCGCTGCCACTGCGACTGCTGGCGGGCGCTGAACGCCCCCGCGCTGTAGGCGTTGTACGAGCTGCTGAACGAGCCCGAGACGTGCGGGACGTTCCCGAACGCGGTGAAGCCCAGCTCCTCCTCGCCGCTGCGGTCACCCGGCGGCGAACGGAAGGTCTTGACGTACTCGGAGTAGAGCGCGTCGTAGATCGGCGTGGCCGATGGTCCGCCGGAAAACCGGCGCGGAGCGTCGTATGGGTGCACGTATGTCCAAACGACACCGAGACCTCGGGGATGCGGTTCGGCGTGATCCTTCAGCCGGTGCTCACGTCCCCGCGAGCGGCATCGCGGCCGCGACGAGCTTGCCGTTCGCCGCCGCCTTGTCGAGTGCGTCGCGCAGCAGGTCCTCGCGAGGCTGCCGTCCGATGGAGCCCACCGGCGCGGCGAACATCAGCACCTGCTGGTGCTTGTTGGCGGCGGCCCGCCAGCTCTCCGTCACCTGCAGCGGCTGGTGCGCCTGCCACCAGGCCACCGGCTGCCCGCCGTTCGGCGACGGCTGGAGCACGGCGTGCAGCTGGCCCACCGCCAGCAGCACCGACCATCCGTGGAGCACCGACGGCACCGACTCGATCGCAGTCAGCGGCATGAACCCCTGCTCGATCAGCAGCGGCAGGAAGTCGTCGCCGCCTCCCGTCGCGCCCGGCCGTGCGATCGGCCCGGTCGGCTCCACGACCAGCGCCGGGTGCAGCTCCCCGGCGATCAGGAGGAGTCCGCTGGTCACCCCGAGCACCGCCTGCTCGGGTACGACCTTGGCCGGGTCCAGGTCGACGGAGTCGCCGGTGATGGACTTCACCGCGCCCTGGAGCTGTTCCTCGGTGACCTGGACGACCTGGGAGGGCAGGCAGGTGGCGTGGGCGAAGGCCAGGACGGCGGTCTCGTCGCCGATGAACAGGACGGTGCTGGTGCGCTCCTGTTCGGAGTCGCCCTGGGTGCGACAGGACGTGCAGTCGTAGCTGCCGGGGGCGTTCTCTCCGGCGAGCAGCCGGTCGGCTTCTTCGTCGCCGATCTCAGCGCGTACCTCGTCGCTGACGTCGAGCATGCGCGGCACGGGTGGCTCCCTCGGGATGTGGTGCCCGGGTGGGTCCCGGGCTCATGAAGAAGACAACGGGTGACTGTGGCGGGAGTCACGCCCTTGGGCGAACGGAATCGAACCGACCGCCGCGCAGGGTCACCTCGGGTACGGAATCGGGCACTCAGTGTCAAGTGGATGGATAACAAAGGAAGTTGGTTGCGTGAAGTGGGTCACAGATCGACAGAGGGGCTGGTCGACAAATCAGGAAATCAACGAATGAAGTGGGTGACCGGAAAACGCCGCTACCCGCGGTAATGGCGAACTGGCCTGGAATGACAACGAGTTGGTTGCTGACGCCTCCACAGGCTCTCTACATTCCTCCGCCGTGTGCAGCGAGCACCGCTCGGGAACGTCCGCCGACGCACGAAGCCAGCACCTCGCACCACCTTCCGGCGGACGGGGCGGAGCGCGACCACCCGGCCCCTGTGCCGGGAGCGTGTTCCGCCTTGGGGGACCCCGAGTCGTTCGAGAGGGAATCACATGTCCGAATGTGCCGATACCACCCGCGACAACGCTCGTAGGACCCGAACCACCGCGGCCCTCGCCGGGGCCGCCCTGCTCGCCCCGCTCGGGCTGCTGGCCGCGGCCGGCAACTCGGTGGCGGCGGACACCGGGGTGTGGGACCGCATCGCCCGGTGCGAGAGCGGCGGGAACTGGCACATCAACACCGGAAACGGCTACTACGGAGGACTCCAGTTCTCCGCCGGAACCTGGCGCGCGTACGGCGGTACGGCCTTCGCGCCCACCGCCGACCAGGCCACCAGGTCCCAGCAGATCGCCGTCGCCACCAAGGTCCAGAGCGCCCAGGGATGGGGCGCCTGGCCGACCTGCTCGGCACGCGCGGGGGCGTACGGCAGCGCGCCGGCGGCCTCCGCCGGCTCGGCGGGGGCCTCGTCCGGGACCAAGGCCGCTCCGTCCAAGCCGACGAAGACGCCGACCCGTTCGGAGAACCACACCGACCGCAGCGCCTCCCGCGGCGACTACACCGTCCGCCCGGGTGACACGCTGAGCAAGGTGGCCGCCCGGCACGGGACCACCTGGCAGAAGCTCTACGCCGCCAACGAGGCCGTCATCGGCGCCGACCCCGACATGATCGTGCCCGGGCAGCGCCTCGACATCCGATAGCTCCCCCTGCCACGGGCACGGGGCCCCGTCCGGTCTCCCGACCGGGCGGGCCCCGGTCGTGTGGACGACGCATACGGGCCGTCAGGCCCGCCCCGGCCGCAGCTCCGCCGCCTCCCCGCTGAACACGACCGCGCCGCGCCGCAGTTCGTACACGATCGCCGTCCGGCCGTGCAGCGTGGGCGGCAGCCGTTGCTCGGCCACGACCACGCATGCGTCCAGGGTGGCGAGGAGTTCGTACGTGCGGGCCGCGACCGCGGGGGACATGCCTTGCGCGGGTTCGTCGACGAGGACCACGCGCGCGCGTGCCAGCAGGGCACGGGAGAGGGCGAGCATGCGCTGCTCGCCGCCGGAGAGGGTGCCGGCACGGCGGGGGAGCAGGGTGGCCAGTTGCGGGTAGGCGTCCAGGGCCAGGCCGTGGTCGGGGGCGGCGAGTTCGAGGTTCTCGCGGACGGTGAGGGAACCGAACACCGCTCGGCGCTCGGGGACCAGACACAGACCGCGCCGGGCCCGCTCGTACGCCGGCACGCGGGTCACGTCGATGCCGTCCCACACCACACCGCCGTCGGTGAGCGGCACCGTTCCGGCCAGGGCGCGCAGTGCCGTCGTACGGCCGGAGCCGTTGCGGCCCAGCAGGACGGTGAGACCGGGGCCCGGGGCGGTGAGGGTGATGCCGTGCAGGGCCTCCAGGGGGCCGTAGCGCACGCGTGCGTGCCGTAGCGAGATGGCCGTGACGGCTGTCATACGGCGGTCTCCCGGGCGTCGAGTGCGTCCAGCACGTGGGCCGGGGGGCCGGAGGCGATGATGCGGCCGGCGGTCATGACGTGCACGACGTCCGCGAGGTCGGCGACCAGGTCGAGGTCGTGCTCGATCACGAGGAGGGCGGTGCCGTCCGCCGCGAGCGCCCTGAGGACACGGGCCAGCGCCGTCACCTCGGCCGTGTCCAGGCCGGCGGCGGGTTCGTCCAGGAGCAGGACGCCCGGGTTACCGGCGAGTGCTCTGGCGAGTTCCACCCGGCGGAGGGTGCCGGTGGGGAGGTCGGCGGCGGGGGCATCGCGGAGGGGGCCGTTCAGATCGAACAGTCTCAGTGCGCGGTCCGTCGCCGTCGGGTCCGGGAGGTGGCCTTGTTCCGCGCCCACCTGGACGTTCTCGGCGACCGTCAAGGTCGGGAAGACGGCGAGTCGCTGGAAGGTGCGGGCGATGCCGAGGCGGGTGCGGGCGTGAGGGGAGAGGTGGGTGATGTCGCGGTCGCCGTAGCGGACTTGGCCCCGGGAGGGGCGGACTGTGCCTGCCAGACAGTGGAACAGGGTGGATTTGCCGGCTCCGTTGGGGCCGATGAGCGCGGTGATTCTTCCGGGCGGGACGGTCAGGTCCACTCCGGCGAGGGCGGTGAAGCCGTCGTAGCGGGCGTGCAGGTCGTGGGTGGCAAGGACTGCCCGGCTCTGGGCCGGGTTCGTGTTCCCACCCGCACCGCCCGCACCACTTGCGTGGTCGGGTGCGCTGTCGTTCGCGGGTGCGGGCGTGGACGCGGGTGTTGATGAGAGGGCGCCGAGGGATGGGCGCAGGCGTTGTTTCACCTCGGCTCCCAGCGGGGTGAGGGCCGCCGGCCTGGTCGGCCGCAGTCGCCCCGCCACCACCCGGACCGCCTCGTACGGCCCTCCGGGAAAGCGGCCCACCAGCACCGCCAGCACCCCGATCAGCGCTGCTGCCACCCCTCCCCGCGCTCCCGCGTCCAGACCGACCAGCAGGGCTGCCGCTCCCAGGGCGCCGAGGGTGCTGTCGCCGCCCAGGACGACCACCGCGGCGAACCAGAGCAGGCCGCGGACGGGGTCGTAGGCGGTCGGGTCGAAGGCGCGCAGGCCCATGCCGAGCATTCCGCCGCCCAGCGCGGCCAGGGCGGCGCCCGCGACGAACGCGAGGAGTTTCAGGGCGGGGACCCGGACGCCCGCCGCCGAGGCCCCCGACTCGTGGTCACGCAGCGCGGCCAGGGCCCGGCCCGTGCGGCCTCTGCGCAGCGCGATGGTCGCCATCAGGGCGAGCGCGAGCAGGGCCAGCTCAAGGACGTAGTACGCGCGGTCGCCGTCGAAGCCCTCGGGCCGGTCCAGGGTCAGGCCCGAGGTGGCGTACGGCTGGGCGAAGACGAAACGGCTCACGCCGACGCCGACCGCGAAGGTCGCCAGTGCCGGCGCCAGGCCCTGGCGGGTGATCGCGGGCCAGCCGGTGAGGAGACCCAGGGGCGCCACCAGGACCACCGCCAGCGCCAGCGCGGCCAGTTCCGGCAGGCGGGGGAGGCCCGGGAAGCGGCCCGCCGCCAGCAGGGCCGTGAAAAGGGCCCCCAGGCCCGCGTAGGCCGCTTGGCCCAGGGAGATCTGGCCGCCCCTGCCCGTCACGACCACCAGGGAGAGCAGGACCACGCCCAGCGCCGGCACCTGGACCGAGGTGTGCAGGTCGGAGCCCGCGAAGCCCAGAGGGAGCAGGAACAGCACCACCGCGACGATCCATGCGCCCGGCGGCGTGGGCACGCGCGCGGTGGCCGTGCGCGGGAGTACGTCCCGGGTGCCGATACGGGGGAGCGCCAGGGCCGTGACGAGGAGGGCCACGACGAACAGGTTCGCCCCCACCGCCTGGAGCAGCGGCTCGCCCCAGCCGGACGGGTGCAGTCTCGTCAGCTGACTCTGGGCCACTCCGATCGTCAGCGCCGTCAGCACCGCCACCGGCAGGCTCCGCATCCGCGCGGCCACCGCGACCGCCACCACCTCCATGACGAGCAGCGGCAGCCCGTACGGGTCCAGGCGGACGTAGGGGGCGAGCAGAACGCCCGTCAGGCCCGCCGTGAACGCCCCGAACGCCCAGCCGGCCGCCGCTACCCGGTCGGCGTCGATCCCCCCGAGCACGGCCAGCTCACGGTCGTCCACGACGGCCCGCAGCTCCCGTCCGAAGCGTGTCCAGCGGATCACCGCGCCCACGCCGACCGCCAGGACCAGGACGACCGCCAGCTGCCCCCACGGGTCCGCGGGCACCAGCTCCGGAGCGTCGTCCCGGGCGCCCTGGCCCCACAGCAGCGCGGCCCCGCCCACCAGCAGTACGAAGACGCCGATGGAGGCCACCAGGGTCTGGGCCGGATCGCCGCCCAGGACGGACAGGGGCCGGAAGACGAAACGCTCCAGCACCACACCCAGGGCCGGTGCCAGGACCAGCAGGGTCACCACCGCACCGGCCCACAGCGGCCAGCCCCACTCCACCACGCAACTCCGCAGCACGTACGCGCACACCATCGCGATCGCCCCGTGCGCGAAGTTCAGCACGCCGGTCGCGCGGTACGTCACGATCAGGCCGACTCCAGTGAGCGCGGCCGCGCTGCCGACCGACAACCCGGCGAGGGTGAGGTCGTAGGTCAGCGACGACATCAGTCGGTTTCCTCGACGGGCTCGCAGATCGGGCAGGGGCCCAGCTCGCCGCTCGCCAGGAGCTTGGCGTCCACCGGGACCGACTCCGGCTTTCCGGCCACCAGCGGGCAGTCCGCGCGGTGCCAGAGCGTGCCGCCGGGCACCATCAGCAGGTCACCGCTGACCGCCAGGGGCGCGTCGGCCGCGGTGCCGGACGACTCCCCGGAATCCTCGGCCCCGGCGGGCTCCGCGGTGACCAGGAGGCCGTACAGCTCCTCCACGCGCGCGGCGGCGAGCGCGCCCCGGCCGTGGGTGAGGAGCAGCGCCCCGGCGACGATCAGCGCGGCGCCGGGCACCGTGCAGGAGGCGAGGTAGGGCAGCTGCCGCTCGGCGTACCGCTCGCCCGAGACGCCGTACCAGCCGAGGACGCACAGCACCGCGCCCGCGGCGAGCGCGGCCCAGCCGGCCCACAGGACGGGGTGCACGGTCCGCAGTCGGGCTGTCCGCATCTCTGGCTCCCACATGTCGTGTGCCTGTCCATGTAAGCCAATCGCTTGCACTATGCCTTCTGGAAGCTGACCCTGAAAGCACCGGGCGCACGTGGCCCGGACCGACACCCGGTGGTGAGCCAGATGGTTCTCGGGAGCGACCGCACGTGGGGGAACGGCAGCCGGGGGCTGGTGGCGGTGGGGTTCGCCCTCGCCATGGCCCTCACGGCGTGCAGCGACGACAGCGGCGGCGGCAGCGAGAGCCCGCCGCCGACGCCTTCCGTGGAGCGGACCACGCCCTCCGCGACGCCGTCGCCGAGCGGACCGGCCGACGCGGCGGCCGCCCGGCGGGAGATCAAGGCGAACTGGGAGAAGTTCTTCGACCCGAAGACCTCCACCAAGGACAAGCAGGCCGTCCTGGAGGGCGGCGACGAGATGGGTCCGGTGCTCCAGGCCTTCAGCGGTGACCAGCGGGGCGGACAGGTGCAGGCCACGGTCACCAAGGTCGTGTTCAAAAAGCCGACCGCGGCCGACGTGACGTACACCCTGATGCTGAACGGCGCCACCGCCCTGCCGGACGCCTCGGGTACGGCCGTCGAGGAGGACGGCACCTGGAAGGTGTCGGTCAACACGCTGTGCGCGCTGGTCCAGTTGAGCGGCAATGCCACGGCGTCGGCTCTTCCGGGCTGCTGAGGCCGCCCTCGCGGTCCTGCTGCTCGCGTCGGCCACGGCGTGCGGCAGCAGGCTGCCGGAGAGCGACTTCGAGCACCGGGAGCGGACGACCCCCGCCCGGGACGACACCCCGATCCGCGTCGGCATCGTCACCAGCGCCACCAGCCCGGTCGGCGGCAGCGCCTTCACCGGCCCGCGGGACGGGGCCAAGGCGTACTTCGAGCGGCTCAACGGGCGCGGGGGTGTCGGCGGCCGCCGGATCGAGGTGCGCGAGTGCGACGACGGCGGCAGCGGGGTCGGGGACAACACCTGTGTGCACCGGCTGATCGACGAGGACAAGGTGGTCGCCCTGGTCGCGACGACCGCCCTCGACTACGCGGCAGCCTCCCGCGTCTCCCACGCGCGCGTGCCCGACATCGGAGGCCAGCCCATCGGCGCCGCCTACGACACCTGGCCGCACCTCTACGGCATCTACGGCAGCCTCGCGCCCCGGAACGGCACGACCGGCTGGGGCGGGAAGCAGTACGGCGGCACCGAGGTCTATCGCTACTTCAAGCGCGAGCACGGGGCCCGCACGGCCGCCGTCGTCTCCTACAACCAGGCCGCCTCCGCCGCCTACGCCCGGCTCGTCGAGCAGGGGCTCAAGGCCGAGGGCTACCAGGTCGTCACCGAGCAGGTCGACTTCGCGCTGCCCAACTTCCGCGCCGTGGCGGCCGACCTGAAGGAGCAGGGCGCCGACCTGGTCTTCGACGCCGTCGACAGCCATGGCAACGCCCAGCTGTGCGAGGCGATGGACGCGGCCGGCGTCGAGGTCACCGCCAAGGTCACCAACGTGCAGAACTGGACGTCCACCGTCCAGGACGACTACAAGGACGCCCCGCGCTGCCGCAACGCCCTGTGGGCCACCGGATCCAGCCGGAATTTCGAGGACACCGGCATCGCGGCCGTACGGGAGTTCAGGGACGCCACGAAGGACCTCGAGACGCACTCCCAGTGGCAGCTGGAGGGCTGGGCGGCCGCGATGTGGTTCACGGACGCCGCGAAGTCCTGCGCAAAGGCGCAAGCAGGCATCACGCGCGCGTGCGTCGACGCCTACATGAACCGCAGCCAGGACTACACGGCGAACGGTCTGCTCCTTCCCGTCCGGTTCGAGCGCCTGGCCGAGCCGCCGGAGTCCCGCAGAACCTGCCTCTCGGTGGCCCGCTGGCAGGACGGCCACGGCTGGGTCTCCCAGGGCGACATGAACCGCACGTGCTTCGACGTCCCGCAACTGCCGTATCGGCAGTGAGCCTCCGCCCGTCACCGCAGTGAGGCGAAGAACTCCCTCACGTCACCGGCCAGCAGTTCGGGTGCCTCCAGCGCCGCGAAGTGGCCGCCGCGGTCGAACTCCGTCCAGCGGACGACGGTGTTGGCCTGCTCGGCCCAGCGGCGGATCGCCACGTCCTCGCCGAAGTTGGCCACCGCGGTCGGCACCCCGGAGGTCCGCGTGGGGAACCAGTCCGGCACATGGCTGTTCTCGTAGTACATGCGGGCCGCGGAACCGGCCGTGCCGGTCAGCCAGTACAGCATCACGTTCGTCAGCAGGGTGTCCCGGTCGATCGCGTCCTCCGGCAGCGTTGCCGAGGAGTGCGTCCACGCCTGGAACTTCTCCATGATCCATGCCAGTTGGCCGACCGGAGAGTCGGTGAGGCCGTAGGAGAGGGTCTGAGGGCGGGTCGACTGGAGGGCGTTGTAGCCGAAGCCGTCGGTGGTGAAGTCGGCGATGCTCGCGAGACTCTTCAGCTCGCGGTCGGTCAGTCCCTCCCGGGCCTCCTCGTCCACCGGGCCGAGCGGGATGAAGCCGACCGAGGCGGCGTTCACATGGACGCCGACGACGGACTCGGGGGCGATCCGGGCGAGCGCGGGGGAGATCAGCGCGCCCATGTCGCCGCCCTGGGCGCCGTAGCGCTCGTAGCCGAGCCTGCGCATCAGCTCCGCCCATGCGCGGGCGACCCGGTTGACGTTCCAGCCCTTCTCGCGGGTGGGGCCGGAGAAGCCGAAGCCGGGGATCGACGGGATCACCAGGTGGAAGTCCTCGCTGAGCGAGCCGATCACCCCGAGGAACTCCACGACCGAGCCCGGCCAGCCATGGGTCAGGATCAGCGGGAGCGCGTCCGGGCGGGCGGAGCGGATGTGCAGGAAGTGCACCTGGGCGCCGTCGATCTCGGTGACGAACTGCGGGAGTTCGTTCAGGGCGGCCTCGTGCTTGCGCCAGTCGTAGGCGCCCCGCCAGTACGCGGCGAGATCGCGCAGATACGGCAGTGAGGCGCCGTACTCCCAGCCGGCGTTCGGGAGTTCGTCCGGCCAGCGGGTGAGGTCGAGGCGGGTGTGCAGGTCGTCGAGCTGCGCCTGCGGGACGTCGATCCGGAAGCTGTGCACGCTGTTGTCTGCCATGAGTCCAAGGTAGGAAGACTTGCGGACAGCTACTGTCCGCAATGGCTGGCAGACTCGACCCCATGTTGGAGACCTCGGCACGACTCCTGCGCCTGCTCTCGCTCCTGCAGGCCCATCGCGAATGGTCGGGCGCCGACCTCGCCGACCGCCTCGGTGTCACCGCGCGCACCGTGCGCCGGGACGTGGACCGGCTGCGCGAGCTGGGCTACCCCGTCAATGCCAGCCCCGGCACCGGCGGCGGCTATCAGCTGGGCGCGGGCGCCGAGCTGCCCCCGCTGCTCCTGGACGACGACGAGGCCGTGGCGGTCGCCGTCGGCCTGCGCACGGCCGCGGGACAGGGCATCGAGGGCATCGGCGAGACCTCGGTGCGGGCCCTCGCCAAGCTGGAGCAGGTCCTGCCGAGCCGGCTGCGCCGCCGGGTGGGCGCCCTCAACGCCTTCACCGTGCCCATGCTGCGCGGCCCGCAACCGGACGCCGTCGACCCCGGCGTCCTCACCGAGCTCGCCAACCTCTGCCGGGACGCCGAGCGCCTGCGCTTCGAGTACAGCGACCACGGTGGCGCCGCCAGCCGCCGTACCGTCGAACCGCACCGCCTGGTGTGCAGCGAGCGGCGCTGGTACCTGGTCGCCTGGGACCTGGATCGCGACGACTGGCGGACCTTCCGCGTCGATCGGATCACCCCGAAGCCGCCGCACGGCCCCCGGTTCGCGCCGCGCACCCCGCCCGCCGAGGACCTCGCCGCCTATGTCTCGCGAGGCGTGTCCACGCGCGCGTACGCCTCGCAGGCGGTGGTGCGCCTGCTGGTTTCCAAGGAGCGGGCCGCCGAGCGGATCTCACCCAGTGCGGGGGTGCTGGAGGCCGAGGGACCGGACAGCTGCATCCTGCGTACCGGGGCGTCGAGCCTGGAGGTGATGGTGATCCACGTGATGATGACGGGCTTCGACTTCGAGGTGCTGGAGCCTGCCGAGCTGACCGAGGCGATCAGGACGGCTCATGACCGCCTCGCTCGCTCGCTTGCTCGCTCTTCGGCTCGGGCTGCGGAGCCAGCGCCGCGTACTCCGGATGGTGCAGGTCGAACGCCGGGGACTCGGAGCGGATCCGGGGCAGGGTCGTGAAGTTGTGCCGCGGCGGCGGGCAGGAGGTCGCCCACTCCAGGGAGCGGCCGAAGCCCCAGGGGTCGTCCGTCTCCACCTTCACGCCGTACTTGGCGGTCTTCCAGACGTTGTAGAGGAACGGCAGCGTCGAGGCGCCGAGCAGGAACGCGCCGATCGTCGAGACGGTGTTCAGGGCCGTGAAGCCGTCGGCCGCGAGGTAGTCGGCGTAACGGCGGGGCATGCCCTCGGCCCCCAGCCAGTGCTGCACCAGGAACGTGGTGTGGAAGCCGACGAACAGCGTCCAGAACTGGATCTTGCCGAGCCGCTCGTCGAGCATCTTCCCGGTGAACTTCGGCCACCAGAAGTACAGCCCGCCGAAGATCGCGAAGACCACCGTGCCGAACACGACGTAGTGGAAGTGCGCCACCACGAAGTAGGTGTCCGAGACGTGGAAGTCCAGCGGCGGCGACGCCAGGATCACCCCGGTCAGGCCGCCGAACAGGAAGGTCACAAGGAAGCCGCACGCCCACAGCATCGGCGTCTCGAAGGACAGCGAGCCCTTGATCATGGTGCCGATCCAGTTGAAGAACTTCACGCCCGTCGGGACGGCGATGAGGAACGTCATGAACGAGAAGAACGGCAGCAGCACCGCGCCGGTGACGAACATGTGGTGCGCCCACACCACGATCGACAGACCGGTGATCGCCATGGTCGCCGCGACCAGCGTCAGATAGCCGAAGAGCGGCTTGCGGCTGAAGACCGGCAGGATCTCCGTGATGATCCCGAAGAACGGCAGCGCGATGATGTACACCTCGGGATGCCCGAAGAACCAGAACAGGTGCTGCCACAGCAGCGCCCCGCCGTTGCCCGCCTCGAAGACCTGGGAGCCGAAGCGCCGGTCCGCCTCCAGGACCAGCAGCGCGGCCGCCAGCACCGGGAACGCCATCAGGATCAGGATCGACGTGAACAGCGTGTTCCAGGTGAAGATCGGCATCCGGAACATGGTCATGCCGGGGGCGCGCATCCCGATGATCGTGGTGATGAAGTTGACCGCGCCGAGGATCGTGCCGAAGCCGGCCAGCGCCAGGCCCATGATCCACAGGTCGGGGCCGACGCCGGGGGAGTGCGCGGAGTTGTTGAGCGGTGCGTAGGCGAACCAGCCGAAGGCGGCCGGTCCGGACGGCACGAACAGCGACCCCAGCACGATCAGGCCGCCGAACAGGAAGAACCAGTACGACAGCATGTTCAGCCGCGGGAAGGCCACGTCCGGGGCGCCGATCTGCAGCGGCATCAGCTCGTTGGCGAAGCCCGCGAAGCTCGGGGTCGCGAACAGCAGCAGCATGATCGTGCCGTGCATCGTGAACAACTGGTTGAACTGCTGGTTGTCCATGATCTGCAGCCCCGGCCGGGCCAGTTCCGCGCGCATCAGCAGGGCCATGACCCCGCCGATCAGGAAGAACGCGAACGACGTGATCAGATAGAGGTGACCGATCTTCTTGTGGTCGGTGGTGGTCAGCCAGTCCACGATCAGCCGCCCGTGCCGCTTGGTCCGCACGGGTCGTGCCGTCGCCTGCGCGGTCTGCGTCCCCATTGCTCGCCCCTTCGCTCGGCTCACGCCATGATGCTCGCGTCGTCGTGCGCGGCGACAGGGGGCGTAAGGGGATTCTGTGCTGGAACCGTGTATTTCCTACGTGGTGTCAGCTGCCTGGCCGTGTCCGATTCGCCGCCGGGCAAAGGGGCACGAGTCAGTTCTCGGACAAGCCTTCTCATGGGTCATTCGGAGAAGCCGTACGACACACGGGAATTACGTTCGAATACGCGCTGAAGGGCTAGGGAAACGCCCGTTCGTGTGACGGAGCGCGAGGGAAACGGGTGGCGGGTCGCTGTGGCAGAAGTGTGACAGGAGGCGTGCGGGATCCGGACTTCCACGGCCGTCGGGCAGGGCCTAGCGTGGCGGTATGGCACCCATTCCGACACCGCCCGCCGAACCCCAGGACAGCCCGGACACCTATGTCGGACTCGACTCCGACGCCGCCGAGCGGCTCGCGCGTGAGCGGGGCTGGTCGACGGTCCGATCGCTGCCGCCGGGGGCGATCATCACGATGGAGTACCGCGCCGGCCGGCTGAACTTCGAGGTGAAGGACGGCCGCGTGGCGCGGGCCTGGAAGGGCTGAACCGCATGACGTGGGCCCCGGCTCCCTTGGAGGGAGCCGGGGC
>NZ_JBEXGM010000044.1:0-57140 GCF_040607335.1 Streptomyces sp. NPDC005303 | reverse complement strand
GTCGAATCGAGTCGATTCGACGACCCCTGCGCGGCGCCCGGCCCGAAGCAACCATCCGACTCCCCGGAGGTACGGGATGTTGACGGCACGAAGGCGTGTGGTGGCGACGGCGGTGGTCCTGACCGGATCGCTGCTGATGACCGCCTGCGGGAACTCCGACAGCGGTTCCTCCGACGGGAAGACGCTGCGGCTGTGGCACTACGAGGGCCCGACCAGCGCGATGGGCATCGCCTGGAAGGAGGCGATCAAGGAGTTCGAGGCCACACACCCTGGTGTGAAGGTGAAGTTCGAGGAGAAGAGCTTCGACCAGATCCAGAAGACCGCCCCGATGGTCCTCAACTCCTCGGACGCGCCCGACCTCATGGAGTACAACAAGGGCAACGCGACCGCGGGCCTGCTCTCCAAGCAGGGTCTGCTGACCGACCTCACGCAGGAGGCCACCAAGCGCGGCTGGGACAAGTTGCTCAGCCCGAGCGTGCGCACCACCAGCCTCTACGACACCAACGGCGTGATGGGCTCCGGAAAGTGGTTCGGCGTCCCCAACTACGCCGAGTACACGCTCGTCTACTACAACAAGGACCTGTTCAAGAAGTACGGCGTCGCCGAGCCCAAGACGCTCGCCGAACTGACCGCCGCCATGGACACGTTCGTGGCCAAGGGAGTCACCCCGCTCGCCAACGGCGGCGCCGCCTACCCCGCCCAGCAGTACCTCTACCAACTCGCGCTGTCGAAGGCCGACCGCTCGTGGGTCGACGCCTACCAGCTCTACAAGGGCAGGACCGACTTCCACGACGCGGCCTGGACCTACGGCGCCCAGACCTTCGCCGACTGGGTGAAGAAGGGCTACTTCAGCAAGTCCTCCAGCGGCCAGAACGAGGAGGCCGCCGGTGTCTCCTTCACCTCCGGCAAGGCGCCGATCCTGTTCTCCGGCAGCTGGTGGTACGGCCGCTTCAAGACGGACAACAAGTTCGACTGGGGCACCTTCCGCTGGCCCGACACCAAGCTCACCCTCGGCTCCGGCGGCAACCTCTGGGTCGTACCGAAGGGTTCGAAGAACAAGGACCTCGCCTACGACTTCATCGACATCACCATGTCGAAGAAGATCCAGAACCTGCTCGGCAACTCCGGCGGCGTCCCGGTCGCGGCCGACGCCTCCGCCATCACGGACCCGCAGTCGAAGACCCTGATCGACGACTTCAACACCCTCTCGAAGAACGACGGCCTGGCCTTCTACCCCGACTGGCCGGTCCCCGGCTTCTACGACGTCCTCGTCTCCGAGACCCAGAAGCTGATCACCGGCAGCGAGAAGCCCGACGGCTACCTCAGCGATCTCCAGGAGGCCTACGACAAGGGCGCGCCGAAACAATGACGGCGACCGTCGAACGCACCGCGCGGGCGGTCGGCAAGGGCAGCGCCCCCCGGCCCCCGCGCCGCCCCCGCGACTCCTACACTCTCTTCCTCCTCCCGGGCGCCCTCGCCTTCCTAGCGATCATCGTCCTGCCGTTCGTGATGAACACGTACGTGAGCTTCACGGACTGGCAGGGCGTGGGCTCCCCCGAGTGGTCGGGGCTCGCCAACTACCGGGAGCTGATGGACGATTCCGAGTTCTGGGCGTCCTTCCGGCACAGCCTGTTCATGGTCGTGGCGATGGCGGCGATCCCCACGGTCCTCGGACTGGTCCTCGCCGCCGCCCTGTTCGACCACGTCGGCAAGCACTTCGGCACCCGGATCGCCGCCGTCCTGCGCGCCTGCTTCTACCTCCCCCAGGTGCTGCCGATCGCGGTCGCCGGCATCGTCTGGAGCTGGATCCTCGCCCCCGACAACGGCTCCCTCAACGCACTCCTCAAGGCGATCGGCCTCGGCAGCTGGCAGCAGGACTGGCTGGGCGATCCGGACCTCGCGCTCTACAGCGTCATGGGCGTCATGGTCTGGGTCCAACTGGGCTTCCCGCTGGTCGTCTTCATGGCGGGGCTGCAACGCGTCGACCCGCAGCTGTACGAGGCGGCCGAGCTGGACGGCGCCGGCTGGTGGCGCCGCTTCTGGCACATCACGCTGCCGCAGATCCGCCCGGAGATCTACGTCGTCCTGACCTGGTGCTCGATCGCCGCGCTCAAGGTGTTCGGCGCGGTGTACGTCCTGACCAAGGGCGGTCCCGGCGGCGCCACCGACGTGCCCTCCTACTTCTCCTTCACCACGTTCTTCGAGAAGACGCAGGTCGGCTACGGCGCCGCGATCTCCACCGTGCTGACGGTGATCATCCTCGCGCTCTCCCTGATCGGTCTGAGGCTCCAGGAGAGGACGGACCCGTGACCACCGCCCTGCGCCGCTACCCGGTGCTGATCGCCCTGTGCATCGCGGCCCTGTTCATGGTCGTGCCGTTCCTCATCGTCACGGTCAACGCCTTCAAGTCCCCCACGGAGTACGCCCAGCACGGCCCCCTGAGCCTCCCCGACGGCTTCTACACGGACGGCGTCAAGGACTTCTGGGAGCGCGTCGACTTCGGACGGAAGCTCCTCAACTCGGTGCTGATCAGCGGCTCGGTGGCGGTACTGGCCGTGGTCCTGTCCGTCCTCAACGCCTACGCGATCGGCATCGGCCGCATCAAGGGCCGCACCTGGGTCCTCGCCTTCTTCGTGCTGGCGAACATGCTGCCGCAGGAGGCGCTGGTCTACCCGGTCTACTACCTGAGCAAGGAAGTCGGCCTCTACGACACCAGGTTGAGCGTGATCATCGTGTTCACGGTGATCCAGGCGGCCTTCGGCACGTATCTGCTCTCCGCGGTACTCGGCCAGTTCCCCCGCGAGATCCTGGAGGCGGCCCGGATCGACGGCGCGAACAAGTGGCAGGTGCTGTGGCGGATCGTCGTCCCCGTCAGCCGTCCCACCCTCGGTGTGCTGCTGGTCTTCTTCTTCATCTGGACCTGGAACGAGTTCCTGCTCCCCCTGGTCATGCTGATCTCCAACGACAACCAGACGGTGTCGGTGGCGCTCGGCGTCCTCCAGGGCCAGCGCCTGATGGACGCCACGATGACCAACGCGGCCGCCCTGCTCGGCGTGCTCCCCGCGATCGTGTTCTTCCTCGTCTTCCAGCGAACCCTCACCCGCGGTATCGCCGTGGGTGCCGTGAAGTAAGGACCCCCCACAGATGAAGTTCACCGACGGGTACTGGTTGTTGCGCGAGGGTGTCTCCGCGGCGCATCCGGCCCAGGTCCACGAGGTCGCCGCGGCGGACGGCCGGTTGGACATCCTCGCGCCGACCCAGCCCATCCGCCGCCGCGGCGACCTGTTGAAGGGACCGGTCGTGACGATCAGCGCCCATGCCCCGATACCCGACGTCATCGGCGTCACCTTCACCCACTTCGAGGGCGAGCAGCCGCAGGGCCCCCGGTTCGAGGTCAGGAAAGAGGACTTCACCGCCCACACGGAGTACGACGAGGAGCACGCCACCCTCACCTCCGGCGCCCTGTCGGTCAGGGTGGCCCGCACGGACACCTGGCAGGTCGACTTCCTCGCGGACGGCCGGCTGCTGACCGGCAGCGGCCCCAAGGGCATGGGCATCATGCGGGACGCCTCGGGCGCCCACTACCTGCGCGAGCAGCTCGGTCTCGGCGTGGGCACCTCGGTGTACGGACTCGGCGAACGCTTCGGGCCGCTGGTCAAGAACGGCCAGGTCGTCGACATCTGGAACGCGGACGGCGGCACGGCCACCGAACAGGCGTACAAGAACGTCCCGTTCTACCTCACGGACGCGGGCTACGGTGTCTTCGTCGACCACCCGGGCAAGGTCTCCTTCGAGGTCGGCTCGGAGGCCGTGTCACGCGTCCAGTTCAGCGCGGAGACCCAGGAGTTGACGTACTACGTCATCTACGGGCCCTCCCCGAAGGAGATCATCCGCAAGTACACGGCCCTCACCGGCCGCCCGGCCCTCCCACCCGCCTGGTCCTTCGGCTTGTGGCTGTCGACGTCCTTCACGACGTCGTACGACGAGGAGACCGTGACCTCGTTCATCGACGGCATGAAGGACCGCGAACTGCCGCTGTCCGTCTTCCACTTCGACTGCTTCTGGATGCGCGAGTTCAACTGGTGCGACTTCCAGTGGGACCCTCGGGTCTTCCCCGACCCGGAGGGCATGCTCGCGCGGCTGCACGCGCGGGGCCTCAGGGTCTCCGCGTGGATCAACCCG
Source organism: Streptomyces sp. NPDC005303 (assembly GCF_040607335.1). NCBI lineage: Bacteria > Bacillati > Actinomycetota > Actinomycetes > Kitasatosporales > Streptomycetaceae > Streptomyces > Streptomyces sp. NPDC005303. The sequence goes on along the minus strand of NZ_JBEXGM010000044.1, from coordinate 52,958 downwards.
TACATCGCCCAGCGCTCGCCACTGTTCGCGGAAGGCAAGGCGCTCGGCCACCTCCTGAAGCGCCCCGACGGCAGCGTCTGGCAGTGGGACCTGTGGCAGCCCGGCATGGCCCTGGTCGACTTCACCAGCCCGGCCGCCCGCGAGTGGTACGCGTCCAAGCTGGAGGCGCTGCTCGCACAGGGCGTGGACTGCTTCAAGACCGACTTCGGCGAGCGGGTGCCGCTGGACGTGGAGTGGTCCGACGGCTCCGACCCCGAGCGGATGCACAACTACTACACCTACCTCTACAACCGGACCGTCTTCGATGTGCTGCGCAAGCACCGCGGCGAGGAGGAGGCGGTCGTCTTCGCCCGCTCGGCGACCGCGGGCAGCCAGCAGTTCCCGGTGCACTGGGGCGGCGACTGCGAGGCGACGTACGAGTCGATGGCCGAGTCCCTGCGCGGCGGCCTGTCCCTCGGCCTCTCCGGCTTCGGCTTCTGGAGCCACGACATCGGCGGCTTCGAGGGCACCCCGACCCCTTCTCTGTTCAAACGCTGGCTGGCCTTCGGCCTGTTGTCCTCCCACAGCCGCCTGCACGGCAGCTCCTCCTACCGCGTGCCGTGGCTGTTCGACGAGGAATCCGTGGACGTACTGCGGCACTTCACCCACCTCAAACTGCGGCTCATGCCCTACCTCTACGAGGCCGCGCGCACCGCCCACACCGAGGGGGTGCCGGTGATGCGGGCGATGGTCCTGGAGTTCCCGGACGATCCCGGGTGCGCCCATCTGGAGCGGCAGTACATGCTCGGCCCGGATCTCCTGGTGGCGCCCGTGTTCAACGACTCCGGGGAGGTCTCGTACTACGTCCCCGAGGGCACCTGGACCCATTTCGTGACCGGCGAGACGGTGACCGGCCCGCGCTGGGTGCGCGAGAAGCACGCCTTCACCAGCGTTCCGCTGCTGGTCAGGCCGGGTGCCGTGGTCCCGGTCGGCGCGGTGGACGACCGGCCCGACTACGACCACGCCGACGGGGTGACCCTGCGGGCGTACGGTCTCGGGCGGGGCGAGCAGGTCACGGTACGGGTCGGCGAGGTCGCCTTCACCGTCGTACGCGAGGGGGACACGCTGCGGGCGTCCTGCTCCGAACCCTCGGCGCCCTGGAAGCTGGCCGCGGGCGACCGGGAGGCGCGGGCGCGGGCCGGGACCGGGTTCCTCTCCCTGGAGCTGGGCTGATGGTGAAGATCACCGATGTGGCGCGGCGGGCCGGGGTCTCCCCCAGCACCGTCTCCTACGCCCTCAGCGGCAAGCGCCCGATCTCCGAGGAGACCCGGCAGCGGGTCGAGGAAGCCATCCGCGAGCTGGGCTACCGCCCGCACGCGGGTGCCCGCGCCCTGGCCGGCAGACGGTCGAACGTGCTGGCGCTGGTCGTGCCCTTACGAGCCGGGATCCACGTCCCGACCGTGATGCGGTTCGCGGTGTCCGTGGTGACCACCGCCCGCCGCCACGACCACGACGTGCTGCTGCTGACCCAGGAGGAGGGTGAGGACGGGCTGACACGGGTCGCGGACACGGCGCTGGTCGACGCGCTGATCGTGATGGACATCCAACTGGACGACCCCCGGCTGCCGTTGCTGCGGTCCCTGGACCTGCCGTCCGTGCTGATCGGCTTCCCCGCCTCCCCGGAGGGCCTGACCTGCGTCGACCTCGACTTCAGGGCGGCGGGCGAGGCATGCGTGGAGCATCTGGCCCGGCTCGGTCACCGGTCGGTGGCCCTGGTCGGCTCCCCGCCGGAGGTGTACGTGCGCCGGACGGCCTTCGCCCAGCGGGTGGTCCAGGGCTTCACGGCGGCCGCCGACCGCAGCGGGATGTCGTCCGCCGTGCATCCCTGCGAGCCCGGCGCGGCCCGCGAGGTCGCTGAGCGACTGCTGCGCGAACAGCCCGCGTTGACGGGAGTGGTCGTCCACAACGAGGCCCTCCTCGGGCCCCTGGTCGACGCCTTCGAGCAACTGGGCCTACGGGTGCCGGCCGACCTCTCGGTCACCGCGATCTGCCCCGACGAGCTGGCCGAGTCGGTCCGCGTCCCGATCACCTCGGTGGCGCTGCCGTCGGCGGAGGTGGGTGAGCGGGCCGTGGAGCTCCTGATGAGGAAGCTGGACGGGACGGCCGTACCGGAGTCGACCCTGCTGCCGCCGAGGATGACGGAGCGCGCCAGCACGGGGCGGCGGACGGTTTCCTGACCGGTCGGCGAAGGGCGTACGCGGAAGGCCCGCACTCGGTCGAGTACGGGCCCTCGCGCTGTTCCGGATCCCCCGTCATGCCACCAGGTGCTGTAACTCCGACACCACGAACTCGCCGTACTGCAGCGCCGAGGCGAGTGCGGCCAGCCGTGCGTAGTGCTCCGGCGAGAGCCCTGCGCCGGACGCGGTACCGATCTCTCCCACAGCCCGCAGCAGCATGCGGAACGCGATGTCCGGGGTGCAGCGGCGGACGCACTCGGTCAGCGCGCGACCGACCTCGTCCGGTAGGAAGTCCGCCGTTGCGATCTCGGCGATGACCGTGTCCGCCAGGTCCGTGCCATCCCACTGCGCGGGGAGGGCGCCTGTGTCATCGGCCCCAGCGTGTCTGGAGAGCCAGGTGTCGCACAGGCCGGTGAGCGTCTCCATCCACCGCGTTCCCGAGGTGACACCGGTCCGCCCTCCGGAGAAGAAGGACGGCCCGGTCCCGGTACCGGCCAGCCACAGCACCTCGATCATCGCCGCGGGAAGACGCAGCAACAGCGCCGCGTCCCGCCGGACCGCGACGACGGCCTCCGAGTCCAACTCGTCCCAGAGGTGGTACTCGACCGCCTCGACCGCAGTAGGTCCGTGATGGGTCCAGTCCGGGTGGAACATGCTCATCAGCCAGGTCACACCGAAGTCGGACTCATCGATGCTTCGCACTGTCCGTCACCTCCCTCGGCGCACGCTGGATCATGTGACGCCCAGGGCAGTCCGGGCCAGGACATGACGAAGGCCCCGCTGCCGTGAAGCAGCGGGACCTTCGCCCACATGGGGTTGCCTCTCGGAAGAGGCGAGTGGAGATGGCGGGAATCGAACCCGCGTCCAACGGTGCAGAACCAGGGCTTCTCCGTGTGCAGTTCGCTGCGATTTTCTCGGCCCCGGCGATCACGCGAACAAGTCGCCGACGGGCCCAGTCACTGTTTGGTTTCCCATCGAACCCCGTGACCGGGCTCGATGGTTTAGTCCCCTAGATTATGCCAGGATCCGGGTCGGGAACACTCCCGGGCTGACACCCGTTAGGGCCTTCTCTCACTGCTTATTAGGCAGCGAGGGCGAAGGCGCGGGAATCGCTCTTGGAATTGGCGATTATTGGTTGCGACATATGGTTTACGAGATCATTGCCGCTTCCTCGACACGCTTCCCCTGCCTCAACAGCCGCTGTCGAAACCGATCATCCCCATGTTTTGTTTTCAATGCGCCCACCGACCGCGGCCGGTGTTGACTCCATCGTACGTGACCAACGCACGCCGATGCCACCGTATTCCCGGTGGCCCGGCCTACTGGCCCCGCTCCTTGCGCTTCACCGCCGCGATCGCGCGGTCCGACTCCCGGCGGTCCTGCTTCTCCCGCAGTGTCTGCCGCTTGTCGTACTCCTTCTTGCCTCGCGCGAGGGCGATCTCGGCCTTGGCCCGGCCATTGGTGAAGTACAGGGCCAGCGGCACGATCGTGTGACCCGTCTCCTGTGCCTTCGTCTCCAGCTTGTCGATCTCCTCGCGATGCAGCAGCAGCTTGCGCTTCCGTCGCGCGGAGTGGTTGGTCCAGCTGCCCTGGCTGTACTCGGGGATGTGGGCGTTGTGCAGCCACGCCTCACCGCCGTCGATCTGGACGAACCCGTCGGCCAGCGAGGTGCGCCCCTGACGCAGCGACTTCACCTCGGTACCGGTGAGCACGATCCCGGCCTCGTAGGTGTCGATGATCGCGTAGTCGTGCCGGGCCTTCTTGTTCTGGGCGACCAGCTTCCGCTTGCCGCCCTTCTCGCCGTCCCGGGCCTTGCCGCCCCCGCCACCCTGCTTCGGCTGGGACTCCTTCGGTACGTACATTCCCTTGCTCATAGTGCTGCCCATTTTCGCACTAGAGAGGGGTGCGGAGACCAGTGCTTATCCGGCGGACGGTCAGGCACGGGACGACCGTCTAGTCGCCCAGCCCTCCGATCACCGTCTCCGCCTGCTGGAGGGCCTGGTCGTCCGCCTCCAGATCAGGGGTGATCCCCCGCCCGTCGACACCTCGCCCCGACGGAGTCCGGTAGTGCCCCACGGTCAGCTCGGCCACCGATCCGCCCGGCAGCGGGCTGGGCATCTGCACCGAGCCCTTGCCGAACGTCCGCGACCCCACGACCACCGCCCGCCCCCGGTCCTGAAGGGCCCCGGTGAGCAGCTCGGCCGCGCTCATCGTGCCGCCGTCGACCAGCGCGACCAGCGCCCTGCTGGTGTCCCCGCCCGGCTCGGCGTGCAGCGCCTGCTGCGACCCGTCGACGTCGTAGGTGGCCACCAGTCCCCCGTCGAGGAAGGCGGACGCCGTGGTGACGGCCTCGGCGACCAGCCCGCCGGAGTTCCCGCGCAGGTCGAGGATGATCCCGCCCCCGGCCGGAGCGTCCCGGACGGCCTCACGGACCTCGTCCCCCACACCCTTGGTGAACGAGTCGATCCTGATGACGGTGATCCCGCCGGGGAGTTCCCGGACGGCGACCGAGTCCGTGGACAGCCGGGCTCGCCGGACGGTTTCCGTCCACGCGTGCGTGCCGCGCTCCAGGCCCAGCCGGACCGCCGTGCCGGCGGCCGCGTCCGTGGCGTCGCCGCGCAGTAAGGAGACCACCTCGGTGACCGGATGCCCGTCCACCCGCTCCCCGTCGACACTGCGCAGCCGGTCGCCCTCGCGGATCCCGGCGGCCGCCGCGGGCGAGTCCGAGCTCACCCTGGTCACCTCGATACGGCCGTCCCGCTCGCGCCGCGCCCACAGGCCTACGCCGGTGTACTGGCCGTCGAGGGCCTCCTCGAACTCCTCGTACTCACCGCGGGAGTAGACGGCCCCCCAGCGGTCCCCGCTGCGGCTGACGGCGCGCTCGGCGGCCTCCATGGGGGACTTGCCGTCGGCCAGGGCCTCCTCGGCCGCCTCGGCCACGTCCTCGTGGTGACCCACGGGGGCAGCCGAACGGGCCGTGTCCGACGAGGACTTCCGGCCGCCGCCGTCCGCCTCGGGAAAGGATCCGGTCGCCGCGCCGGCCACCAGCACGCTCGCGAACACCAATGTCAGGGCCGCCCCGCGGCCGATGCGGCGGGGCTGACAGAACAGATCTCGGCCCGACATGCCGGTGAGTCTAGGACAACGCAAGAGGGCCGCACGGCCGGTTGACCGTACGGCCCTCTTGGCATGCGTCACACCTTCAGGTACTTGCGCAGCGCGAAGAACGCGGCCAACGCGGGCATCAGCACGCTCGCGGCCAGGATGAGCGGCAGCTTCGTCAGAACGGCGTCCCAGCCGACGAAGTTGATCAGGTTGAGCTTGGAGGCCAGGGCCATGCCGTGATCGACGGTGAAGTACCGGCCCACGACCAGGAAGACACAGGCGAGCCCGCCGCCGATCGCGCCGGCGACTGCGGCCTCCATGATGAAGGGCGCCTGGATGTAGAAGCCGGACGCTCCCACCAGCCGCATGATCCCGGTCTCCCGCCGACGGCTGAACGCCGAGACACGCACCGTGTTGACGATCAGCAGCAGGGCGACGACCAGCATGAGCGCCATGACGCCGAGCGCGGCCCTGTTCATCAGGTTCAGCATCGTGAAGAGGTTGTCCAGGATGCCCTTCTGGTCCTGCACGGACTGCACGCCGTCACGGCCGTTGAACGCGGTCGCGATGACCTGGTACTTCTCCGGGTCCTTCAGCTTGATCCGGTACGACTCCTGCATCTGGTCCGGGGTGAGGGACGCGGCCAGCGGGGAGTCGCCGAACTGCTCCTTGTAGTGCTTGTACGCCTCGTCCTGCGACTCGTGGATGACCGTCTCGACGACCGACATCTTCTTCAGGTCGGAGAGGACGTCCTTCTTCTGGTCATCGGTCACCGCGCCCTTGGCGCAGTTGGGGTCCGACTCGGCGTCGCTCTTGTTGCAGAGGAAGATCGAGACGTTGACCTTGTCGTACCAGTAGCCCTTCATGGCACCGACCTGGTCGCTCATCAGGAGCGACCCGCCGAACAGGGCGAGCGACAGGGCGACGGAGACGATGACCGCGAACGTCATCGTCAGGTTGCGACGGAGACCGACACCGATCTCGGAGAGTACGAACTGGGCGCGCATGGCGTCTTCTTCAGGCCTTTCCGGGGACTCTACGAACGGCGGTCAGTGCTGGTAGCCGTAGACGCCGCGTGCCTGGTCGCGGACGAGGCGGCCCTTCTCCAGCTCGATGACGCGCTTGCGCATCTGGTCCACGATGTTCTGGTCGTGCGTCGCCATCAGCACGGTGGTGCCCGTCCGGTTGATCCGGTCGAGCAGCTTCATGATGCCGACGGAGGTCTGCGGGTCGAGGTTGCCGGTCGGCTCGTCGGCGATCAGCAGCTTGGGCCGGTTCACGAAGGCCCGCGCGATGGCCACGCGCTGCTGCTCACCACCGGAGAGCTCACCCGGCATCCGGTCCTCCTTGCCGCCGAGCCCGACGAGGTCGAGCACCTGCGGAACGGACTTGCGGATCTCGCCGCGCGACTTGCCGATGACCTCCTGCGCGAAGGCCACGTTCTCGGCGACCGTCTTGTTGGGCAGGAGCCGGAAGTCCTGGAACACCGTCCCCAACTGGCGCCGCATCTGCGGCACCTTCCAGTTGGAGAGGCGCGCGAGGTCCTTGCCCAGGACGTGCACCTGGCCCTGGCTGGTGCGCTCCTCGCGGAGCACCAGCCGCAGGAAGGTGGACTTTCCGGAGCCGGAGGACCCGACGAGGAACACGAACTCGCCCTTCTCCACTTCCAGGGAGACATCCCTGAGTGCGGGGCGGGTCTGCTTGGGGTAGACCTTGGATACGTTGTCGAATCGGATCACGGATGCACCACGGTAGGCCGGGGGTAGATGAGCGTGACCATACGCGAACCGGGTGCGCGAGCGCAGGCGCCGGTTCGGGTTGCGTATCGGATGGGCGGTTTTGTACCGACCTGTAAACCCACGCTTCGGCAGCGCACAGGCGACCCCCAGCGGAACCTGGCACAGTAGAGAGGGGAACGTTCTCCGACCCGGGAGCGTTCTTCCCCGTAGAACGTATTCGCAAGAAGGGTGACGCGCATGACGTACGACCGCCTGGTGTGCGCAAACTGCGCGGCGCCCGTGAGCGAGGGCCGGTGCCCCGTGTGCCGCGCGAACCGCGAGCGGTTGCAGCAGGAGAGCCTCTTCGCGGGCCTGAACCCGACGGCCCTGATCGCCCTGCTCGCGGTCCTGATCGCAGCGGTGGCCCTGCTGGCGCACCAGACCGCTTAGCCGGCGGCCGAGGACAACCGAAGGGCCCGGAGCGTGTCCGCTCCGGGCCCTTCGTCGTACAGCATGCGCACGCTAAGCGGGCACGCGACTACCGGACGTCACCGTCAGGCGGCGGCACCACCGCGGCCGCCCGCGAGGCGCGGCAGGAGGCGGAAGCCGACACCGCCGGCGATCATCGTGGCGGCACCGATGACCAGGAAGGCCGTCTGACCGGCACCGGTCTCGGCGAGCTGCTTGCCGTTGCCCTGGGCCGACGTGTTGGACGTGGTGTCCGTGCCGGTCTCGGTGAGGGCCGAGGAGCCCTCTTCCTGGGTGGAGGCGTTGGAACCGCCGTCGGGGTTGGTGTGGCTGTTGCCACCACCCCCGGCGTTGCCGTTGCCGTTGCCGTTGCCGTTCCCGTTTCCGTTGCCGTTCCCGTTGCCGTTCCCGTTTCCGTTGCCGTTCCCGTTACCCGGGTCGGTCGGGTCCTCGGTGGGCTCGGTGGGCTCCTCGGTCGGGTCCGTGGGCTCCTCGGTGACCGGCGGCGTGGTCGCCGGGTCCGTCGGCACCTCGGTGGCGGGGTCCGTGGGGAGTTCGGTGACCGGGTCGGTCGGAAGCTCCGTGACCGGGTCGGTCGGGTCGTCGTCGCCGAGACCGGTGTCGACGCTCACGCCGACACCGCTGTCGCCCACGCCCACGTTGATCTCCAGCGCGGAAGCAGCGCCGGCAGCGGTCAGCGAGGCACCGGCCGCGATCACGGCACCGGCGGCTATGCGCGCGATCCGGATGCGCGTCTTCTTCGTCATGTGGTTGCTACCCCCAGTAGCTCATCGTCAATGAGGCGGCGCTCGGGGCCGTGATCGACGGGAGAAGGTAGCTGTGCTTCAAGTCCCCCGGTTCACATGCGCCCCAGAGATACGCATGCCGCGCTTCACCCTTCCCATTTTTCAAAGCAACGTCAAGGCCGTTGCGGGCCCGATGTCCTGGTAAGCGCTCTTTGCCGGGGAAAGCGGTCTGTGAGTGTGATGTAAAACCCAGACATAAAGCAAACTGCCGCCTGGTGGGCGGCAGTTGGCAAGCGATGGTCAAGTCGACAAATTTACTTCTCCTGCTGCTTGCGCCAGCGAATTCCGGCCTCCAGGAAGCCGTCGATCTCGCCGTTGAAAACAGCCTCGGGGTTGCCGACCTCGAAGTCGGTGCGCAGGTCCTTGACCATCTGGTACGGGTGCAGGACGTACGAACGCATCTGGTTGCCCCAGGAGTTGCCGCCGTCGCCCTTGAGGGCGTCCATCGCGGCCTGCTCCTCCTGGCGGCGCCGCTCCAGCAGCTTGGCCTGAAGGACGTTCATCGCGCTCGCCTTGTTCTGGATCTGCGAGCGTTCGTTCTGGCAGGAGACGACGATGCCGGTGGGGAGGTGGGTCAACCGGACCGCGGAGTCGGTGGTGTTGACGCCCTGACCGCCGGGACCGGACGACCGGTACACGTCCACGCGCAGCTCGGACTCGTCGATCTCGATGTGGTCGGTCTGCTCGACCACGGGAAGGATCTCCACACCCGCGAAGGAGGTCTGCCGGCGCCCCTGGTTGTCGAAGGGCGAGATGCGCACGAGCCGGTGCGTGCCCTGCTCGACGGACAGGGTGCCGTACGCGTACGGCACCTGCACGGCGAAGGTGGTCGACTTGATGCCGGCCTCTTCGGCGTACGAGGTCTCGTAGACCTCGGTCTTGTAGCCCTTCTGCTCCGCCCAGCGCAGATACATCCGCTGCAGCTTCTCGGCGAAGTCGGCGGCGTCGACACCACCGGCCTCGGCGCGGATGTTGACGAGCGCCTCACGGGAGTCGTACTCGCCGGAGAGGAGGGTGCGCACCTCCATCTCGTCGAGCGCCTTCTTGACGGCGACGAGCTCGGACTCGGCCTCGGCGCGGGTGTCCGGGTCGTCCTCCTCCTCGGCCATCTCGAACAGCACGGAGAGGTCGTCGATACGGCCGCGCAGCGCGTCCGCCTTCCTGACCTCCGCCTGGAGGTGGGACAGCTTGCTGGTGATCTTCTGCGCCTCGTCCGGGTTGTCCCACAGGGACGGCGCGGCCGCCTGCTCCTCGAGCACGGCGATGTCTGCCCTCAGCTTGTCGAGGTCCAGAACGGCCTCGATCGACTCCATGGTCGAGGAGAGGGACTTGAGCTCTTCGGATACATCGACGACTGCCACGCCCTCCAGCCTAACGGCTGTGGCAACCGACCTCGGTCGTCCCCCGGAGCGCCGCCCTCTCAGGGGGAGGCGGGCGCCGAGTTCTTCGTGTCCTGCGGTGCCGCTCCCGCGTCGTCGCCCGAGGTGGCCGCCCAGATCCCCGCGCCCGCCGCGGCGACCAGCACCAGCCCCGCGACCCCCACGACCAGCCTCCGCCGCCGCGTGGCCGCCCGGTGCCGGGCCGAACCCGGACGGGGCGCACCCGCGGGCCGGGGCACCCGGGCGGTCCCCCGCGCGCCCCCGGCCAGCTCGTCGGGCGCCGGCACCCTCATCGAGGTGTGCGTGTCCCGGTTGGAGTCGGCGGGCTTCGCCCCCGGCACCAGCGGCACGGCCCCTCGGCGCACCGGCCGCCCGGAGGAGACCGCCTCCCCGTCGGAGGCCGCCGTCGGCGCTTCCCCGTCCGGCTCCTCCTCCTGCTCCGCGTCCGGCTCGTCCACGTCCAACGGGGGCATGCCGGCCAGCAGGGGCAGCAGCTCCCGCAGCCGCACGCCCAGCTCGGAGGCGCGCAGACGAGAGGCCGGCGCCTTCGCCAGGCACTGCACGATCAGCTGCCACAGCTCGTCGGGGATCCCCGGGAGCGGGACCACCGTCTCCGTCACATGCCGGCGCAGCACCGCCCCGGGATGCCCGCCCCCGAACGGCGTGAACCCGGCCAGCAGCTCGTACAGGACGGTCGCGAGGGCGTAGATGTCCACGGACGCCCGCGGCGGCAGCCCCTCGACGATCTCCGGGGCCAGGTAGTCGGGTGTCCCGATGATCTTCGTGGCCCTGGTCCGCCGCGGTGAGTCGATGAGCTTGGCCACACCGAAGTCGGTCAGCAGCGCCGGATGCGAACCTCCGGGGCCCAGCGGCCCCTGCATGTCGAGCAGGATGTTCTCCGGCTTGACGTCCCGGTGCACGACCCCCTTGGCGTGCGCCGCGGCCAGTCCGTCCGCGACGTCCGCCACGATCGCCACCGCCGCCTCGGGCGCGAGCCGCTTCTCCCGGTCGAGCCGGGTGCGCAGATCGGTCCCCCGGACCAGGTCCATGACGAGTGCGAGGTCGTTGCCGTCGACCACGAGGTCGCGTACGGAGACCACGTGGGGGTGTTCCAGGCCGAGCAGGGCCGTGCGCTCCTGGACGAAGCGTCCGACGAGCTCCTGGTCGGACGCGAGGTCCTCGCGCAGCAGCTTCACGGCGACGGGCCCCTCGGGTCCCTCGCCCAGCCACACCGTGCCGGCGCTGCCCCGCCCCAGGATCTGGTTGGCGGTGTACCGGCTGCCGATCTTCCGTGCCAAGGCTGCTCCTACAGACGCGTGTTGTCGCTAAAACTACGCGCCGGAAGAGCCAACCTTCACCGCGGAGACGGAAATCACCCGCTGAGTGTCGACAAATCCCCAGAGTTACTGCTGACCTGAGGAGTTTCCGCCCTGGTCCCCGATCCAGCCGCTCACGGTGTCGATGATGTCCCCGATCTGCTGCCAGTAGCTCTTGCCGGTGCCGATCCAGTCCTTGAGCGGGCTCAGCTCCCAGATCAGCCAGCTCGCGACGAACAGGATGACGATCGTGAACAGGCAGCCCTTGAGGCAGCCCAGACCCGGGATCTTCATCGGGTTGGCGCTGCGCTGCCGCGGCTGCCGGGGCTCGCGCGCGGGGCGCTCGAGCTGCGGCGGGGGCGCGTACCGCTGCGGCTGCTGCTGCGGGGCGTACTGCTGGGGCTGCTGCTGCGGCTGACGGCCGTAACCGCCCTGCGGCGGGCGTTGCTGGGGCCGCTGCTGCCGCTGCGGCGGCTGCTGTTGCTGCGGCTGCTGTTGCTGCGGCCTGGCGACCTGCCGCTGGGGGCGGCGGCGCAGCGGGTCCTCGTTCGGGTCGAGGTACTGGACCTGCGTCTGTTCGTTGCGGTCCCGGGCCGCGCGCAGCTGGTTCTGCCAGGGGTGCGGGTCCTCGGGCCCGCCGGGCTGCTGTCCCTGCTGCCCGTACTGCCCCTGTCCGGGCTGGCCGGGCGGCACCGGTGGCATGACGGCCGTCGGATCGGCCGCGCCACGGTGCGGGAGTACGGCGGTGGGGTCGGCGGCGCCGACGGGGTTCCCGGCGCCCGTGTGCGGCAGGAAGCTGGTCGCGGCGTTCGGGTCGTAGGTACCGGCGGCGCCCGCGCCGTGCGGCAGTACCTGCGTCGGATCGGCGGCGCCGGGAGTGTCCGGCACGGCGGCCGGGTCCGGGTCGGGCAGCAGCAGCGCGCCGACGTTGTCCGCCGCGGCGATCTGCGCGGAGTTCGCGTGCACGCCGATGCCCTCGGCGACGACCCGCAGCCCGCGCGCGAGGTTCTCGGCGCTGGGGCGCCGCTCCGGGGTCTTGCTCAGACAGCGCTCTATGACCGTCCACAGCGGGTCGGGGACCGTGGAGGGGCGGCGCGGCTCGGCGCTCAGGTGCTGGTGCAGCACTTCGAGCGCGGAGCCGCCGGCGAACGGCGGACGGCCGGTGACCAGCTCGTACAGCAGGATGCCGGCGCCGTAGATGTCGACGGCGGAGGTCTGCGGACGGCCCTCGGCGGACTCGGGCGCGATGTACGCGGGCGTGCCGACGAATTCCTGGGTCCGGGTCAGGCCCGGGGAGTCCGCGAGGCGCGCGATGCCGAAGTCGGTCAGCAGGGGGTGCATCTGGCCGCCGTACTGCCGCAGCAGCACGTTGGCGGGCTTGAGGTCGCGGTGGACCACGCCGTCGGCGTGGCTGGCGGCGAGCGCGTCGGCGATCTGGGCGGTGATCAGGGCGGCGCCGACGGGGCTGAAGGGCCCGTTCTCGCGCAGGTAGCGGTGCAGGTCGGGGCCCTCGACGAGGTCCATGACCAGGGCGAGCAGATCGCCCTCGACGACCAGGTCGCGCACCCGCACGATGTTCGGATGGGTCAGCCGCAGCAGGACGGAGCGCTCGCGCAGGAACCGCATCACGATGTCCGGGTCGCTCGCGAGCTCCTCCTTGAGGACCTTGATCGCGACGGTCTCGCCGGGCTGTCCCGGAACGGCGGCCTCGGCGCCCGCGGTCTCCCGCTGGCGGGCTCGCCACACGGTCCCCGTGGCACCGCGTCCGAGCGGCTCCTCGAGGAAGTACTTGCTGCCTACCGGCCGCACGTCATGCACTCCCTGCTGCTTGCTGTCGTTCCGACCCACTGTAGTGCCGCTCCTCACGGCACCACGTAAGCGTTGCCAAGCACGTTCGAAGGAAAGACGCTCCGGCCGGGCCCTCCGGTTGCCGGACGTTGACGTGACCGATCTCAAGTGATCGTCGGCGCTGCACTGGTCAGGCACTTTTAGGGGCAGAGCTGACCAATCAAGATCACTTGCCCTCGGGCGACAGGCGCGTTGTCAGTGGCAGGTGCGAGGATGCCTGCAGTACTGGCCGATGGTGCTCGTGCGGGGTGGGGATGTCCGCGTCCGAGCAGAAGGGACCGCTGACGGCGATGCAGATCCGGCTGACCGTCGTAGACCCGCTGGGCCCGTCCGACCGGACCCGTGGCCGCGCCGCGAGCTGCGACGTGCTGGTCACCGCTCCCGTCGGCACGGCACTGGCCGCGGTGGCCACAGCGCTCGCCTCGGCGGTCCCCGGGGACGGAGGCGCCTCCCGCGCGGGCGAGGCCGAGCGCGGCGGCGGTCCGGTCGTGCTGTACGCGGACGGCGAGCGGCTGGACGCCCAGCGCGCCACCCTCGGCGAGCCGCCGCTGATCGACGGTGCGGTGCTGTCCCTGGGCGCCCCAGCGGCCCCCGAGCCCCACCCCGAGCTCGACGAGGCCCCCACCCAGCTCCATGTGGTCGCCGGCCCCGACGCCGGCGGCGTCCATCTGCTGCACGGCGGCCAGATCCACATCGGCCGCTCCGCCGACGCCGACGTCCCCCTGGACGACCCCGACGTCTCCCGCCTGCACTGCGCGGTCACGGTCGCCCCCGACGGCCGCGTCTCGGTGGCCGACCTCGACTCCACCAACGGCACGACGCTGGACGGCACCCGCGTGGGCACCCGCCCGGTCCGGTTCCCCCCGGGGGCGCTCCTGAGGATCGGCGAGTCGGTGCTGCGGCTGTCGCCGAGCGGAGGGCGACGGCTCGGGACGGAACCGGACGGCGAGGGGCACGTGCGGGTGACCGCCGGCGAGGCCGGGCTCGCGCAGGGCGACGAGCGGGGGCGCGCGGGCGCGGACGCCGCCGTCCCCACGGGCCTGGCCGGTCGTGCGCAGGGCGGGAGCACTGCGCCCGGCGGCTCGGCGGCGTCCCGGGAGCCGGGCACCGCGGATCATGGACCGAGCGTGATCGCGCCCCACCGCCGGACCTCGGAGAGCGCCGCGGAACCCGGCACAGCCGGGTACCGGCCGGATGCTGTCCAGGGGCGCGGGACGGCCGGGACCCGCGAGGACGGCGGGGCTGCGTCCGGCTCGGCCTCCGGACAAGCCGCGGGCTCGCCCCGCGCGCGCGGCAGGGTCTCGGCACGTGCCGCAGAGGCCGCGTCCGCCTTGCGCGCAGGGTCGGCGGAGGGCTCGGCACCCGCGCGTGCCGGCCGTGACAGCGGCGCCCCCTCACCTCAGCCGCCCGCCGACCGGACCCATCACGCCTACGGCTCCGCGAGCTGGGGCGCGTCGGGCGGCGGCCCCGAGACCACAGGAGCCCAGGGCCACGGGCCCACCGAGCCGTCGGCCGTCGTGCCGGAACAGGGCGGCGCGCCCCGGATCGAGCGCCGGGGCGACACCGAATCCGGCCCCGGGGGTACCGCCGGAGCGCTCTTTTCCGACGAAGTACGGGACAGGGCTCCCGGCGGGGACACCCACGGCGGCCGGTCCGGGCTCGGCTCCTTCGAGGTGACGCGTACCACCGCCCTGCCCTCACCTCCTCCACCGGACCAGGCCCAGCCCTCCGCTCCCGCCTCCGACACCCCGGACGCCCCCGCGGCCGGGCGCCGCAAGGGCACCCCCCTGCGCGGTACCGACGTACCGCCAGGCGTGCGGCGGCGCGGCGGGCTCTCCGCGTGGGCCCGGCGGCTGACCGGGGGACGGGGCGAGCAGGAGACCTCCGAGCGGGACGAGGCGTACGACGAGACGGCCGCGCCCGTCACCGCGGTGCCGTCGGCCGCCGCGCCCCAGGTGCCCGAGGTCTGGCCCGACCCGGCGGCCCTGCTGCTGACGGCGCTGGGTCCCGGCGCGCGCCTGTGGGAGCGCGGACCCGGGCATCCCGAGGCCCTGACCGTGCGCCTCGGCACCGCCGACCGGGCCGCCCCCGACGGCTCGGGGCTGCTCCCGGCCGTTCCGGTCACCGCGGATCTGCGCGAGGCCGGTGCACTGGGCCTGGCAGGTCCCCGCGCGCGTCTCGCCGGGCTGGCCCGCGCGGTGGTGGCCCAGCTCGCCGCCCTGCACGCGCCCGAGACCCTGGAGATCGTCCTGATCAGCACGGACCGCTCCCGGCCCGTGCAGGAGCGCACCGCCGAGTGGTCCTGGCTCGGCTGGCTCCCCCATGTCCGACCCGGACACGGCCAGGACTGCCGCCTCCTCCTCGCCCACGACCGCGAGCAGGCCGCGGCCCGCACCGACGAACTGCTGCGCCGCCTCGACGACCACCTGGCCGACGCGGAGCTCGCACCGGCCCGCAGGACCGCACCGGCGACCCGCTCCGCCCCGCAGGACCGCACCCGGAGCACCGCCCGACGGCCCTCCTGGGCGAGGGACGGCGCGGAGGACGAGGCCGACGCCGGTTTCCCGGGGCCGTACACCGTGGTCGTCGTCGACGGCGACCCCGGCGGCGCCGATCTGCGCAAGCGGGTGGCGCGGCTGGCGGCGGAGGGCCCCCGGGCCGGCATCCACATCGTGTGCCTGGCCGAGACCGCCCCGGCCTCGCCCGCCTCTCCGGTGACGGACACGTACGAGGCGGCGTGCGCGGCGGCCCCGACGTTCCGCGAGTGCGGGGCGGTCGGCCTGCTCAGCGGGGACGTGGCGACGGCACTGAGGCTGATGCGGGTGGCGCGGACCGGGGTTCCGACGGAGGCGGACACCAGGGCCGACGGCACCGGCGCTTCCCGCCGCACCCCCGAGTCCGGCCGCTCCGACACCTCGCGCCCCGGTACCGTCCCGTCCCCCGCCGACGCACGCCACGCGGACGCGCCCCGCGCCGGTGCCAGGTCCCGCCCCACCGGCCCGGGCCCGCGCACCGACGCCGACACCGTCCGCCCCACCGCGGCCGCTGCCCCGGTCCCCGTCGGCCACGGCACGGTCGCCGCCGTGGACGCCGTCTCCGCGGCCTGGGCCGAGCGGTTCGCGCGGGCACTGGCGCCGTTGCGGACGGACGGGACCGCAGGTTCGGGGCACGCGCGCGTGTCCGCGCCGTTGCCCCAGTCGGCGCGCCTGCTGGACGAGTTGGGGCTGGCCCGGGCCACCCCGCCGTCGCTGATGACACGCTGGGCGGACGCGGCCGACGACCCGGAGTCGCTCGGCGGCCGGGCCTGGGCGGTGCTGGGGGCCGGACCGCGCGGCCCGGTCTGCGTCGACCTCGTGGCCGAGGGCCCGCACCTGCTGATCGAGGGTCCCGCGGGCAGCGGCCGTACGGAACTGCTGCGGGCGGTCGTCGCCTCGCTGGCCGCGGCCGAGCGCCCCGACCGTCTCAGCATCGTCCTGATGGACGGCCGGGACAGCGTGGGCGCCGTCGGCCATGGCGAAGGCCTGCGCGTGTGCACGGACGTACCGCATGTGACCACCCACCTCCTCGCCAACGACCCGGTCCGCATGCGGGAGTTCGCCCAGTCCCTGAGCGCCGAGCTGAAGCGGCGCGCGGAGCTGCTCGGCCGCTCCGACTTCGCGGAATGGCACACCGGCCGCGAGCTGTCGGGCCGTATGGTCGCGCAGCGCACGGCGTCCCACCGGAACACGGCAGGCACCGCGGGCACTTCCGGTGACCAGGCCGCCGGTGACCTCGACTCGCCGCCCAGCTCCACGATCCGCCTGCGCCCCGGCGCGGCCCGCCGTCGCACCGAGACGGCACCCCCGCTCCCCCGTCTGGTGGTGATCGTGGACGACCTGGACGCCCTGGTCTCGCCGCCCCTCGGCTCTCCGGGCAGGCCGGCCGCCGGCTCGGTCATACGCGCGCTGGAGGCGGTGTCCCGTGAGGGCGAGCGCCTGGGTGTCCACCTGGTGGCCGCGACCGGCCCGGGCGGCCGTACCGCCGAGTCGGAGGTGGCCCGCCGGGCCACCCTCCGCGTCACCCTGGACACCCCGGCCACAGGCCCGGACGAACCGGCTCCCGGCCGAGGCCGGTTGACCTGGTCCGACGGCCGGGTCACGGCCTTCCAGGCGGGCCGGGTCACCGGCCGCATCCCCCGCACCGCGACCCTGCGCCCCACGGTCGTCCCGCTGGAATGGGACCGCATGGGCGACCCCCCGGCCCGCCGCCCGGTCCGGGAACTGGGCAACGGCCCGACGGATCTTGCCCTGCTCGCGAGTGCATTGGAACGGGCAGCGCGGGAAGTGGCAGCAGCAGAGGTCCCGTCACTGCTCTAGACGTCAAGGGGTCCCGGGGGGCACCGCCCCCGGACGACGCATGCCACGACGCACCGGCACTGGTCACGACGCCATTACGATCACCCGGTTGACAGTGAACGCCCACTTGCCGACCTCGGCCCCCCGGCGTAGACCAGATCGCACGGGACAGCCCTCGAACGTTCGACGAGGAACGAAGAACGGGGTCGTAATGCGCAGCACCAGCAGCACACAGCGGAAGCCGAAGTCAGCGAACAGGGCTGCGAAGTCGGCGGCCGCCGCCGTGGCGGCGGCCCTCGCCCTGTCGCTCACCGCATGCGGCGGAGGCGACGACAAGAGCAGTGACACGGGCGCCACAGGCGGCAAGGAGACCGGCACCACGGTCACCCTCCCCAAACTGAACGGCCAGAGCCTGGAGGTCGCCGCCGTCTGGAGCGGCGCGGAACAGGCCAATTTCAAGAAGGTGTTGGCGGAGTTCGAGAAGCGCACCGGCGCCAAGGTGACCTTCGTGCCCGCCCAGGACCCGATCGTGAACTTCCTGGGCTCGAAGGTCGCGGGCGGACAGCCGCCGGACGTCGCGATGCTTCCGCAGCCCGGAGCGATCAAGCAGGCCGTGGACAAGAAGTGGGCCAAGCCCCTCGGCACGGAGGCCAAGGCGGAGCTCGCCAAGAACTACTCGCAGGGCTGGCAGGACATCGGCAAGGTCGGCGGCACCCAGTACGGCGTCTACTACAAGGCCGCCAACAAGTCGTTGATCTGGTACAACGCGAAGGTCTTCGAGAACGCGGGCGCCACCGAGCCGAAGACCTGGGACCAGCTGCTCACCACCGCCCAGACGGTCTACGACTCGGGCGTGACGCCGTTCTCCGTGGGCGGCGCCGAGGGCTGGACCCTGACGGACTGGTTCGAGAACGTCTACCTCTCCCAGGCGGGTCCGGAGAAGTACGACCAGCTCGCCAAGCACGAGATCAAGTGGACGGACCCGTCCGTGAAGGACGCGCTGACCACGTTGGCCCAGGTGTGGGGCAAGAAGGACTATGTCGCGGGCGGCGCGAAGGGCGCGCTGCAGACCGACTTCCCTGCCTCGGTGACGCAGACCTTCACCGGCGGTGAGCAGCCGAAGGCCGCGATGGTCTACGAGGGCGACTTCGCGCAGGTCAACATCCAGACGGCCAAGGCGAAGGTCGGCACGGACGCGAAGGTGTTCCCGTTCCCGAAGGTCGGTGACACCGCCCCCGTGGTCTCCGGCGGCGACGCGGCCGTGATCCTGAAGGACTCCAAGGCCTCGCAGGCGCTTGCGACCTTCCTGGCCTCCCCGGACGCGGCGACGATCCAGGCCAAGCTGGGCGGTTATCTCTCACCCAACAAGAGCGTGGACATCTCGGTGTATCCGAACCCGGTGCAGCAGAAGATCGCCAAGGCGCTCATCGACTCGGGTGACGACTTCCGCTTCGACATGTCCGACCAGGCCCCGCAGGCGTTCGGCGGCACTCCTGGCAAGGGCGAGTGGAAGGCGCTCCAGGACTTCCTGACGAACCCGAAGAACATCGCGGGCACCCAGGCGAAGCTGGAGGCCGACGCGGCGGCCGCCTACGGGAACTGAGGCGATGACATCGGCCACCGAGGCAGGGGTCCCACCGACTCCTGCCTCCCCCAAGTCGCGCAAGAGCGTGACCGGCACACGGCGGACCGTGGCAGCGATGTTCCTGCTGCCCGCCCTCGTGCTGCTGGGCGCGCTCGTGGTCTACCCGATCGGGTACTCCCTCGTCCGCAGCTTCTACGACCAGTCCGGTGACGGCTTCGCCGGAATCGACAACTACAAGGCCCTGTTCACCGACGACGGCATCCGCACGGCCCTGAAGAACAACGTGATCTGGGTGGTGTTCGCGCCGACGATCGCCACCGCGCTCGGTCTGATCTTCGCGGTGCTGACCGAACGGGTGCGCTGGGGAACGGCGTTCAAGCTGGTCGTCTTCATGCCGATGGCGATCTCGATGCTGGCGGCGGGAATCATCTTCCGGCTCGTCTACGACCAGGACCCGGACAAGGGGTTCGCGAACGCGGTGTGGGTGGGCGTGCACGACACGTTCGCGCAGTCCTCGGCGTTCCCGAAGGCCCACCCGGGCCGGAACTCGCCGCTGGTGGCCCAGGGCGGCGGCTTCATCACCAAGGCGACGGTCCACACCGGCGGCACGGTCACCCTGCCCCTGGTCGGCGTCGCTCCGGACCAGATGCCCGGTGACGCGAAGAAGGCCGTGGCGCCGCAGGCCGACCCGGGCCGGATCACCGGGACGACCTGGCAGGACTTCACGCGCGGCAAGGGCGTCGGCAAGCTCGGCGGGGTCGACCCGACCGAACTCGGCTACCCCGGCATGAAGATCGAGGCGGTCAAGGACGGCAAGGTCGTCGAGACGGCGAAGGCCGGGGACGACGGCACGTTCTCCCTCTCCGAGAAGGCCGACGGGGCGCAACTGCGGCTTCCGGCGAGCAACTTCAAGGAGGCCTACAACGGGCTGGACTGGCTCGGCCCGTCGCTGGTGACACCGGCGATCATCGGGTCCTACATCTGGATGTGGGCCGGTTTCGCGATGGTGCTGATCGCGGCCGGGCTCGCGGGCATCCCCCGGGAACTGCTGGAGGCGGCCCGGGTCGACGGCGCGAGCGAGTGGCAGGTCTTCCGCAGGGTCACGGTCCCCCTGCTCGCGCCCGTCCTCGCGGTCGTCACCGTGACCCTGATGATCAACGTCCTGAAGATCTTCGACCTGGTCTTCATCATCGCCCCGGGCTCCTCGCAGGACGACGCGAACGTCCTCGCCCTGGAGCTGTACCGCAAGGGCTTCGCCGAGGACCAGCCGGGCATCGCGAGCGCCATCTCGGTGTTCCTGCTGCTCCTGGTGATCCCCGTGATGTGGTTCAACATTCGTCGGCTCAGGCGGGAGGTGCGGCGATGACGACTCAGGCCGAAAGGCTCCCCGAGACGGCGGTGGCCGACGGTGCGAAGGCGAGGCAGTCGCTCGGCTCACGGCTCGTGGAGCGCGTCAGCGGCGGCCTGATAAGCGTCCTGCTCGTCGTCGTCGGCCTGTTCTGGCTGGTGCCGACGATCGGGCTGCTGATCTCCTCGCTGCGCACCCCGCAGGACCTCACCGCGAGCGGCTGGTGGACGGTCTTCACCAAGCCCTCCCAGCTCACCTTCGACAGCTACGACAAGCTGCTCCACAACAGCGACATCACCAGCTCGATCGTCAACACCATCCTGATCACGGTCCCGGCGACGCTGCTGGTGATCGTCATCGGCGCGCTCGCGGGGTACGCGTTCGCGTGGATGGAGTTCCCGGGCCGCGACTGGTGGTTCATGGCCGTGGTCGGTCTGCTGGTGGTGCCGGTGCAGGTGGCGCTGATCCCGATCGCCGAACTCTTCGGCAAGATCGGCCTGTTCGGCAACATCTTCGGGGTGATCCTCTTCCACACGGGCTTCGGCCTGCCGTTCGCGGTGTTCCTGCTGCGGAACTTCTTCGCGGAGATCCCGCGGGAACTCCTGGAGGCGGCACGGCTCGACGGCGCGGGTGAACTACGCCTGTTCACAAGGGTGGTGATGCCGCTCGGCGGGCCCGCGATCGCGAGCCTGGGCATCTTCCAGTTCCTGTGGGTGTGGAACGACATGCTGATCGCCCTGGTGTTCACGGACGCCGACAGCCAGCCGATCACGGTCGCCCTGCAGACGCAGATGCGTGCCTTCGCGGACAACGTCGACGTCCTGGCACCGGGCGCGTTCATCTCGATGGTGATCCCGCTGATCGTGTTCTTCGCGTTCCAGCGGCAGTTCGTGTCCGGCGTGATGGCGGGGGCGGTCAAGTAGGCCGTACAAGCGCCGAGTTGGAGGGGCGGACCGATACCGGTCCGCCCCTCCACGTTCGCCCGAATGCCGTAAGGACCGTAACTCGGCGCCGCCGTGGGGCGTTCCCGGGCAGAACGCCCGCGCCGACCCTTGGATGTGCCGTGCCCAGGTTCAGTGTCATCGTCCCCGCGTACAAGGTTCAGGCGTACCTGACGGCTTGCCTGGAATCGGTGCTGTCACAGTCGTACGAGGATCTGGAGCTGATCGCGGTCGACGACCGCTCGCCGGACGCGTGCGGCGAGATCATCGACGAGTTCGCGGCCCGTGACCCCCGGGTCCGGGCGGTCCACCTGGCGCGGAACAAGGGGCTCGGTCCTGCTCGCAACGCCGGGGCGGCCGAGGCTACGGGCGACTACCTGCTGTTCCTCGACGGCGACGACACCCTCACCCCGCACGCGCTGCGGGCGATCGCCGACCGGCTGAAGGAGACCGGCGAGCCGGACGTCCTGGTCCACGACCACGCACTCGTCGACCGGTCGGGCGAGAGGGTCCGCGACACCTTCGCGGCTCAGCTCACCGAGCAGGGCCCGGCGCCGTTCCGCCTGGAGGACCGGCCGGGGCTGCTGCGGGTGTCCGCGGCGGCCTGGAACAAGGCGTACCGCAGGGAGTTCGTCGAGCGCGAGGGCTTGTCCTTCCCTGCCGGCCACTACCCGGACCTGCCCTGGACCTATCCGGTCCTGATGGCCGCCGAGTCGATCGCCACCCTGGACCGGGTCTGCGTCCACCACCGCCGGCACCGCGGTGCCGAACCCCTCGGCGCGGCCGGCCACTTCGACCTGTTCGACCAGTACGACAGGGTCTTCGCGTATGTCGAGCAGTGCCCCGAACTCGCCCGGTGGCGGCCGGTGTTGTTCCACCGCACGCTGGACCACCTCTGGGCGGTGTTCGCCGAGCGGGACCGTCTCCCCCGCGGCATCCGCGCCGAGTTCCTTCGCCGGGCCCGCGCCCACCACCGCGCCCACCGCACCCCGGGCCACCCGGTCCCGGCGCGCTCCTGGCCACGCCACACCGTGATCCGGCTGGGCCTGTACCGCACCCACCGGCTCGCGGAACTGGCCCGGAGGTTCGGCCGAGGGGCCGCCCGCCCGGCCGTACGCCTCGCCGGATCCCTGCACACGGCGGCTCTGCGGCTCCACTACCGCGTCCAGCGCCGCCTCCCCCTGCGCGAGGACCGTGCCGTCTTCGCCGCGTACGGGGGCCGCGGTCACAGCTGCAACCCGGGCGCGCTGGAGGAGGCGTTCCGCGCCTTCGCCCCGCACATCCGCACCGCGTGGATCGCCCGCCCCGAGCACCACCACACGATCCCGACCGCGACCCGCCGTATCCGACCCGGCACGGCCGCCTACTGGGCGGCGCTGGCCCGCTCCAAGTACCTCGTCGACAACACCGACTTCGACCGCCGCCTGGTCAAGCGCCCCGGCCAGATCCTCCTCCAGACCCAACACGGCACGCCCCTCAAGCACATGGGCCTGGACCTCCAGGAACGCCCCGCGGCGGCAGGGGACTTGGACTTCGAGGCGATGCTGCGCGGCGTCGACCAGTGGGACTACCTCCTGTCCCCCAACCGCCACACCACCCTGACCTGGGAGCGGGTCTACCCCGGCCGCTACACCATGCTCCCCTACGGCCAGCCCCGCAACGACGTGTTCCAGCGGGCGACTTCGGAGGACGTACGGTGGCTGCGCGCGTCCCTCGGCATCCCCGAGGGCTCGGTCGCCGTCCTGTACGCCCCCACCCACCGCGACTTTTGCCGCACCCAGCGCACCACCCTCGACCTTGACCGCCTCGTGCGCCGCCTGGGACCCCGCTTCGTGGTGCTGGCCCGCGCCCACCACCGCCACGGCGGCCCGCTCGTCTCCCCCGCCACCGCCCGGGTCATCGACGTCACCGACCACCCGAGCGTCGAGTCCCTGTGCCTGGCCTCGGACGCCCTGGTCACCGACTACTCGTCCCTGATGTTCGACTACGCGGGCCTGGACCGCCCGATCGTGATCCACGCCACCGCCGACGACTGGGCGGCGTACGAGGCGGCTCGCGGCACCTACTTCGACCTGCGGTCCTTCCCGCCGGGCGCGGTCGCGCGCAGCGAGGACGAACTGATCGACATCTTCGCCACCGGCCACTGGCGCGGCTCCCGCTCCACCCAGCTGCGCTCGGCGTTCCGCGAGCGCTTCTGCCCGTACGACGACGGCCGCGCCGCCGAACGGGTCGTACGCCATGTCGTTCTGGGCGAGACCGAGGTGCCCCCGGTGATCCCGCTCGCGGAGCGCCACCCGGTGCCGTCGGCGGCGGCCGCGCTCGACCGCCCCCCGCTGGCCACCGTGCCCCGCCCCGCGGCGGAAACGCCCCTCACCGAGACCCACTGACGCAAGCGGCCGGCACCGAGATCCCCCGTCATCGAGACCCACTGACGGAAACGCCCGTCACCGAGATCCACCAGGAAGGGCCCATGCCGTCCAGCCCGTCCCATCCCACACCGACCCGTCCGTCCACCTGGCGCCCGGTGGGACGGCCGGGGCGCCGGTCCCACCGCCGGTCCCACCGCCGGGCCGCGCGGACGGTGGACGGCCGCGGCTAGCCCCGGGCCGCCTCGGGATGCAGCCGCACCCATCCCTCCCACGCCGACGTGATCATGTCCTGGACGTCGTGCTTGGCCTTCCAGCCGAGCTCGGTGGCCGCCAGGTCGGCGGAGGCGACGACCCGGGCCGGATCCCCGGGGCGGCGGGGAGTGACCGTCGGGGGGCGGTCGTAGCCGGTGACGGCGTTGATGTGGTCGATCATCTCGCGCACGGAGACGCCCTCGCCGCGGCCGATGTTGACGGTGAGGCCGCGTCCCGGGGAGGACTGCAGGGCGCGGGCGGCGGCCACATGGGCCTCGGCCAGGTCGACGACGTGGATGTAGTCGCGGACGCAGGTGCCGTCGGGGGTGTCGTAGTCGTCGCCGAAGATGCGCGGGGCCGCGTCCTCGGTGAGCTTCTCGAAGACCATCGGGACGATGTTGAAGACGCCCGTGTCGGCCAGTTCGGGGCTCGCCGCGCCCGCCACGTTGAAGTAGCGGAGGCAGGCGGTGGACAGGCCGGTCGCGCGGCCCGTGGCGCGCACCAGCCACTCCCCGGCCAGCTTGGTCTCGCCGTACGGGGACATAGGCGCGCACGGGGTCCGCTCCGTCACCAGCGGGACGTCCGGCATGCCGTACACCGCCGCGGAGGACGAGAAGACGAAGGCGGGGACCCCGGCCGTCGTGACCGCCTCCAGCAGGACGCGCAGGCCCTCGACGTTCTCCCGGTAGTAGTGCAGCGGCAGCTCCACCGACTCGCCGACCTGCTTCTTCGCCGCGAGGTGGACCACACCGGTGACCTCGTGGTCCGCCAGGGTGTGCGCCACCCGCTCGGCGTCCAGCGTGGAACCCACCACCAGCGGCACATCGGCCGGCACGCGCTCGGCCACGCCGGTGGACAGGTCGTCGTACACGACCGCCTGCTCGCCCGCCCCGGTCATCGCCCTCACGACATGCGCTCCGATGTAGCCGGCGCCGCCGGTGATCAGCCAGGTCATGTACGGCCGTCCCCTCTTCGGTTGACCCGTGTCCGCGTATCAGTGAACCAGGCGGCGGGATCGGACGAGTGCCACTGCTGTCACCACGTGTGACTGGATTGACACGTACGGTGTCGAGGCCCGGCGCGCGTGAGTCCCGCTCAGTCCTCGTCGGGCAGTTCGGCGTGCACCGCCGCGTCCAGGGCGGAGGTGAGCTGGTCGAGGCGGGCCCGCAGGGCTCGGATCTCGTCCACGTCGAAGCTGGTCGCGGAGACGATCCGGCGGGGCACTTGTTCCGCGCGCTCGCGCAGGGCGACACCCTCCTCGGTGAGCCGCACCTCCACCGAGCGCTCGTCGCGGGTGCTGCGCTCACGCCGGACGAGGCCGGCCGCCTCCAGTCGCTTGAGGAGGGGGGAGAGGGTGCCCGAGTCGAGCCGCAGGTGCTCGCCGAGCTTCTTGACGGGCAGGTCGCCGTGCTCCCAGAGCACCAGCATCACCAGGTACTGCGGGTAGGTGATCCCCAGATCCTTGAGGATCACGCGGTAGACGCTGCCGAAGGCACGGGAGGCCGCGTTCAGGGAGAAGCAGATCTGCTGGTCGAGGCGGAGCCAGTCGGTGGTGGCCGAGGCGACTGTCGTAGAGGCGGTCGGGGACGTGTCCATGGGTCCAGGATAGCTCTTGCGGGCCATTTAGTTGTGCACAATTGAATTGTGTGCTCTACTTATGGCCGTGAGGCGGCCACGCAAGGGCCGCCGGAACGAACTTCGAGAGGGACGGTTTTCATGGACGCGCTCTACACCGCTGTCGCCACCGCCACCCACGGCCGCGACGGCCGCGCCTACACGAACGACGGCAAGATCGACGTCGCTCTGGCCCCGCCGGTGGAGCTGGGCGGCAACGGCCAGGGCACCAACCCGGAGCAGCTGTTCGCCGCCGGCTACGCCGCCTGTTTCGGCAGCGCCCTCGGTCTCGTCGGCCGCCAGGCCAAGGTGGACGTCAGCGACGCCGCCGTCACCGCCGAGGTCGGCATAGGCAAGCAGGGCGAGGGCTTCGGCCTCAAGGTCACCCTCCGCGTCGAACTCCCCGAGACCGTCGACGCGGAAACCGGCCGCAAGCTGGTCGAGACGGCCCACCAGGTCTGCCCCTACTCCAACGCCACCCGCGGCAACATCGAGGTCGACCTCGTCATCGAGTAGCCGGCACGGACACAGCGGTTGGCATGCGCCCGCGCGTGAGGCCGTAGCAGCCCAGGGCTAGCCTGCGCGGATGGTCGTTCGCGCAGAGCGCGCCCTGGGCGCCGTCGTCGGTTCCGCTGTGGGGGACGCATTGGGTGCTCCTTTCGAGTTCGGGCCCGAGGGTGCCTTCTCGGACCGCTTTCCGGAGCCGGCGCACGGCGGCGAGATGTGCGGGGGTGGCGGCTGGGACCCGGGTGAGGCGACCGACGACACGCAGATGGCGGTCCTGGTCGCCGAGTCCCTGGTGGAGTGCGGCGGGCTCGAACTCCCGGACGTCTTCCGGCGGTTCCAGCGGTGGGCGGCGGCGGAGCCCAAGGACATCGGCCTCCAGACCGAGGCCGTGCTGAGCAGCGGCGACCCGTGGGACACCGCCGCCGCTCTCCACTTCCAGGTGAACCAACGAGCGGCGGGAAACGGCGCGTTGATGCGGGCGGCCCCGTCCGCCGTGTACTTCGCCGCCCACGGCCGCGAGGCCACCATGGCCGCCGGACGCCGCCTGGCCGCCCTCACCCACGGCGACCGGGCCGCCTGGGAGGGCACGGCCGTCTTCCACGAACTGGTACGGGTGGCCCTGGCCGGCGACGACCCGCTGGACGCCGTGGACGCCACCCTTGACGCGGTCCACCAAGACCACCGCGCGCGCTACGCCACCGTCCTGGCCCCCGACTGGCACCCGGACCAGGCCACGGAGTTCAACGGTGCCGTATGGCCCTGCCTGGGCTCCGCCGTCTGGGCGCTGCGTACGACGACCTCGTACGAGACAGCCGTACGCGCCGCGATCGACCTGGGCGGCGACACGGACACGGTGGCAGCGGTGACCGGCGGACTGGCCGGAGCGGTGTACGGCGTCACGGCCGTCCCCGAGCGCTGGACGAACCTGCTGCATGTGCCGCTGCCGGGCTTCTCCGACCGTGTGCTCAGGACGGCCGACCTGGCAGCCCTCGCCTGTCTCCTCACCGGCTGACGGTAGCGCTCGTTACGGGCGCGGGCCTGTGTCGACATACGGCTCCCCGCGCGGGCGAGGTCAGCTCCGCAGCCAACCCATCCTTGCGGCGGAAGTCATTGCTGATCATCCTCCAGAATCCCCTCCAGCTCCGCCCGCTCCACCGCGAACACCAGCAGCGCCCCCGGGCCGTCCGCCCACGGCCCCGTGGCGAACAGCTTCCCCTCGGCATACAGAAGACGGCCCGGGTGCACGCCCCGGAACCTCTCGCCCTGCGTACGGCACCGGACTCCGGGCACAGGCACGGTCGCGGGCCCGGCCGCTGAGGCTCAGAGCGCCTTCAGCGGCCCGACGGCTGCTCAGCCTCAGAGCGCCTTCAGCGGCTGCTCAAACTCAGAGCGCTTTCAGCGCCTCCGTCGTCGCCCGGGCCAGCGCCGCGAGATACCCCTTCGGCAGCTTCGGGCTGCGGATCACCACCGAGCGCCAATAGAGGGGGCCGGAGATCAGGTCGAGGGCCAGTTCGTCGTTGAAGCCGGTGCGCAGCTCCCCGCGCTGCTCCGCCGCCGAGATGATCTTGCTGGCCACGCCCTCCTGGCCCTTCTGCAACGCGTTCTGCAGGGCCTCGGCGATCTCGGGGTTACGGGCCGCCTCGGCCTGGAGGTCCGGGATGATCTGCGAGGCCACCGGGTGCCGCAGCGCCCGGGACGTCACCTCGTACAACATCCGCAGGTCGTCCTCCAACGAACCGGTGTCCGGGACCGGCAGGCCCATCACCGCGATCTCCGAGACGACGTCGAGGACCAGGTGCAGCTTGGAACGCCAACGGCGGTAGACCGCGGTCTTGCCCACGCCCGCGCGGCGCGCGATGCCCTCGATCGACATCCGTGCGTATCCGACGGCCGCGAGCTCCTCGAAGACGGCCGCCCGAATGGCGTCCGTCACATCCTCACGGAGGACGGCGGCTCCTGCCGGGGCACGGCGGCGCGGACGGGTCTGCGGCGCGTCGGCGTTGGTCGTCATGCGGACCAGCATAGGGCGTAGCGACGAAACGGTCCCGTTCCGACGCGGGGTGGTCGGGACAAGGCGGTGTCGTCCCGTCGGAGCGCGTGACGACGCTACGGTCACGTTCCAACGTGTCGGGTCACGACGAAACGGTTACGTTCCAACGTCGTTCGTCACGACGAAACGGTTGCGTTCCGACGCTCACTCGTCCTACTCTCACGTTGCGACGATACGGTCCCGTCCCGACGTAAGAGAACGTGAAGAGTCACGTAAGGAAACGTCGGATGACGGGCACGCCGACCGCACGCGCACCACCCCCACCCCCCGAGCGAAAGCAGCGGATGTGAGCCAGGTCCTCGACACACCGCCCCCGACAGCGTCTCCGGCCGAAGACGACCTTTCGGCCCTGGCCGCCCGGCACGGCCTCGCGGTCAGCGGTGCCCGCCCCTCCCTGCCCGACTACGTCCGTCAGCTGTGGGCACGGCGCCACTTCATCACCGCGTTCTCGACCGCCAAGCTCACCGCGCAGTACAGCCAGGCGAAGCTGGGCCAGGTCTGGCAGGTGATGACCCCGCTGCTGAACGCGGCGGTGTACTACTTCATCTTCGGTGTGCTGCTGGGCACCAAGAGGAATGTGCCGGACTACGTCCCGTTCCTGGTCACGGGCGTGTTCATCTGGACGTTCACCCAGAGCTCGATCATGGCGGGCACCCGGGCGATCTCCGGCAATCTCGGCCTCGTGCGCGCCCTGCACTTCCCGCGGGCCGCGCTGCCGATCTCGTTCGCCCTCCAGCAGCTGCAGCAGCTGCTCTTCTCGATGGCCGCCCTGGTCGTGATCCTGCTCTGCTTCGGTGTCCCGGTCGCCGCGTCCTGGCTGCTGGCGGTCCCGGCGCTGGTACTGCAGTCCACGTTCAACGCGGGCGTCTCGATGATCATGGCGCGGATGGGCGCCAAGACGCCGGACATCGCGCAGCTGATGCCGTTCGTCCTGCGCACCTGGATGTATGTCTCCGGCGTGATGTGGAGCATCGACAAGCTGGCCAAGGGCCACCACGACTGGCCGTCCTGGGTGGTGCCCGTCCTCCAGGCCAACCCGGCCGCCATCTACATCGACCTGATGCGTTACGCCCTGATCGACAGCTTCCACGCCAGCCAGCTGCCGCACCACGTGTGGGCGCTCGCGGTGGGCTGGGCGTTGGTCGCCGGCGTCGGCGGCTTCATCTACTTCTGGAAGGCTGAGGAGACGTACGGCCGTGGCTGACATCGAGAACGAGCAGATCCCCACCGTCGTCGTCGACGGCGTCGACATCGTCTACCGCGTCAACGGCACCGGCGCGGGCAAGGGCTCCGCCACCGCCGCCCTCAACCGCATGCTGCGCCGCGGGCAGGTCGAGAAGGCGTCGGGCGTACGCAAGGTGCACGCCGTCAAGAACGTGTCGTTCGTCGCCTACAAGGGCGAGGCGATCGGCCTGATCGGCACCAACGGCTCCGGCAAGTCGACCCTGCTCAAGGCGGTCGCCGGCCTGCTCCCGGTGGAGAACGGCCGTATCTACACCGACGGCCAGCCCTCCCTCCTCGGCGTCAACGCGGCCCTGATGAACGATCTCACCGGCGAGCGCAACGTCCACCTCGGCGGCCTCGCCATGGGCATGTCCCGCGAGCAGGTCAGGGACCGCTACCAGGAGATCGTCGACTTCTCCGGCATCAACGAGAAGGGCGACTTCATCACCCTCCCGATGCGCACCTATTCCTCCGGCATGGCGGCCCGCCTGCGCTTCTCCATCGCCGCCGCCAAGGACCACGACGTCCTCCTCATCGACGAGGCCCTCGCCACCGGCGACCGCTCCTTCCAGAAGCGCTCCGAGGCACGCATCCGTGAACTGCGCAAGCACGCGGGCACGGTGTTCCTGGTGAGCCACAGCAACAAGTCGATCCGCGACACCTGCGACCGGGTGCTGTGGCTGGAGCGCGGCGAACTGCGCATGGACGGCCCCACCGACGAGGTCCTCGCGGCCTACGAGGAGTTCACGGGCGGCCCGGACAAGGCGAAGCCGAAGCCGAAGGTCGCTGCCTGAGAATCCGTACAGGACAGACACCCGGATGACCGAGGGCGCCCCGAGCCGCATGGCCCGGGGCGCCCTCGTCGTCGTATCGCTTACGAATGCTGCCGCAGCAGCGTCCTCATGGTGCGCATCGCCACCGACAGGTTGGCCAGGTCGAACGCGTCCGAGCTCTGGATCTCCTCCAGGGTGGTGCGCGCCCGGCCGAGGATCGGGGCGTTCTTCTCCTCCCAGGCCTTGAAGCGCTGCTCGGGAGTGAACGTGCCGTCGCCCACCGCCAGTACGTCGGCCGTGAGCGCCGAGTGGGCCGCGTACAGGTCCTCGCGGATGGAGGCGCGGGCCATGGACTGCCAGCGGTCGGCGCGGGGCAGCTCGATGATGCGGTCCATGAGCTGGGTGATGTGGAGACGGTCGGCGAGGTCGTAGTACACCTCGGCGACGTCCATCGGGTCGCGGCCCATGCGGTCGGCCACCGAGACGATGTCCAGCGTCGGGAAGGCCGAGGAGAACCCGGCCACACGTGTGGCGAGTTCGTCGGGGACTCCGGCGCCGCTGAGCTCGTCGTAGATCTTCTGGTACCACTCCAGGTCGGCGCCCCGCAGCAGCTTCGGCAGCTGCGACCACACCTGTTCGACGCGGTCGCCGAAGAACTCGACGGTCTCGGCGAGCTGGAGCGGCTGCGGCCGGTTGTTGAGCAGCCAGCGTGTGCCGCGCTCGACGAGGCGGCGCGAGTGCAGGCGGATGCGGGTCAGTACGGCGGCCTCGACCTGGTTGTCGAGCGCCTCCACCCCGTCCCACACCACGCCGGAACGGAAGATGGCGCGGGCCACGGTCTGCGCCCGGACGATCTCCTCGAGCGAGGCGCCGGTCTCCTCGCGGAGGCGGTGCAGATAGGTCGTACCGCCCGTGTTGACCGTGTCGTTGACCAGGACGGTCGTGGTGATCTCGCGGTGCAGCGGGTGGTTGTCGATGTGCTCGGGGAACTTCTCGCGCAGCGCGGCCGGGAAGTACGTGTGCAACAGGGCGTGCAGGTAGGGGTCGTCCGGGAGCGAGGTGTGCAGCAGTTCCTCGGCGACCGTGATCTTCGTGTACGCCAGCAGGACGGCCGTCTCCGGGCTGGTCAGACCCTGTGCCGCGCCGAGGCGTTCGCGGATCTGGCGGTCGGTGGGCAGGAACTCCAGGGCCCGGTCGAGGTGGCCCTCGCGCACCAGGTGGCGCATGAAGCGCTGCTGGGCGTGGAGCATGTCCTTGGACTGGGCGAGCGCGTTGGCGATCGCGGTGTTCTGCGCGTAGTTGTTGCGCAGGACCAGGTGGCCGACCTCGTCGGTCATCTCGGCGAGCAGCTTGTTGCGCTGCTTGACCGTCATGTCGCCCTCGGTGACCAGGCCGTTGAGCAGGATCTTGATGTTCACCTCGTGGTCGGAGGTGTCCACGCCGGCGCTGTTGTCGATGGCGTCGGTGTTGATCTTCCCGCCGTGCAGCGCGAACTCGATCCGGCCGAGCTGGGTCAGGCCCAGGTTGCCGCCCTCGCCGACGACCCGCACGCGCAGGTCGGCGCCGTCGACGCGGATGGGGTCGTTGGCCTTGTCGCCGACGTCCGCGTGGGTCTCCGTGGAGGCCTTCACGTACGTGCCGATGCCGCCGTTCCACAGCAGGTCCACCGGCGCCTTGAGGATCGCCTTCATCAGGTCGGCCGGGGTCATCTTGGTGACCTTGTCCTCGATGCCGAGGGCCTCGCGGACGTGGGCGTTGACCGGGATGGACTTGGCGGTACGGGGGAAGATCCCGCCGCCCGCGGAGATCAGCTCGGTGCTGTAGTCGGCCCAGCTGGAGCGCGGGAGGTCGAAGATGCGCCGGCGCTCGGCGTAGGAGGTGGCCGCGTCGGGCTTCGGGTCGATGAAGATGTGCCGGTGGTCGAAGGCGGCGACCAGCCGGATGTGCTCGCTCAGCAGCATGCCGTTGCCGAACACGTCGCCGGACATGTCACCGATGCCGACGACAGTGAAGTCCTCGGACTGGGTGTCGAGGTCCAGTTCGCGGAAGTGCCGCTTGACCGACTCCCAGGCACCGCGGGCCGTGATGCCCATGCCCTTGTGGTCGTAGCCGGCCGAGCCGCCGGAGGCGAAGGCGTCACCGAGCCAGAAGTTGTACGACTCCGCGACCCCGTTGGCGATGTCCGAGAAGGTCGCGGTGCCCTTGTCGGCGGCGACGACCAGGTAGGTGTCGTCCTCGTCGTGCCGGACGACGTCCGCCGGGGGCACGACCTCGCCGGCCACCATGTTGTCGGTGATGTCGAGCAGCGCCGAGATGAACATCTTGTAGCTGGCGATGCCTTCGGCCAGCCACGCGTCCCGGTCGACGGACGGGTCGGGCAGCTGCTTGGCGACGAAGCCGCCCTTGGCACCGACCGGCACGATGACGGTGTTCTTCACCATCTGCGCCTTGACCAGGCCGAGGATCTCGGTGCGGAAGTCCTCACGCCGGTCGGACCAGCGCAGACCGCCGCGCGCGACCTTGCCGAAGCGCAGGTGCACGCCTTCGACGCGCGGTGAGTAGACCCAGATCTCGAACGCCGGGCGCGGGGCCGGGAGGTCGGGGATGGCCTGCGGGTCGAACTTCATGGAGACGTAGTCGTGCGGCCTGCCGCCCGCGGCCTCCTGGAAGAAGTTGGTGCGCAGGGTCGCCTTGATGACGGTCAGGAAGGAGCGCAGGATCCGGTCCTCGTCCAGCGAGGCCACCTGGTCGAGCGCCGCGTCGAGCTCCTCCAGGAGGGCGTCGACGAGTTCGTGCCCTGCGCGCTGGCGGTCCGGCGACATCCGCGCCTCGAACAGGGAGACGAGCAGCCGGGTGGTGTGGACGTTGTTGCGGAGGGTGTCCTCCATGTAGTCCTGGCTGAACGTCGAGCCCGCCTGGCGCAGGTACTTGGCGTACGCCCGCAGCACCATCGCCTGGCGCCAGTTCAGTCCGGCGCTCAGCACCAGCGCGTTGAAGCCGTCGTTCTCCGCCTTGCCGGTCCAGGTGGCGGCGAAGGCCTCCTGGAAGCGCTCGCGGCCGTCGTCGCCGAGGTAGTCGCCGGTGCCGTTCTGCGACTTGGGCATGCGCAGGCCGAAGTCGTAGATCCAGGCGATGCTGCGGTCCGAGCAGCGCAGTTCGTAGGGCCGCTCGTCCATGACCTCGACGCCGAGGCGGTTGAGGACCGGCAGGACGGCGGACAGAGAGATCGCGTCGCCCTTGCGGTAGATCTTGAAGCGGCGCTCCTCGGGGGCGGCGCCCACCGGCTCGTAGAGGCTGAGCGCGAAGTCGTTCTCCTCGCCGAGCCGCTCCAGATGGACGAGGTCGGCGACCGCGGCGCGCGGGCTGTGGTCGGCCTTGTAGCCCTCGGGGAAGGCGCTGCCGTAGCGGCGCGACAGCTCGGCGGCGCGCTCCTCGCCGAGCTCGGCGTTGAGCGCCTCGGTCCAGCCGTCGGCCCAGGAGCGGGCGGCCTCGACCAGGCGGGCCTCGATGCGCTCCTTGTCGCTGTCGCTGAGCTGCGGCAGCTCGGTGCCCTGCGGGACGCGGACCACGAAGTGCAGCCGGGACAGGATCGACTCGGTGTTCCAGGCGGTGAAGTCGACGCTGATGCCGCCGAGTTCCTCCTTCAGGATGTCGATGATCCGGAGGCGGACGCCGGTGGTGTAGCGGTCGCGGGGCAGGTAGACGAGGGCCGAGTAGTAGCGGCCGTACTCGTCCTGACGCAGGTAGAGGCGCAGCCGCCGCCGCTCCTGGAGGTACAGGACGGAGGTCGCGATGGACTCCAGCTCGTCGGCCGGGGTCTGGAAGAGCTCGTCGCGCGGGTAGGTCTCCAGGATCTGGAGCAGGTCGCGGCCGTCGTGGCTGTTGGGCGAGAATCCGGCCCTTTCGAGCACCTCGTCCACCTTGCGCCGAATGACCGGAACCCGGCGCACCGACTCGGTGTAGGCGGCGGAGGAGAACAGTCCGAGGAAACGCCGCTCGCCGACGACATTGCCGTCCGCGTCGAACTTCTTGACCCCGATGTAGTCGAGGTACGAGGGCCTGTGCACCGTCGCCCGGCTGTTGGCCTTGGTCAGCACGAGCAGATTGTGCTCACGTGCCTTCGCGCGGGCGTCGGCGGGCAGCCGCTCGAAGGACGGGCTGACCGGGTGGCCTTCCTCGCCGGCGTGATGCGGGTCCGAGCGCAGGATGCCGAGGCCGGTGCCGGGCACGGCCGCGAGGGAGTCGTCCGGCCTGAGCTGGTACTCCCGGTAGCCGAGGAAGGTGAAGTGGTCGGCGGCCAGCCAGCGCAGCAGCTCGCGGGCCTCGTCGATCTCCGTGTCGCGCAGGTCGGTGGCGACGGGCTCGGCGGGCAGTTCGTCGGCCATCCGCAGCGCCGCGTCCCGCATCTTCTCCCAGTCCTCGACGGCCTCCCGGACGTCGGACAGGACACGCAGCAGGTCGGCGGTGATCTGCTTCAGATCGCCGCGGTCGGTCTCGCGGTCGATCTCGACGTGGATCCAGGACTCGGTGTGCGCGTCGTGCGGGAGGTCAGCGGCGTAGGGCGGGGCGGTGAGGACCTCGATCAGCCTGCCGGTCAGGTCGCGACGGACGACGACCTGGGGGTGGATGACGACATGGATGCCGCGCCCCTGCCGGGTCAGCTCGTTGGTGACGGAGTCGACGAGGAAGGGCATGTCGTCGGTGACGACCTCGACGACCGAGTGGGTGCACGTCCAGCCGTTCTCCTCCACGGTGGGCGTGTGCACCCGCACGTTGGCCGTGCCCTGCGGGCGCGTCTCGCCCAGCCGGAAGTGGGAGAGAGCGGCGCCGTAGACGTCGACCGGGTCGCGGCCGGCGAGGTCTTCCGGGGCCGTGTGCAGGTAGTAGCGCTGGAGGAACGCGAGCACGGTCTCGCTGTCCGGGGTGTCCGGGGTGCGGGAGGTGTCGTCGTCCGTCGTCCCAGTCGGTAGGTGCCCCCCGACCGGGCTGTTCTCAGCTACCCGTGCAGCCCTCTCGAGCAGCTCGGCCTTGGCTTCGTCCAGCTTGGTCTGCATTGTCCTCTGACTCCTGTCGCGCGCCGTTGCGTGACGTAGAAGGAAGTACGGCCTCTTCCCCTGCGGCTCGACGCCACGGCCCGGGGTCTCCGGTGTGCTCCGACGCTATGCCGCAAGGTGAGAAGAGCGGGGGTATATCAGCCATTCTCGACACGCCCGCCAGGTGTGACGCTGCTCTCTGCCGCGCCGGTGACGAGGGTGTACTCGGCGTCATGGGAGCCCTTACGGCCCCGTCCCGCCCGCGAGGACCAGCGGCCGCCGCCCGGCCACGGAGATGTTCCGTGCGCACCGGACGCGGGGCGGGGGCCACAGCGCCCCCGCGAACTATCGCGCTGATCACGCCACAAGGCTATCGCTCCTCACAGGGGGGCCGTCATGAGCCGTATGTGTACAAAACCAGGGGTGGAAATTTGACACTCTGCACAGTGCCTGCGCCGCATCCAGGCCATGACCTTCTTCCCTCCCCTCGCGCGCCCCCTTGGCAAGGACGCTTCTGCGGTGCACTTTGCCGATATGACCGCAAAAATCCTCATCGTCACCGGTGACGCAGCAGAATCACTGGAGGTCCTGTACCCCTACCAGCGCCTCCGCGAGGAGGGCTACGACGTCCATATCGCGGCCCCCACCCGCAAACAGCTCCGGTTCGTCGTCCACGACTTCGAACCCGGCTTCGACACCTACACCGAGAAACCCGGCTACACCTGGCCCGCCGACCTGGCCTTCGCCGAGGTCGACGCCGGTCAGTACGCCGCTCTCGTCATCCCCGGCGGCCGCGCCCCCGAGTACCTGCGCAACGACCCCGAGCTCCGCAAGATCCTCAAGTCGTTCTTCGACGCGGACAAGCCGGTCGCCCAGATCTGCCACGGCCCCTTGCTCACCGCCGCGATCGACAGCCTCCGCGGCCGCCGGGTCACGGCCTATCCAGCCCTGGAACCCGACATGCAGACCGCCGGCGCGGCCTTCCAGGACACCGAGGTGGTGGTCGACGGCACTCTGGTCTCCTCCCGCGCCTGGCCGGACCACCCGGGCTGGATGCGGGAGTTCTTGACGGTGCTGAGGGCGAAGGCACCGGTGACCTAGCCGAGGGGGCGCGCCTGACGCCCTTCCGGGGTCGCGGAGCTGACGCGAACCGTCACGCGGCTATTCGCTCAGCCTCCGCGACCGCCTCCGCCAAGGTGTCCACCACGGGCACCCCGACCCCCTCGAGGCTGGCCCGGCTGTGCGACCCGCCGGTGTACAGCACGGCCCGTGCCCCCACCCGCATCGCGGCCACCGCGTCGTCCGCGGCGTCCCCGATCACCACGGTCCGGGCCGCCTCCACCCCCACCAGCGCGGCGAGATGCCGCTCCATGTGCTCCGCCTTGCTCCCGCCGGACGGTCCCGTGCGCCCGTCCACCCGCAGGAAGTGCGCCTCGATCCCGAATCCCCGCACCAACGGCACCAGCTCGTCATGCACATACATGCTGAGGATCGACTGGCTGCGGCCGGCGGACCGCCACCCCATGAGCAGCTCCACCGCTCCCTCGGTGAGCCCGCACCCCACCCGGTGCTCGGCGTAGTACCGGTGGAAGGTCTCGTCCATGACCTCCCACTCGGCGTCGGTGGGCAGTCGGCCGAGCAGTCGCTCGTAGAACTTCGGCACCGGCACGCAGTACAGCGCCCGGTACTGCTCCATCGTGATCGGCGCGAGCCCCAGCTCGCCGAACGCCGCGTTCGTCGCCCCGATGATCGCGTCGTTGTCGTGGAACAGCGTGCCGTTCCAGTCCCAGACGATGTGCGCCCCTGTCAGCTTCCCCATGCCAAAAACGTACCCGCCCCCACTGACAATCAAGAGACCGGCAGGTCACAGCCGGCAAGACCACGCCCCGGCACCACGGAAACCGGGCTCAGCCGCCCAGCCCCACCAGGTTGGGGATCTCCTGCGTCGCGTACCACATCAGCTCGTGGTCCTCGGCCCCGTCCACGACGAACTGCGCGTCGTCGTCCCCCGCGTCCGCCGCCGCCAGCGCGTCCACGGCGGCGGTGACGTCCTCCTCCGCGTCGTCGGAGTCGACGTGCACCGCGGCCGCCTTGGCCAGCTTCACCGTCCCGGCGACCCGCACCTCACCGAGCGCCGCCGGATCCAGCGCCCGGTCCGGGTCGGCGACCGCCGCCCCGTCGGCCACGTCGACGGCGACCACGACACGGCGCCGCACGGCCCCGGCGTCCGCGGCGAGCAACCGCAGCGAGGCCAGCGCGGCCCGGTTCAGCGCGGCGTACTCCAGCTCCTCGATGTCGTCGGAGAGGTACCACTCGCGCAGGGCGGGCGTGACGGCGTAGGCGAGGAGCGGTCCGGCCCCCAGCTCACCCGTCTTGTACGCCTCGGCGAGACCGGAGAGGGTCAGGGGGACGTAGACGCGCATGACTGGCCGCTTTCGTGGTCGGAGAACATCATCGGAGGGGCTCCGCGAAGGCCTTCAGGATACGTGCGGGCGTCCCCTTTCGAGTCCTTGCCCAGGCCTCGTACGGCGTCCACCCCGGGCCCGGAATTCACCCGCTCCGCCCCCGGATCCGCAGGTCTCCGCCCCCTCCGATCACCCTGATAGGTGAACATTCCGGCAGCCCGATCCGGCCCGCGCCTTCCTTGCCGCCGGGGTCCATGGCCCCGTACAAGATCCCCAAGCAGAAGTTACTGCCCGGTACTTCCGGGCTCGCAGAACGGGGATCCCATGAACAAGGTCATGACCAGGACCCAGCACCACCCCGGCGCCCGCCCGCCGGCCCGCCGCGACTCCCGCCGCCCGGGCGGCACACCGCCCCGCACTCCCGGCGGCAGCACCACCCGCACGGCACCGGGCGACGGCCGCCCACCGGGATCCCCCGGTACCGGCCCCCGCGCCGGTACGGGCCCCTCGGACAGCCGCCCGCAGAACATCCCAGGTCCGAAGGAGACGACCACCGGAGCCGCGCACCGCAGCACCGGGCCCGGCGCCACGACGACCAGCGCGGGCGGCACCCCCACCGGCACACATGGCGCCCCCACCGGCACACGCGGCGCCTCCACCGCGACGCGCACCGCCGTCCTCACCCACGCGGCAGCAGCACTTTCCGCAGCAGCACCTTCCGATGGGGCCACGGCCAGGCCGTACACCCCCGTCTCAGGCCCCGCAGCCCGCGGCACAGCCTCCCCCGCAACCACCCCGGCGGCCGTCCCGGCCCAGACCCCGCGCCGCCCCCTGGCCCCCCAGCCCCGCCCCACCGACCTCTTCGCCGACCTTCTCCTCGCCGTGCTGAGCGGCCAACGCCCCGTCCACTCGATGCTCCGGCACACCGCGGGCCGCGCCTACGACGAGCTGGCCCGGCTCGCCGAGCGCGGCCCGCTGCGCACCCGCGGCACCCGCCCCGTCGTCCGGGACATCGGCTACTACGTTCCCCGCCAGGGCGCCCTGGAGGCCTTCGCGCGCATCGGCGCCGGCGACCAGCTGCGCGCCATGGCCTTCCGCCTGGAACAGGGCCAGGATCTGCGCTGGCGCTGTACGGCGGTCGAACTGGGCGGCCCCCGGGCTCCGCGTCCGGACGACGACTGACAGGCCCGGAGAAGCCCACGGGCAGAACCCGCGAATCCCCCGCATGCCGAAGGGCCGGCCACCCCAAGGTGACCGGCCCTTCCTGTGCCACGGCGCCCCAGGCACCGTCACAACCCACCGCTACGGCGACCAACGCGCCGTGGGCGCTACTTCTTGCGCCGCCCCCGAGCACGGGACTGCTTGCGCCGCTCCGCGCGCGTGAGGCCGTCCGCCTCGGAGCGCACGGGCTCGTCGTCGTCGGCGAACTCGCCCTCGATGACACCGCCCTCGCCGTCCACCGTCGGCGCGGAGAAGTGCAGATCCCGGCGCTGCGGGGCGTCGAGCCCCTTCGCGCGGATCTCGGGACGCGAGCCGGCCTGCGCCGGAACGGAGTCCTGCTTGGCGAGGGACGGCTTCTCGTCCTCGACCGGGACCTCCTCGACCTGCTGCTCGACCTGGACCTCCAGGTTGAACAGGTAGCCGACGGACTCCTCCTTGATGCCCTCCATCATGGCGGTGAACATGTCGAAGCCCTCTCGCTGGTACTCGACCAGCGGGTCCTTCTGGGCCATCGCCCGCAGGCCGATGCCCTCCTGGAGGTAGTCCATCTCGTAGAGGTGCTCGCGCCACTTGCGGTCCAGGACCGACAGCACGACCCGGCGCTCCAGCTCACGCATGATCTCGGAGCCGAGCTGCGCCTCACGCGCCTCGTACTGCTCGTGGATGTCGTCCTTGATCGACTCGGAGATGTACTCGGCGGTCAGGCCCGCGCGGTCGCCCGCCGCCTCCTCCAGCTCCTCGACGGTGATCTTCACCGGGTAGAGCTGCTTGAACGCGCCCCACAGCCGGTCGAGGTCCCAGTCCTCCGCGAAGCCCTCGGCGGTCTCCGCCGCGATGTACGCGTCGATCGTGTCGTCCATGAAGTGCACGACCTGCTCCTGCAGGTCCTCGCCCTCCAGGACGCGGCGACGCTCGCCGTAGATGACCTCGCGCTGGCGGTTGAGGACCTCGTCGTACTTCAGGACGTTCTTACGAGTCTCGAAGTTCTGCTGCTCGACCTGCGACTGCGCGGACGCGATCGCGCGCGTGACCATCTTGTTCTCGATCGGGACGTCGTCCGGGACGTTCGCCATCGACATCACGCGCTCGACCATCTGGGCCTTGAACAGCCGCATCAGGTCGTCGCCCAGGGAGAGGTAGAAGCGGGACTCGCCGGGGTCGCCCTGACGGCCGGAACGACCACGCAGCTGGTTGTCGATACGGCGCGACTCGTGCCGCTCGGTACCGAGGACGTAGAGGCCGCCGAGCTCCTTGACCTCCTCGAACTCCGCCTTGACCGCCCGCTCGGCCTTCTCCAGGGCGGCCGGCAGAGCCGCGGCCCACTCCTCGATGTGCTCCTCGGGGTCGAGGCCGCGCTGACGCAGCTCCGCCTCGGCGAGGTCCTCGGGGTTGCCGCCGAGCTTGATGTCGGTACCGCGGCCGGCCATGTTCGTGGCGACGGTGACGGCACCCTTGCGGCCGGCCTGGGCGACGATGATCGCCTCTCGGTCGTGCTGCTTGGCGTTCAGCACCTCGTGCTGGACACCGCGCTTGCTCAGCTGCTGCGAGAGGTACTCGGACTTCTCGACCGACGTCGTGCCGACCAGGATCGGCTGGCCCTTCTCGTGCTTCTCGACGATGTCGTCGACGACCGCCTCGAACTTCGCGACCTCGGTGCGGTAGATCAGGTCCGACTGGTCCTTGCGGACCATGGGCCGGTTGGTCGGGATCGGGACGACGCCGAGCTTGTAGATCTGGTGGAACTCGGCGGCCTCGGTCATCGCCGTACCGGTCATGCCGCAGAGGCCCGGCTGTTCCTTGCCGTTGTGGTCGTGGCGCTTGTAGAGGCGGAAGAAGTTCTGGAGGGTGATCGTGGCGAGGGTCTGGTTCTCGTCCTTGATGTCCACCCCTTCCTTCGCCTCGATCGCCTGGTGCATGCCCTCGTTGTAGCGGCGGCCGGCGAGGATACGGCCGGTGTGCTCGTCGACGATCATGACTTCGCCGTCCATGACGACGTAGTCCTTGTCCTTCTTGAAGAGCTCCTTCGCCTTGATGGCGTTGTTCAGGTAGCCCACCAGAGGGGTGTTCACCGACTCGTAGAGGTTGTCGATGCCCAGCCAGTCCTCGACCTTGCTGACACCGGACTCGTGGATGGCGACCGTGCGCTTCTTCTCGTCGACCTCGTAGTCGCCGGTCTCCTCGATGCCCTTGAGCGGGTTGCCGGCCTCGCCCTTCTTCAGGCGGGTGACCAGCTTGGCGAAGTCGCCGTACCACTTGGTGGCCTGGTCGGCCGGACCGGAGATGATCAGCGGCGTACGGGCCTCGTCGACCAGGATGGAGTCGACCTCGTCGACGATGGCGAAGTTGTGGCCGCGCTGGACCAGTTCGTCCTGGGACCACGCCATGTTGTCGCGCAGGTAGTCGAACCCGAATTCGTTGTTCGTGCCGTACGTGATGTCACACGCGTACTGCGCGCGGCGCTGGGCCGGCGTCATGTTGGCGAGGATGCAACCGACCTCGAGGCCCAGGAACTTGTGGACGCGGCCCATCATCTCGGAGTCGCGCTCGGCCAGGTAGTCGTTGACCGTGATGAGGTGGACGCCCTTGCCGGACAGCGCGTTCAGGTACGCGGGCAGCG
Organism: Streptomyces sp. NPDC005303; assembly: GCF_040607335.1. Lineage (NCBI taxonomy): Bacteria > Bacillati > Actinomycetota > Actinomycetes > Kitasatosporales > Streptomycetaceae > Streptomyces > Streptomyces sp. NPDC005303. The sequence goes on along the minus strand of NZ_JBEXGM010000044.1, from coordinate 11,829 downwards.
TGCCGACGAGCGTCTTGCCCTCACCGGTCTTCATCTCGGCGACATAGCCGAGGTGGAGGGCGGCGCCGCCCATGATCTGCACGTCGTAGTGGCGCTGGCCCAGCGCGCGCTTGGCGGCCTCGCGCACGGTGGCGAACGCCTCGGGCATCAGGTCGTCCAGGCTCTCACCGTCGGCGTACCGCTGCTTGTACTCCTCGGTGAGGGCCCGCAGCTCGGCGTCGGAGAGGTCGATGAAGTCCTCTTCGATGGAGTTGACCTGGTCCGCGATGCGGTGCAGCTTGCGCAGGATCTTGCCTTCGCCTGCACGCATGATCTTCGAGAGGACGGACACGGGGGTTGGTCTCCTTGCCGGTCGGGCCTGGGACGGTCGGTTTCCATTTGACTTACTGAGCAACGGCCATCGTATGCGAGGACCCCGCCACGTCGGGAGGCCTGCCGGGTACGCCGACTGTCAGCTCCTTCAAATCTGCTTCAAAGGGGACAACGGGCGGGGAACGCCGATGGTGCCGCGCCCCGCTCACGAATTGCGCTAATTGTGATCGCTCGCTCACTCACAGCAAAAATGATGGCGTCCTCACCGAACACCTGAGCAGAATCGGCCGATGGAACCCGTCACGCTGACCACGGACCGTCTCCTGCTGCGCGCCCCCGCCCAACAGGACACCCAGACCGTCCTCGCGGCCGTGCAGGACCCCGACATCCTGCGCTGGACCACGATCCCCTCGCCCTACCTGGTGGAGCACGCCCAGAGCTTCACGGAGCAGCTGGCCCCGGCAGGCTGGGCGAACGGCACGATGTTCACCTGGGGCCTCTTCCTCCCCGAAGGGGAGGACCTGCTGGGCATGCTGGGGCTGACCATGCGCTCGCCGGGCACGGCCGAGATCGGCTACTGGGCCACCAAGGAACACCGCGGCCACGGTTACGTCACCGAGGCCGTACTCGCCGCCTCCCGCTGGGCGTTCACCGAGCTGTCCGTCGACCGCGTGGAGTGGCGCGCGGAAGTGGGCAACCGGCCCTCCCGCGCGGTGGCGGAGCGGGCCGGTTTCGTCATCGAGGGCGTCCTGCGCTCCGGCATCGCCCACCAGGGTGTACGCCGGGACTGCTGGGTGGGTGCGCTGCTGCCCTCGGACCTGGGCCTGCCGTCGACGTTGCAGTACCTCCCCGCAGCCCCGTAGATCCGCAGGTCATCTCGCATTGTCAGTACCGGCCTCTATCGTTCGGACCCATGACGACTGCGCCTCCCACCACCGACCTCTCGGCCGACGAGGCCCGCCGCATCGTGCTGCGCGCCCAGGGCTTCCTCGGCACCCCCGACCGCCGGGCCGGAGTCCGCGGCGTCCTCCGTCACCTCGGCGCGGTTCAGCTCGACACCATCTCGGTCCTCGCCCGCTCCCACGAGCTGATCCCGTACGCCAGGCTCGGCGCGGTGGGCCGCAAGAAGGTGGAGCGCGCCTACTGGACCGACACACATGCTTTTGAGTACTGGTCGCACGCGGCGTGCATCCTCCCCATCGAGGAATGGCCCCACTTCGCCTTCCGCCGCCGCGCCTACCGCAGCCGCCCGCACTGGAACCACCAGCTCCCGGACGGCACCTATGACCAGGTCATCAAGCAGCTCCGCACCGAAGGACCCCTCACCGCCACGGAGTTGGGCGGCGCGAAGAAGACCAGCGAGTGGTGGGACTGGTCCGGCACCAAGGTCGCCGTCGAGCGCGCCCTGATGTACGGCGAGGTGGTCTGCGTGGAGCGCCGCGGCTGGAAGCGTGTGTACGACCTCGCCGAGCGCGCCGTCCCCGCCGATCTGCTCCACGACGAGTTGGACGACGCCGAGTGCCTGCGCCGCCTGGTCCGTCTCGCCGGCCAGTCGCTGGGCGTCGGCACCCGCGCGGACATCGCCGACTATCACCGTCTCAAGGGTGACCAGGTGGACGCGGTGATCGCCGACTCGGGCCTGGTGCCGGTGACGGTCGAGGGCTGGGGCAAGCCTGCCTGGGCCGACCCCACGGCCCTGGAGACGCCTCCGCGCGGCCGCCACCGCACCACTTTGCTGTCCCCGTTCGACTCCCTGATCTGGGAACGCGCGCGCACGGAGCGGATCTTCGGCTTCACCCACCGCCTGGAGGCGTACGTCCCCAAGCCCAAACGGGTCTACGGCTACTTCGCGATGCCGGTGCTGGCCGGTGGCCGTCTCGTCGGCCGCGTGGACCCGGCCCGGGAAGGGGGCACGCTGGTGGCCCGGCAGGTCACTCTGGACGGCCCGAAGGCGGTCCCGGCGGTGGCCCAGGCCCTGGTCGAAGCGGCGAGCTGGGTGGACTGCACGGACATACGGGTGGAGCGGGTGGACGCGCCGGATCTGCGCGAGCCGCTTGCCAAGGAGGTGATCCGGGCTCTGTCGGCGGCCCTGCGCTGACCGGGAGCCGGATCAGCGGATCTCGAGGATCTTCTCCCGCATCGCGTAGACCACGGCCTCCATCCTGGAGTGCAGCTGGAGCTTCTCCAGGATGTTGCGCACATGGTTCTTCACGGTGTTCTCGGAGATGAACAACTCCTTCGCGATATCGCGGTTGTTCATCCCGGTGGCGACGAGCTTGAGGACTTCCAGCTCACGGTCGGTCAGCCGCGGGGCGGGCACGAGACGGCGCTCGTCCGTCCGCTGGATCATCGACTTGAACTCGGTGAGCAGTTTCGACGCCATGGAAGGACTGATCTGCGACTGCCCGTCGGCCACCGCGCGAATGGCGGTGGCCACCTCGTCCGTGGAGATTTCCTTGAGGAGATATCCGGTCGCGCCCGCCTTGATCGCGTCGTAGAGGTCGGCTTCCTCATCGCTGATCGTCAACATGATGATCTTGGCGCTGGGTGCCACTTCCTTGATGGAGGTGCAGGCCTCGATCCCGCCCCGCTTGGGCATTCGCACGTCCATCAGAACGATGTCCGGCAGCAGGTCGGCGGCCTTGTCTACGGCCTCGGCGCCGTCACCCGCCTCCCCCACGACCTGGATGTCCTCCTCGGCGGCGAGCACGATCTCCAGGCCGCGCCGGAAGAGTGCGTGGTCGTCCACGACGAGAACCCGGATCGGCTCCTTGCGTGGAGAGCCCGCGTCCGCGCCCATGCCGACAACGCCATCACCGGCGTCATCGCCGTGCAGCGGTCCGAAGCTGTCCGCCATCGTTCCTCCCCCTGAAGGCTGTGGCTGGTCCTGTGCCATCGCCAACCCAAGGCAACGACCCACCGGTTGGGCCGGTGGGCCCATGATTCCATGCCCGGACGACAGTGAGGTGACAGAGCGGGGCGCGAAGTGGTTGCACGCGGGTGCCCCTGGGGGCGCACACGCGCTCCAGGGGCACCCGCTCAGCTGTCATCCGGGAGGGTCAGCTGCCCGTCGTGTCGCCGGCCGCGGGAGAGTGCGCCCGGGCGACCATCGGGTCCGTGCTCAGGTGGATGACGCCGTAGTCGTAGGCGTGCCGCCGGTAGACGACACTCGGTTCCTTGGTCTCGGAGTCGACGAACAGATAGAAGTCGTGCCCGACCAGCTCCATCTCGTAGAGCGCCTGGTCGAGGGTCATCGGAGAGGCGACGTGGGTCTTCTCACGGACGACGAGGGGGCCTTCACCCTTGATCTCCAGCGAGCCGATCTTCTTGGTGGGCACGCCGTCCGACTCTTCCTCGTGGACGGGGTGGCCGTTGCCGTTGAGCGTCGCCGCGTCCGGAACGTGGTCGGCCACCTCAGCAGCCGTGAGCCGCCCTGCGCCCCTGCGTGTGTGGCGCTTGTCGTGTTCCTTGCGCAGCCGGGCGTCCAGCTTCTCCGCCGCCAGGTCGAGTGCCGCGTACGGGTCGCTGGCTGCCGCTTCCGCCCGGATCACCGGACCGCGGGAGCGGAGCGTGATCTCCACTCGGTCACAGCGGTCGGCCTGTCGGGGGTTCGGCTCCTTGGACACCTCGACGTCGAGGCTGATCACCTTGCCATCGAGCTTCTGGATCTTCTCCAGCTTCAGCTTCTCGGCCACGTGCTTGCGGAACCGCTCGGGCACCTCGGTCTTGCGGCCCTTGACGACGATGTCCACGCAGAACTCCGTTCCCGGATCGCTCCGCGTCGATGCGGAGCATCTCCCTTTTGCACCAGGCTCCGGTCAGCCCCGGAACCGCGGACTCGGTGACGTCCACCTCCTCCCCCGCGGGCAAGATCCCCATTCCACCGTCGCGGGTGATGGTGGAAATCCCGCGGGCACGGCATTCGGATTTGCGAGGTGTGGCCTGCGCCTTTCTCTCACAACCGAACATATCTCGCCTGGACGGATGTCGTCACCCTCTACTGCGGCGTACCTCCGTTCAGGTGAATTGACCCTCTCGTAACCTGCAACGATGCAACTACACAGTCAGTTCCGGTTTATTTCGAAAGAATCCGGCGACGCCGCGACCACTGCCGCGCAGATCACGTCACGAACGCGACCTGCGCCCGGCGTTGTCGCCAGGCAGTGCTCGGGGCCCGTGTCCTCCTCCGTCACTGCGATCATCCGTTCCCCCATGCCTTCCCGAGTTGCAGCGGTGTACACGAGGCCCGCCCGTTCATCGCCGCATCCGGCCACCATTCGTCCACCACGGCTCCCACCGCTGTCCTGCCACCGTTCGCCATGACGCCCCTCCGTTCCCCGCTGCCCTCGAACAGGCTGTCCCAGTGCCCCCGGCCGCCGATGCCCCTGCCGTGTACCCGCTTCGGACCGTCGATCATCAGCCCCGGTACCCGTCTCCATAGGCCGCCGCCCACTGCGCTCTCCTCCGCGCTGTTGCCGTTGATCACGGGGTCGGGTGGGCATCCGTTCACCGCGGTGCGCGAGGTTCTCCCGAGCGCTCGCTGCCCGGTTCTCCCGAGCCGACCCCTCCCGGCTCTCCCGAGCCCTCGCCTCTCGCACAGCCCGCGCCGCCTCGGTCAGGGACGCGCCCGTCGTCATCAGGTCGTCGACGAGCACGACCAGCCCTTCGGCCAGGAGCCGACCGCCACCGGGAACCACGGTCAGCGCGCCCGCGAGATTGTCCAGCCGCTGCCGGGAGTTGAGCCCCGCCTGGTCGGCCACCCCCCGCCCCTGTCGCAGTACGGCCACCACCCGCGCCCGCATCCCCGCCCGCCGCAGCTCCCCCGCCGCCGCGAGCGCGATCCGCCGCGCCGGATCATGCCCCCGAGCCCGAACCGCCCGCCGCGCGGAAGGCACGGGAACGAGCAACACCGGCACACCGATCCCCTCCCCGGTCCATCTGCCACCGCCGAGCGCACCCGACTGCGACCCACCGACCACGGCAGGCGCCTCACCACCTGACACCCCAGCTCCGGCCAAGGCCGCACCACCCGGTACGCAACCCGCTGCCAGACCCTCTGCAGACCACACATCGCTGGCGCCGTCGCTGCCCAAGGCGCCTACACCTGCCGTCTGGCCACCCCCGCCCAAGCCATTTGGACCGGCCGCGGAGCCACCCCCGCCCGAGCCACCCACACCTGCCGCCTGGCCACTCCGGCCCGAACCATCTGCACCTGGCGCGGAGCCACCCCCGCCCAGGACCTCCGCACCTGGCCCGCCACTCCCTCTGGCCCAGACCTCCGCACCCGGCACCTCTCCGCCCCCTCGCAAGGCCTCTACACCAGCCGCGCCCCCGCCTCCAGCCAAAGCCGATCCGCCTGTCCCGCTGGCCGCCCACGACCGCCCGACCCCACCGGCACAGGCCGCAGACGTCGCCGCCTCACCGACCCGGCCCACCGACGTCCCCACCCCACCGGCCCCGCTGACAGGCGAACCGGCCCACCGAACAGGCGCACCCACGCCACCAGCCCGTGCCGCGACAAGGCCGACCGCCACCCGCTCAGCGGGCTCCCCCTCCAACTCCCCACCGGGCCCGGCCGAAGCTCCACAACCCCCCTCCCAGGCCCGCCGAGACCAACCCGGCGCCGGCCGCTCACACCCCGGTTCACACATCTCCCGCACGCCCGCCCACACAGCCCCCGCCAAAGCCGTCCCGAGCGGCCCCGCGAGGCCCAGCGCCCCTCTCTCCTTGTGGGCCAGCAACACAGCCCGTACCGCGTCCGCGTACCGAGCCGCCGCGTAGACGACCGGCAGTCCGGGCGGCTCCGGCACCGGTCGCACCCGGCTCGGCGCGGCCCCGTCCAGGGCGGCACGGCACTCCGGACAGAGCACCGTGCGAGGCTTCCCGCAGCCTCCGCACTCGGCCGGCAGCACCAGATCAGTGAGGTCCTGCCACCACCCCCGCATGCCCACCACTGTGCCGATGCCGAAGCCGACCGGCCACCCCTGTGGATAACCCCCTGTGGAAAACCCCGGCCCTGACACGAACAACCGTTCCCACCACAAATGCCGGCCCTATACAGCTAACCGGTCGGCCGAACACAACCTGCGAATACGCTCCCGTACGACGATTCCGACCCGCCCCACCCAGCGAATCCCGGCCTGTCCGCCCAGCCGCAAATCCCCCACCCGTGCCACGACAAAAGCGGCCACCCCCACCAGGGCCTCACCCCGGCAAAAGCGGCCGCTCCCGACAGCGCCGTCCCGTCACCTCATCCCGGATAGACCGGCGCCGTCCCGTCCGCGTCCACCTTCTGCCACTGCGCCCCGGACGGCAGACGTACGATCCCGTCCTCCGAGTAGGCCACCAAGGGCATCTCGTCGTCCTCGGACGCCGCGATCTCCTTCACGCCGGTGAGCGCGGCCGGCGGCGGCCCCTCCGGAGTGGAGCCGTCGACCTGGACGTACCGCGTCTGCTGCACACCACCCTGCTCGCGCCCGACCACCACGAGCCTGCTGTCGCCGGCCCACGACATGGTCGTGACCTCCTCCAGATCCGGTGTCGTGGAGCGCAGTTCCCGCACGGAGACGCTCTGCGGGTCCCCGGCCTTGCCCTCCCGCTCGATCCGCCCGATGAACAGCGACTGCTTGCCGCCCTTCTCCACGACAAGCGCGATCCGCACACCGTCGGCGCCCACCCGCAGGTCCTTGATACGCCCGTCCAGGCCGGGAGTCTCCACCTCCAGCGGCTTGCCCGCACCTTCCTTGAACAGCAGCAGCCGTGGATCGGCGGGGTTCCGGTCGGCCACCCAAAGGTCGCCCTCGGTGTCCCAGCTCGGCGTGGTCAGCCGGTCCTCGGCCGTCTTGCCGCTGCTGACCAGCACCGGCTCCCCGAGCGACCCGCCCGACACCAGCGACCCGACGTACAGCGCCTTGCGGTCGATGCCGACACCGGCCGCCGTGTGCTCGTCCCGCGAGACGGCCACCGACCGCAGTTCCTTGTCGCCGTCGCCCAGCGCTCCGGGCACCGGTACCGGCTCGGCCCTGGTACCGCTGCCGTCCGCCGCGGCGGAGACCCGTACCAGACGGTGCTCGCCGTTGACGAAGTACAGGAATTCGGGGCTCGTGACCGAACCGCGCGTGGCCTCCCCTTCGGCGTCTCTCTCTGCCGCGGTGCACAGCTGCGTGCCGCCCGCCTGCAGTTCGACGTCATCCACGGCGGGGGTGAGATTCTGCACGGTGAACAGCAGCTGGGCCGCCATCGCCTTGCACTGGTCCGAACCGACGTTCCTGGCCTTGTTGTTGAGTGGCACCGTCAGCGTGCTCCGGTCGTCGGGAGCCAGCGAGGAGACGCCGCTCCTGAGGGCCGTGCCGGTGGGAAAACTCGTCCTGACGACGGGGTCGAGCCAGCTCGTCGGCCCGCTGAGCAGGGACCGCACCAACTGCGTCATGGGGTCCACGCGCTCACGCACATACACGGGGTCGGCGACCGCGACGGTCTGCGGAGCCGTCACCGCCCTGGTGTTCGAAGCGAAGTAGTACTTGTTGACGGACACGTAGTTCCGCTGGAAGTCCGACTTTCCCATGACGACACCCCGCGGAGGGCTGTCGATGCGCCACTGCTTCGTCTTCTTGTCCTGCACGAGGTGCACGGTCTCCCGGTACTCCCCCGGGGCCGGCGAATACGACTGCTGCTCATCCACCACGGCCACCCTGGTGCCGACCAGCGTGAACGACCTGTCGTCGGTCTGCTGCCGGTCCGCGGGCGGCACCACGTCGGCACCGGGCCCGTCGTCGAGCACCGTGGTGGACAGCCCCGGCTGCCACTGCTTCGCCGCGCTCGGTGTCAGGTACTTGCGGGCCGTCTCGTAGTTCGGATCGTCGCTGGTGAGCGCCTCGAGAAAGCCCTGCACGATGTCCGTGGGCTCGGCGTCCTCCTGCGGCGGCATCGCGAAGACCCGCACCGGCGTGTCCTGCCGCGGTGTGGAGTCCACCCCGCGCAGATCCCCGCTGTCCGGCATGGAGGCACACCCCGCCAGCAGTACGACACCACAGGCGACGTACGCCGCCGCGCGTCCCGGCGTGCGCCGGCCGCTCCTCTCGCGGTCAGCGACCACGGGATGCCTCCCCCTGCTGTTCGTACGACTCCGGCGACCCGGCGTCCGGGCGGCTCGCGGTCTCCCCGCCGGACGTGTCACCGCCGGACGCGCCGTCCGGCCGTCGCGCACTCGATGTCGGCCGGGGCACCACGCGCGCGCCGTTGCCGGGCAACGCCGTCGGATCGGCCGTAGGGGTCACCGCACCCTCCCGGGGCGCTATCGGGTCCCGCGCGGTCGCCTTGTCGCCCTTCGGCTGGACCGGCACGGTGGCCGCCTTGTCACCGCCTCCACGCGGCAGGCCTGCGTCATCGAGCCCACGGTTGCGCCGCGAATCCTTGGGCTCCAGCGGTATCGGCGAGCCCCTCAGCGGCTCGTCGGCCGTCCTGGGCAGGGTCAGCCGGAACTGCGAACCGCCGCCCGGCTCACCCCATGCCTGGAGCCAGCCGCCGTGCAGCCGCGCGTCCTCCAGGGCGATGGACAGCCCGAGGCCCGTCCCGCCGGTCGTACGCGCGCGTGCCGGGTCGGCCCGCCAGAAGCGGCTGAACACGCGCGTGGCCTCGCCGGGCTTGAGCCCGACCCCGTAGTCGCGTACCGCGATCGCGACCGCCCCGCCCGCCGACGCCAGCTTGACCACGACATCCCTGCCCTCGCCGTGCTCCACGGCGTTGACGACGAGATTGCGCAGCACCCGCTCCACCCGCCGGGCGTCGGCCTCGGCGACCACGGGCTGCTGATCGCCCACGATCCGGACCGTCGTGCCCTTGCGCTCGGCCAGTGGCTCGGCCCCGCTGACGACCCGCCGCACGACCTCCCTGAGGTCTATCGGCTCGGCCTCCAGCGCCGCCGCACCCGCATCGAACCGGCTGATCTCCAGCAGGTCCGCGAGCAGTGTCTCGAAGCGGTCCAGCTGATCCGCGAGCAGTTCGGCCGACCGCGCGGTCATCGGGTCGAAGTCCTCGCGCGCGTCATGGATGACGTCGGCGGCCATCCGCACGGTCGTCAACGGCGTCCGCAGCTCGTGCGACACGTCCGACACGAACCGCCGCTGCATCCGTGACAGGTCCTCCAGCTGCTGGATCTTCAACTGGAGGTTCTGCGCCATCTTGTTGAAGGCCTCACCGAGTCGCGCGATGTCGTCCTCACCGGTGACCTTCATCCGCTCCTGCAGCCGCCCGGCGGACAGCCGCTCGGCGATCCCGGCCGCCATCCGTACCGGCGTGACGACCTGCCGCACCACCAGCCAGGCGATGGCTCCGAGGAGTACGACGACGAAGAGCCCGGCGGTCGCCAGGGTGCCCTTGACCAGGCTGAGCGACTTCTCCTCCTGGGTGAGCGGGAAGAGGTAGTACAGCTGGTACGGGTCGCCGTTGGGGTCGTTGACCTGCTTACCGATGACCAGGGCCGGCTGGGGCTCCTGGTAGGGGTCGTAGACGATACGGGTGTAGCTCTGAGCTGCCGTCGTATTCTCGTCGATCTTCTCGCGCAGAGCCTCCGGGACGCTGGCCGTCGGGTCGACGTCGCCCGAGGCACGCGGCCCGCGCCCGCTCCCGCTGTCCCCGCCCACGGGCAGCGTCACCACGTCGAAGGCGCCCTGACCGCCACTGGAGAGCGAGTAGACGAGGTTGCTCATCCACTCGATGACGAACTGGTCGGACTGACCGTCGGCCGGAGCCGTGTCGTCGGTCCCGGCGTCGGCCTCCTCCGCCTTCTGCTTGGCCACCGCGAACCCGCCGGTGGCCTGGCTCTGGGAGGCCTTCACCTTGGCGTCGAGGAGGCCGTTGCGCACCTGCCCGATGACGACGAAGCCCAACAGGAGGACCACGCCGAGCGACATCAGCAGGGTCGTGGCGACGACCTTGAGCTGGATGTTGCGCCGCCACAGCCGCATCACGGGCAGCAGCGGCCGGCGCACCCAGCGCATGAAGAGCCTCAGGACCGGGCTGCCCTGGACCCCGCCCTGGAGCAGCCCGCCCTCCAGGAACCGTCCCCAGCGGGAACGGGCCTTCGTCCGCCCGACAGGCCGCCCCGCATCCGCCCCGGTCCGCCCGGGTGACGAAGCGGCGCTGTCTCCGGACATGTCAGCTGGGTCCTGCCTTGTACCCCACACCACGGACGGTCACCACGATCTCGGGGCGCTCCGGGTCCTTCTCGACCTTGGAGCGCAGCCGCTGCACATGCACATTGACGAGCCGGGTGTCGGCGGCGTGACGGTAACCCCACACCTGCTCGAGCAGCACCTCACGCGTGAACACCTGCCACGGCTTGCGCGCGAGCGCGACCAGCAGGTCGAACTCGAGAGGCGTCAGCGCGATCGACTGCCCTTCCCGCTTCACGGAGTGGCCGGCCACGTCGATGACCAGGTCACCGATGGCGAGCTGCTCGGGAGCCGGCTCCTCCGACCTCCGCAGCCGCGCCCGGATCCGGGCCACGAGCTCCTTCGGCTTGAACGGCTTCACGATGTAGTCGTCGGCGCCGGACTCCAGGCCCACGACGACGTCGACGGTGTCGCTCTTGGCCGTCAGCATCACGATCGGCACCCCGGACTCCGCCCTGATCAGACGGCACACCTCGATACCGTCCCGCCCGGGCAGCATCAGGTCCAGCAGCACCAGATCCGGCTTGGCCTCCCGGAACGCCGCCAGCGCCTTGTCACCGTCGGCTACGAAAGACGGCTCAAAACCTTCACCACGCAGCACAATGCCCAGCATCTCGGCAAGTGCGGTGTCGTCGTCGACGACAAGGACTCGTCCCTTCATAAACGACATCATCCCATTCTCGTAACATTGGTGAAGGCAGAGGTGAGACAGCTCACCGACCAGTGACCTTAGTCGTACTGGAGCGTCACTGTCTGCCCGCGTCCGCTGCTGTTGATGTCAGCCATGGATGTCAGCTCACCGACCCTCTTGGGGTGACGCACAGTGACAGGTTGGTACCTTGGGTAACTGATGCCGAAGATCCACACGCGTAACAAAGGGCCCCGGCCGTAGCCGGAGCCCCGATTGTCACCCCGCCCTCTTAGATGACGTACACCACGATGCCCACGACCTCGACCGGGGCGACAGCGAGAGCGCTTACGACCAGAAACCCGCCAGCCAGCACTGCTGCGCATGTCGCTGTGATCACGGCTACCTTCTTTACCTTTTCCCGATTCTCCGAAAGCTTGATCCATTCGAAGAGGGCGGATGCGCTCTCTTCCCCGAGACGCTTCGCGAAGCCGCCCGCAAGCTCCCCAAACAGCTCACCTGACATGTGACACCTCCCGAGCGCGTCTTACCCGAACTACCGTTCCTGTACGGCGTGGTGCAGGAGCACAAAGGGGGCGCCTGGGTGCACGGTCGGCGGAGCGACTTTGGCCGGGAGCTGCTTTGGGGGGAGTGATCATGGCCCCGTAAGCTTCCGGCGCGTCGGGCAGTCTGTGGACCTGCCCGTTAAAGCACGAC
>NZ_JBEXGM010000043.1:0-58619 GCF_040607335.1 Streptomyces sp. NPDC005303 | reverse complement strand
AAACCTGATTCCACCCCCCCCCCACTTCCTACCTGAGGGCGCCCCGCACACGCGGGGCGCCCTCCGTCGTCGTAGAGCGATCTAGGCTTCTCGTCGGTGCCGCCCGCCCGCGGCCTCCGTGTCCCCGCGCTCCGCGGCCTGCGCCGCCTTGCGCTCTTCCTCGGCCTTCTCCTCGGCCTCCATCTCCGCGAACACGTCGATCGGAGCCGGCGCCTTCGCGAGGAAGACCCAGGTGAGCCACACGGCCAGCAGGAACGGCGGGATCTTCAGGGCGACCAGGACCCAGCCGAGCTGCGCGGTGTCGGCCCACCAGTACAGCGGGAAGAGGATCGCGCACTTGGCGAGCAGGATGCCGCCCCAGGCGTAACTGGCCTTGGCGTACGCCTTCTTGCGGCCGGGGTTGCGGGTCCGCCAGGAGAGGTTCTCCTTGAAGACCGGGCCGAGGATGAGACCCATCAGCGGCACACCGGCGAGCGTGGTGATGACGTACGCCAGGCCGAGGCCCAGGGTGTACAGCATGCCCGGTAGGTAGAAGTTCTTGGCGTTGCCCGTCATCATCGCGAAGACGACACCGAAGGCGACGCCGAAGACACCGCTGAAGGCGTGCTTGACGGTGTCCCGCATGACCAGACGGACCACGACCAGCAGCAGCGACACCGCGAGCGCGGCGATCGCCGACAGGTGCAGGTCCTTGTTGATCGTGAAGATCGTGACGAAGAGCAGGCCCGGCAGGACCGTCTCGACCATGCCCCGGACGCCGCCGAAGGCCTCGAACAGGGCGGCCTCGGTCACCGCCCGTGCGTTCTCGGCCTCAGTGTCTTCGGTCGGCTTGTCGAGAGACGTCACCGGCTACTCCCGTCCCACGGGTCGGAGTTCGTATTTCGGATTGAACAGCACCCGGCGGCCCCGGCTCATCGAGATCCGGCCCGATGCGATCAGCTTGCGCCCCGGTTCTATCCCGACTATGGAGCGCCTGCCGAGCCACACCACGTCCAGGGCGGCGGAGCCGTCGAACAGCTCGGCCTCCAGGGCCGGGACGCCCGCGCGCGGTCGCAGGGTGACCGTGCGCAAGGTACCAGTAACTGTCACGATCTGGCGGTCGTGACAATCACCGATCCGGGTGCAGCCGGCGGTCTCGGTGTCCTCCCGCAACTCCTCGGACTCCAGATCCTCCTGCGACGAGGAGAGCCGGTCGAGCATGCGCCGGAACCGGCCCACCGGCTTCTCGGAACGAGGAACAGCACTCATATCCGAAAGCGTACCGGGGTGCGCCGACAGCGTTGTACCCGCAGCACTAGCGTTCGAACCGGTATCCCATGCCCGGTTCCGTGACGAAGTGCTTCGGATGCGAGGGGTCGGCCTCCAGCTTCCGCCGCAGCTGGGCCATGTAGACCCGCAGGTAGTTCGTCTCCGTCCCGTACGACGGCCCCCAGACCTCCTGGAGGAGCTGCTTCTGGCCGACCAGCCGGCCGGTGTTGCGGACCAGCACCTCCAGCAGGTGCCACTCGGTGGGAGTGAGACGAACGTCCCTGCCGTGCTTGCGGACCTTCTTGGCGGCCAGGTCGACGGTGAACTCGTCGGTCTCCACCAGTACGTCGTCCTCGCCGCCCCCGGTGGGCTCGGCGCGGCGCACGGCGGCCCGCAGGCGGGCGAGCAGCTCGTCCATGCCGAAGGGCTTGGTGACGTAGTCGTCGGCGCCCGCGTCCAGTGCCTCGACCTTCTCGTCGGAGGAGTGCCGGGCGGACAGCACGAGGATCGGCACCCGGGTCCAGCCGCGCAGCCCCCTGATCACCTCGACGCCGTCCATGTCGGGCAGGCCCAGGTCGAGGACGACCACGTCGGGGTGGCGGGCGGCGGCGACCCGGAGCGCGGTGGCGCCGTCGTGCGCCGCGTCGACCTCGTACTCGCGCGCCTTGAGGTTGATCACGAGGGCGCGCACGATCTGCGGCTCGTCGTCGATGACCAGCACTCTGGTCATGTGGCCTGCCTTTCGGATTCTGCGTCTTCGAAGTCATCTGCGAGGAACTGGGCGTGCGCGTCCGCCGCGCGGAGCGTCAGCACCATGGTGAGACCCCCGCCGGGCGTGTCCTCGGCGTTGAGGGTGCCGTTCATGGCCTCCGCGAAACCCCGGGCCACCGCGAGCCCGAGCCCCACCCCGGCGCCGCGCGGGGCGTCGCCGTAGCGCTGGAAGGGCGCGAAGATGCGCTCCTTGGCCTCGTCGGGGACGCCGGGGCCGCGATCCACGACCCGTACCTCGACCCGGTCGGCGATGGCGCTGGCGGAGACCCGGACGGGGTCGTCCGGCGGGCTGTACTTGACGGCGTTCTCGACCAGGTTGGCCACCGACCGCTCCAGCAGCCCCGGGTCGACGGCGACCATCGGCAGCGATTCCGGGACATCCAGCTCGACGCTCCCGTCCGGCACCCCGCCGAGCGCCATCGGCACCACCTCGTCGAGGTCGATCTCGCGGATGATCGCGGTGACCGTGCCGGTCTGCAGGCGGGACATGTCGAGCAGATTGCCCACGAGGTGGTCCAGCCGGTCGGCGCCCTCCTCGATGCCTTCAAGGAGCTCGGCCTGGTCCTCCTCGGACCAGGCCACGTCGTCGGACCTGAGCGAGGAGACGGCCGCCTTGATCCCCGCGAGCGGCGTCCTCAGGTCGTGCGAGACGGCCGCCAGGAGCGCCGTACGGATGCGGTTGCCCTCGGCCAGCGTGCGGGCCTGGTCGGCCTCCTCCTGGAGCCTGCGCCGGTCCAGGACGACGGCGGCCTGGGCGGCGAAGGCGGCGAGCACCCGGCGGTCCTCGGCGGGCAGCACCCGGCCGGTGAGCGCGAGCGCCATGTGATCGCCCACCGGCATGTCGACGTCGGCGTCCTCCGGCCGCTCCACGGGCGGTCCCAGTCCCGCCCGGCCCGCGCAGGTCCACGGCTCGACGTCACCCGCCCGTTCCAGCAAGGCCGCCGACTCCATGCCGAACGTCTCCCGGACGCGCTCCAGGAGCTCCTCCAGGCGGGTCTCGCCGCGCAGGACGTTCCCGGCGAGGAAGGACAGGATCTCCGACTCGGCGCGCAGCCGGGCGGCCTGGTGGGTCCTCCTGGCCGCCAGGTCGACGACGGAGGCCACCGAGATGCCGACGCCCACGAAGATCACGATGGCGACGATGTTCTTCGGGTCGGCGATGGTCCAGCGGTGCAGGGGCGGTGTGTAGAAGTAGTTCAGCAGCAGCGAGCCGACCGCGGCGGACGCGAGCGCGGGGAAGAGTCCGCCGAGCAGGGCCGCCGCGACCACGACCGCCAGGAACAGCAGCATGTCGTTGGCGAGGCCGAGGTCGACGGTGGTGAGGAGGACCGTCAGGAGCGCCGGGCCGGTCAGGCCGACCAGCCAGCCCCACAGGATCCGGGCCCGTCCGAGCCGCGCGCTGCGGGCGACGGGCAGTCCGCGCCCCTTGGCGACCTCGTCGTGGGTGACGATGTGCACGTCCAGGTCGGGCCCGGACTCGCGGGCCACGGTCGCGCCGACGCCGGGGCCGAAGACGTACTGCCAGGTCTTGCGGCGGGAGGAGCCGAGGACGATCTGGGTGGCGTTGACCCCGCGCGCGAAGTCGAGCAGCGCGGCCGGTATGTCGTCGCCGACCACGTGGTGAAAGGTTCCTCCCAGGTCCTCGACGAGGGTCCTCTGGACGGTGAGCTCCTTCGGCGAGGCGGAGGTCAGACCGTCACTGCGGGCTATGTAGACGGCGAGCACCTCGCCGCCGGCGCCCTTCTCGGCCAGGCGCGCGGCCCGCCTGATCAGCGTCCGTCCCTCCGGCCCCCCGGTCAGCCCGACCACGATCCGCTCCCTGGACCCCCAGATCTTCGAGACCCGGTGCTCGCTGCGGTACTGCTTGAGGTACTCGTCGACCCGGTCGGCCACCCACAGCAGCGCGAGCTCGCGCAGGGCGGTGAGGTTGCCGGGCCGGAAGTAGTTCGACAGGGCCGCGTCGACCTTGTCGGGCTGGTAGATGTTGCCGTGGGCCATCCGCCGCCGCAGCGCCTGGGGCGACATGTCGACAAGCTCGATCTGGTCGGCCCGCCGTACGACCTCGTCGGGGACGGTCTCCCGCTGCCGCACCCCGGTGATCGCCTCGACGACGTCGCCGAGCGACTCCAGATGCTGGATGTTCACGGTCGAGACCACGTCGATCCCGGCCGCGAGCAGTTCCTCCACGTCCTGCCAGCGCTTGGCGTTGCGCGAGCCCGGGATGTTGGCATGCGCGAGTTCGTCCACCAGGGCGACGGCGGGGGCCCGCCGCAGGACGGCGTCGACGTCCATCTCTGTGAAGACGGAGTCCCGGTACTCGACCTCCCTGCGCGGGATCTGCTCGAGCCCGTGCAGCATCACCTCGGTACGCGGCCGCCCGTGGTGCTCCACGAAGCCCACGACACAGTCGGTGCCCCGCTCGATCCTGCGGTGCGCCTCGGAGAGCATCGCGTACGTCTTGCCGACGCCCGGTGCCGCACCGAGGTAGATCCGAAGCTTGCCGCGTCCCATGGATTCAGTGTCTTCCGGTCAATACTGCCTGCGCAGCGTCGACCTTACGGCCGCCGCTCCCGGCAGCGGGCGTCAGGAGCGGCGCCGGGGCGCTCTTTGACGGAACTCTGACGCGGGGTCCGGGACACCGCGGCGGGGCCCTGCGGAGCCTCGGGGCTGGGCGTGGGAGGCCGGGGCTCGGTGGCAGAGAGCCGGGCGCACCTGGTGGCCCTGAACGCCGTACGGGGACCTTGGAAGCCCGGCTTGGCGGCCGAGGAGGCCGAGGAGGGAGCCCGGGAAGGGAGACGGGCGGTGGCCGCCCCCGCCGAGCCGCCGACCCACGTACTGCGCGGCAACAAAGATGATCGTCCGGCGCCCCGGACGGAAGCCGCACCCCCTCGTGGCCGCACCGGACTCACCGAAGCCCCCTCGCGGTCACGGCACCGGCCCCCTCTGTCCGAGGCAGCCCGAAACGCACCCCGCTCCCCGCCCGCCCCGCACGGGAAGCGCGGCCCGACGCCCCCTCAGTGCGCCACGATCTCCCCGTCCCTCAGCTCCAGGACCCGGTCCGCCAGGTCCAGGAGGGTCGTGTCGTGGGTGGCGACCAGGGCGGTGACGTTCTCACTGCGTACGACGGCCCGCAGCAGCTCCATGACGGCGTGCCCGGTCTCCGCGTCCAGTTGCCCGGTCGGCTCGTCGGCGACGAGGAGGGCGGGGTTGTTGGCGAGGGCGCGGGCGATGGCGACACGTTGCTGCTGGCCGCCGGAGAGCTCACCCGGCCGCTGCTTCGCGTGGTCCGCGAGGCCGACCAGGGCCAGCAGCAACTCGACGCGCTCCTCACGCGCGCGTGCGTCCATGCGGCGCAGCCGCATCGGCACGCCGACGTTCTCGGCGGCGGTGAGGATCGGGATGAGCCCGAAGGACTGGAAGACGAAGCCGATGCGGTCCCGGCGCAGGGCCAGCAGCCCGTCCTCGTCCAACCCGGCGAGGTCCACCCCGTCGAGCACGACCCGCCCCCGGTCGGGCCGGTCGAGCCCGCCGACGACGTTGAGGAGCGTGGTCTTCCCGGATCCCGAGCGCCCCTTGAGAGCGACGAGTTCCCCGCGCGGCACCTCGAAGGAGACTCCGCGCAACGCGTGCACCGCGGCGGCCCCCGCGCCGAACGACCTGTGGATGCCCTCGACCCGCACCATGGTCTCGGTGACCACCTGAGTCATGCGTCCTCCCCCGTGACACCGCGAAACCCGAACCCCTGAAGCCGGGCGCCAGTATCACCGCCCGGCGCCCCGGCCTTCAACGGTCTCAGCTCGGGTTGTCCCCGTGGGTGAGGGTCTCCCAGGCCACGAAGAGGTTGTTGCTGCCCGCCGGACGGTTCCGCTCGGTCAGCGCTTGCGTGTTAGTCATGCCCATGCCAAGTCTGTTGTGCAAGGCGTTGTACCCGACCTCGGTGACCGGCCCGAGCCCGAGCTTCAGCGACCCACCGCACAACCAGCTCGGCACCGCCGTCCCCAGCTCGTACTTGGCCTGGAACCCCAGCGCCTGCCGCAGCCGCTCCCCCACGTCGGTGCCGTACAGATCCTGCCCTTGGATCCGGCTCGTCTCGGCGACGTGCGAGATCGCGGAGATGCCGTACCCGGTATGGGTGAGGTCCCGGCAGGTCTCCTGGGTGAGGCCGGTGACGAAGGTGGACTGCCCCTGCCAATAACCGACGATCTTGTCCCGGGTGTCGAGGTTCTGGCTCGGCACGGTCTTCGGCAGCTCGCCGTCGGAGGCGAGGTAGACATAGGCCGCGGTACGGGTGCGGAACCTCGCCATGGCCTTGTCGTACGACGTCTTGTCCTCCAGGAAGACGGAGATGCCGACGGCCGCCTCCGTCATCGACAGCTCCCAGTTGCCGTTGGAGTTCGAGCCGTTGATGACCTCGGGCAGATAGACGTTCCGCAGCATGGTCGCGAAGCGCCCGGAGTTCGGCCAGCTCCCGGTGTACGTGTACTTGATGATCTCGGCGGCCCTGGGCCACGTGGAGCCGGCCCAGCCGGTCTGAAGGGGCGCGTTGCTGTTGGTGTGGTCGGTGATCACCGCCGACCAGGCGTCCATGAGCTGGACGGCCTTCCTGGCGTACCGCTCGTCGCGGGTGATGTACCAGGCGAGGGCGTCGGTGTAGGCGGCGATCGCGTCCTCGCGCTCGTCGGTGCAGCCGTAGTTGGGGTTCGAGTACGACCCGCACTCGACGACCGCGCGCGGTTTGGGCGTGCGGTTCAGATCGGCGTACCTGCTCGCCAGCATCTGGTCGAAGGCGCTCTTCCAGGGCTGGGCACCCGCGTTCACCTTGCCGCGGGCGAAGTCCAACTGCCCCTGGGAGACGGCGACCCCGGGGTGGACGAAGGTGGCGGGGGCGGCCTCAGCGGGCCAGGCGAGGGCGCCGGCGACCAGGGCGGCAGCGGCGGCGAGGAGTGCGGTTCTGCGCATGCGTGGGGGCCTTTCGTTCTCGTACATGAACGGAAAGCGCCTTTATGAACAGAGGCGTTGAGCGGAGAAGGTAGGTACAGACCAATCGGCCGTCAAGAGTCCACGCACGACAAAGGGCCGCACCCCGCAACGGGGTACGGCCCTCGACGTCGTACTAGCGGACCTCGGTGATCTCCGGTCCGCGCTGGAGCTGACCCATACCGCCGGAGAAGCGGGAGCCCTCGTCCTGCTGCTGGATACCCTCGGGGACCATCTGAGCGTCGTTCGGCAGCTTGAGGACGATCGGGTCGCGGGGCGCCATCGGGCCCTCGCCGCGGACCACGACCGTGTCCCGGAAGATCTGCTCCAGGAGCCCGGCCGCCTGCGGCTGCACCGCGCCCTGTCCCGAGATCACACCGCGCAGGAACCAGCGCGGACCGTCCACACCCACGAACCGCACGACCTGGAAGCCGCCCGTGCCGTCCGGCAGCTGCACCGGCACCTGGGCGCGCAGCTCCCAGCCCAGCGGACCCTCGACCTCGTCGACGATGCCGCCCTGCTGGGTGATGCCGGAGCCGATCTCCTCGCGCACCTCGCCCCAGATGCCCTCCCGCTTGGGAGCGGCGAAGGCCTGGAGCTGGATGGCGCTGTCACGCAGGACGACGGTGGCCGCGACGATCGCGTCGCCCGCGACCTCGACCCGCAGCTCCATGCCGTCGACACCCGGCACGAACAGACCGCCCAGGTCCACCCGGCCCTCGGCGGGGTCGCGGACCTCGGTGTCGTCCCAGGGTCCGTCGGGACGCGGCTCCGGCTCCAGCCGTACGCGCTCGCGCTCTACGTCGTCCGCCTCAGTGTCGACGCTGTCGACGACCTGCTCGGCCTCGCCGGCCGCGTCCTCGGCGGCACCCTTCTTCTTGCGACGTCCGAACACGTCACTGTCCTTCCCGGTCGGATACGACCGATGCGTATCGATTCCCACCCGTTGTGCCGCCCACGGCGGCCTCAGCGTCTGTATCGCCCCCGTCGCCCACGGCGGCGTGACCGCCGGTGGACCCGAAGCCCCCCTCGGCCCGCGCCGACTCGGGAAGCTCCGCGACCTCCTGGAAGCGGACCCTCTCGACCTGCTGGACGACGAGTTGGGCAATCCGGTCGAAACGCTCGAACCGCACCGACTCGTGCGGGTCGAGATTCACCACGATCACCTTGATCTCCCCACGGTACCCGGCATCAACCGTCCCCGGGGCATTCACGAGAGCGACACCGCAGCGGGCGGCGAGACCGGATCGTGGGTGCACGAAGGCCGCGTACCCCTCCGGCAGCGCCACAGACACCCCCGTGGGCAGCACGGCCCGCTCCCCGGGCTTCAGTTCGCGGCTCTCGGTGGTCCGCAGATCGGCCCCCGCGTCACCGGGGTGCGCGTACGACGGAAGCGGTACGTCGGGGTCGACGCGCCGGATCAGCACGCTCAGGGGGTCACGGCTCACGGGTTCACCTCGAAGGCACGGGCACGCCGGACCTGGTCCGGGTCGTCCATGGCGGCCCGGATCTCCTCCGGACGGCCGTTGTCGATGAAGTGGTCGACCTTGACCTCGACGAACAGGGCGTCCGCGCGGACCGCGACGGGTCCCTGCGGACCGCCGATCCGGCCGGTGGCGGTCGAGTAGATCTTCCGCTCGGCGACCGCGGTCACCTCGGCCTCCAGGTACAGCACCGTGCCGACGGGCACCGGCCGCACGAAGTCGGTCTCCAGGCGTCCGGTCACCGCGATCGTGCGCAGCAGCCAGTTGAGCGAGCCCAGGGTCTCGTCCAGGGCGGTCGCGAGCACACCGCCGTGCGCGAGTCCGGGAGCGCCCTGATGGGCGGGGCGCACGGTGAACTCGGCGGTGACCGAGACCCCCTCGCCGGCCCGCGCCTCCAGGTGCAGCCCGTGGGGCTGCTCGCCGCCACAGCCGAAACACTGGCCGTAATGCGCACCGAGCAGCTCACCGGGCGCGGGAGCGTCCGGGTGGCGCACGGGTTGCGCGGCGTCGGCGGGAGGCTTGAGAGCCGGGGAAGTACCACTCACAGGCGCAGACCTTACCCGCGCGTCGGCGCTGTCAGGACACCGTGCCAAGCTTGGTTTCATGCAGCCCTCCGCCGCCCCGTACGACGAACGCCTCACTGCCCCCCGCTCCTGGTGGCTGATCTCCTTCCTGGTCGGGGTCGCCTTCGCACTGATCCTGCTCCCCTTCGGGACACTTCCGCTGCTCGGCGGCCTGGTCGGCGGCACCGCCGCGGCAGCGGTCATGGCCAGCTCCTACGGCTCGCTGCGCATCCGGATCGTCGGTGACTCACTGATCGCGGGCGAGGCGAAGATCCCGGTGTCGGCGCTGGGCGAGGCGGAGATCCTGGACCCGGAGGAGGCCCGCGCCTGGCGGACCTACAAGGCCGACACTCGCGCCTTCCTGCTGCTGCGCTCCTACATCCCCGGGGCGCTGAAGGTCGAGGTCGTCGACCCGGACGATCCGACGCCGTATCTGTACCTGTCGACGCGCGAGCCGGAGCGGCTGGCCGAGGCGCTGAAGACGGCCCGCACGGCCGCCGCCTAGAACGTTCGTGCAGGGCTTCACCCGACGGCGAAGCCCGAAGTCACACGGAAGTCTTACCCCTCCAGCTCCAACGGGTCCGCCGGCGTCTCCAGGGTGGGAAGTTGGGACAGCGCGTCCCACGGCACCTGGATCTTCCGCAGGTCCTTGCGGATGTGCTCGGCGAGTCTCCTGGTGTCGCGGCGGTTCATGACCGCCCCCACGGCCGCGCCCACCATGAACGGCATCAGATTCGGCAGGTCACGGACCATCCGCTTCATGATCTGCTGCCGCAACTGCTGTTTCATCGGGCCGTTGAGCGCACCGCTCACCGTCGACGGCTTCTTCACGTCGATCCCGCGCTCCCCCGACCAGGAGTCCAGGTACGCGGTACTGCGCTGCTTGAGATTTCCCGGCGGCCGTACGCCGTAGACCTCGTGGAGTTCGGCGATCAGCTTCAGCTCGATCGCGGCCACGCCGGTGATCTCGGCGGCCAGTTCGGTCGGCATCGCCGGCGGCACCGGAAGCATCGCCGCCGCGCCGACCCCCGCTCCGACCGTCGCCGTGGCGCTCGCGGCGCCGGTGACGAGCTTGTCCGCGAGCTCCTCGGGTCCAAGACCGGGGAACTGGCGGCGGAGGGTCGCGAGGTCCCGTACGGGGATACGCGGGGCGTTCTCGATGATCCGGTCAGTGAGGTACGACAGGCCCGCCCTGGCCCGGCTGCCGCCCTTGCGGACCCCTTCCCGGGCCCTGTCCCGGATCGCCGACACCCTCCCCCACTCTCGACTTCGCTCGAGCGGGGGGACCCCCAGTCCGGCGCCGGGTGCGGGCGTCCTGGTCGAATCGGCCTGCACCGGGAGGTCAACCCGGTCGGCCACCGGTTCGAGCGAGGCTCCCGGACCGGAAGAGCCCCGCTCGTCGTCACGCGCGCGGTGGGGGCCGTCGGACGGCCCCTGCCCCGCTCCCTGCTGGGGGGAGCGGCGCTTCCAAGGAGGGGTCGAGCCAGTCATGCCCGACCCGCCCTCAGTCGCAGTCGCGGCAGATCGGCTGGCCGTTCTTCTCTCGGGCCAGCTGGCTGCGGTGGTGCACCAGGAAGCAGCTCATGCAGGTGAACTCGTCCTGCTGCTTGGGCAGCACCCGGACGGCCAGCTCCTCGTTCGAGAGGTCCGCTCCGGGCAGTTCCAGGCCTTCGGCGGCCTCGAACTCGTCGACGTCCACTGCGGAGGTCGACTTGTCGTTCCTACGCGCCTTGAGCTCTTCAAGGCTGTCCGAGTCGACGTCGTCGTCGGTCTTGCGTGGGGTGTCGTAATCCGTTGCCATGTCGCTCTCCCCCTCTGGGTGTCTGCGGTGTCTCCAGCGCACGTAACGCGTGAGAGGCCGGACTTGTGCCCGACCCGAGGCGGAGATTTTGCCTCACATCAAGGTCTGTTACTCAATCGACACCCAACCGGACTCCTCTTGAGTGATCGGGTTGGATGGCGATCGGGACCGTACACGGTCCGAATCCCGCACTTCAAAGGCGTCTCACCGTGTACTTCCCGTGAGCAGGACCCCTGAAAACCCGGATTATCCCGGCTTTCCGACAGGGTGCATGATCACCGAGAGTAGATGGCGGGAAATTCTCCCTTGTGATCGATCACACACGGGATGGTTCGCCCAGTGCCCAGAAAATTCCGCGCAAAGCGAACATCCCCGTGTGTCGACCTCGGTGCGGGGCCATGATCTCAGACCGGCAGGGTGACTCGCATCATCAGCCCACCCCCTTCGCGCGGCTGAGCCGTGATGTGCCCGCCGTGCGCCCGTGCCACGGACCGCACGATGGACAGGCCCAGCCCGACGCCCTTGTCGCTGCCGGTACGGTCGGCGCCGCGCAGCCGCTTGAAGGGCTCGAAGAGATTGTCGACCTCGTACGCCGGCACGACCGGGCCCGTGTTGGAGACCGTGAGGACCGCGTGACCGTTCTCGACGGCCGTGGTCACCTCGACCCAGCCGTCCTCCGGCACGTTGTAGCGCACGGCGTTCTGCACCAGGTTCAGGGCGATGCGCTCCAGCAGGACGCCGTTGCCCTGGACGACCGCCGACTTCTGTTCGCCGCGGATCGCCACGCCCTTGGCCGCCGCCTCGCCGAGCACCTGGTCGACCGCCTGCTCGGCGACCTCGGCGAGGTCCACGGGCTTGCGCTCGACGATCTGGTTGTCGCTGCGGGCGAGCAGCAGCAGGCCTTCCACGAGCTGTTCACTGCGCTCGTTGGTGGCCAGCAGTGTCTTGCCCAGCTGCTGGAGCTCCACCGGCGCGCCCGGATCGGACAGGTGTACCTCCAGGAGCGTGCGGTTGATCGCCAGCGGTGTCCGCAGTTCGTGCGAGGCGTTGCCGACGAAGCGTTGCTGGGCCGTGAAGGCCCGCTCCAGGCGCTCCAGCATGTCGTCGAAGGTGTCGGCCAGTTCCTTGAGCTCGTCGTCCGGGCCGTCCAGCTCGATACGGCGGGAGAGATCGGAGCCGGCCACCGAGCGCGCGGTGCGCAGGATCCGGCCGAGCGGCGACAGGACCCGTCCCGCCATCGCGTAGCCGAAGGCGAAGGCGATGATCGCGAGGCCGAGCAGGGCCAGCAGCGAGCGGCTGAGCAGGTTGTCCAGGGCGTGCTGGCGCTGGTCGTTGACGCAGCTGTCCATGGCCTTGTTCATGACGTCGGGTGAGACGTCCGAGGGCAGGTTGCAGATGTCGCTGGCGATCCTGCCCTCGGTGATCTTGAAGGGCAGTTCGCTGCCGACGTTCAGCGCCTGGGCGGCGATCAGGTAGATGATCGACAGCAGCAGGATGCCCGCGATCAGGAACATGCCGCCATACAGCAGCGTGAGCCTTATGCGGATGGTCGGGCGCAGCCACGGCAGCGGCGGCGCCGGCCTCCTGGGGTCCCACGTGGGCTTCGGGGGCGCCTGGGGAGGCGCGGGAGACGAGGCCACGGGTATCAGATCCGGTAGCCCGAGCCGGGGACCGTGACGATCACCGGGGGTTCGCCCAGCTTGCGGCGCAGGGTCATGACGGTCACCCGCACAACGTTGGTGAAGGGGTCGGTGTTCTCGTCCCAGGCCTTCTCCAGGAGCTGCTCCGCGGAGACGACGGCGCCCTCGGAGCGCAACAGCACCTCCAGGACGGCGAACTCCTTGGGGGCGAGCTGGACTTCCTTGCCGTCGCGGAACACCTCGCGGCGGTTGGGGTCGAGCTTGATCCCGGCGCGCTCCAGGACCGGCGGCAACGGCACGCTGGTGCGTCGGCCGAGGGCACGCACGCGTGCCGTCAGCTCGCTGAACGCGAAGGGCTTGGGCAGATAGTCGTCGGCGCCGATCTCCAGGCCCTCGACGCGGTCGCTGACGTCACCGGAGGCCGTGAGCATCAGCACGCGCGTGGGCATGCCGAGTTCGACGATCTTGCGGCAGACGTCGTCACCGTGGACCAGGGGGAGGTCACGGTCGAGGACTACCACGTCGTAGTCGTTGACGCCGATGCGTTCCAGGGCGGCCGCACCGTCGTACACGACGTCGACGGCCATGGCCTCCCGGCGCAGTCCGGTGGCCACCGCATCGGCGAGCAGCTGCTCGTCCTCGACGACGAGTACGCGCACGTCGCTTGTCCTTCCTGTGTCCACCCGCGTAGCGCGTTTCGGGCACGCGGCGGGCAGGGGTCCGGGTGAGTGTTGGCCTCCATCCTGCCCTTTTCGGCCATAAGTCGGCTGTAAGGCGGGTGAGGGGCAACTGAAAGACGGGTGTGAGAGCGGGAATGCGGGATTTTCTCGCGCGGTTGAGGTTTCCGTCGAAGGGAGCGGGGGGAGGACGGCTTTACACCCCGCGATCACGCTCTGCATGTGCCGTACCACCATGCGGCACGGCTCTGTCCGCTTCCGCAGAGCGGGCGTGGGTGTCCGGCACCGTCGCCGCCCGGCCTGGGCAGCGCTGGGCACCTGCAGGAGACGTGATCGCCCCTTCCGAACGGCACACCCCCGTGCCATCGACCCACGACCCAGGACGAGGGGGCGCAGCATGGACGCATTCACCGCAGGACTTCTGCAGCGGATAAGGGCGACCGAGACCGACCTGACGCGGGCCCGCGACGAGGGCGACGACTTCCTCGTCGAGGTGGAGCAGGGCGAGCTCGACGACCTGCGCCGCCTCGCGGCCGAACACGGTGTGGAGGTCAGCGTCTAGCGTCTGATCGGCTTCGCGGCACGACAGCGGGCCCCCGGCGAATCCAGCGCCGGGGGCCCGCTGCGTCGGTGTACGGGCCTGTTCACGTCGTGTTCGCCCGGAGTCCGCCTGTCAGTCGTGCCAGGCGCCGAAGTCCTCCAGGAGCTGCTGGAGCGGCTCGAAGACTCCCGGAGTGCCGGCCACGGTGAGGGCGGGGTTCGGGCGCTCTCCGGGGCGCCCGCCGGTCAAGGCGCCCGCCTCTCGGGCGATGAGGTCGCCCGCCCCGTAGTCCCAGGCGTTCAGCCCGCGCTCGTAGTAGCCGTCCAGGCGGCCCGCGGCCAGGTCGCACAGGTCGACCGCCGCCGAGCCGCCGCGGCGGATGTCGCGCAGGAGGGGGATCATCTTCCGGGCCACCTCGGCCTGATGGGTGCGGACCTCGGTCACGTAGTTGAAGCCCGTCGACACCAGGGCCTGCTCCAGGGGCGGCGCCGGGCGGCAGGCCAGCCTGCGCTCGCCCTCCCACGCACCCGTGGCCCAGGCGCCCTCACCGCGGACCGCGTGGTACGTCTCGCCGCGCATCGGCGCCGCGACGACCCCGACGACGGTCTCGCCGTCCTGCTCGGCCGCGATGGAGACGGACCAGGTCGGCAGGCCGTAGAGGTAGTTGACCGTGCCGTCGAGCGGGTCGATGACCCAGCGGATCCCGCTGGTGCCCTCCGTGGCGGCACCCTCCTCACCGAGGAAGCCGTCGCCCGGGCGGTGCCCGGAGATCAGGTCGGTGATCAGCTTCTCCGCCGCGATGTCCATCTCGGTCACCACGTCGATGGGGCTGGACTTGGTCCTGGCGACCGCGAGGTCGGCCGGGCGGCCGTCGCGCAGCAGGGTGCCGGCGCGGCGGGCGGCCTCCTGAGCCAGCCGAAGCAGTTCCGCGTGCAGGGGGTCGGTCACGGGGCTCCTCACGCGTAGGGACTGTCGACGCCCGCGGCGGCGGGCTTGGCGGCACGGGCCGGGCAGCAGCCGACCGGGCAGACGTTGTGGTCGGCCCCGAGCGCGCCGAGGGCGCAGGGCGTGACCTCCTGTCCGCGCTCGACGGCGGCGCGCTCAAGGACCAGGTCGCGGATCGCGGCGGCGAACCGCGGGTCGTCGCCGACGGTCGCCGAGCGGCGCATCGGCAGGCCCAGTTCCTCCGCCTTGGCCTTCGCCTCCGTGTCGAGGTCGTAGAGGACCTCCATGTGGTCGGAGACGAAACCGATGGGGGCGATCACCACGGCCGGGACGCCGGACTCGTGGCGCTCCTCCAGGTGGTCGCAGATGTCGGGCTCCAGCCACGGGATGTGCGGGGCGCCGGAGCGCGACTGGTACACGAGCTGCCAGGGGTGGTCGACGCCGGTGCGCTCCCGGACGGCGTCCGCGATCAGCCGGGCGACCTCCAGGTGCTGCGCGACGTACGCCCCGCCCTCGCCGTGACCCTCGACCGGCCCGGAGGTGTCCGCGGACGCGGTCGGGATCGAGTGGGTCGAGAAGGCGATGTGGGCGCCGTCGCGGACGTCCTCGGGGAGCTCGGCGAGGGACTCGATCACCCCGTCGATCATGGGCTCCAGGAAGCCGGGGTGGTTGAAGTAGTGCCGCAGCTTGTCGATCTTCGGCAGCTCCAGGCCCTCGGACTCCAGAGCTGCCAGCGATTCGGCGAGGTTCTCGCGGTACTGGCGGCAGCCCGAGTAGGAGGCGTAGGCGCTGGTGGCGAGGACCAGGACGCGGCGGTGGCCGTCGGCGACCATCTCGCGCAGGGTGTCCGTGAGGTAGGGCGCCCAGTTGCGGTTGCCCCAGTGGATGGGCAGGTCCAGGCCGTGGTCCGCGAAGTCCTTGCGCAGGGCGTCCAGCAGGGCACGGTTCTGGTCGTTGATGGGGCTGACCCCGCCGAACCGGAAGTAGTGCTGACCGACTTCCTTCAGGCGTTCCTTGGGGATGCCACGCCCACGTGTCACGTTCTCCAGGAACGGGACAACGTCGTCCGGGCCCTCGGGGCCTCCGAACGAGAGCAGGAGCAGGGCGTCGTAGGGGGTGGCGTCGAGCGCGTCTCGCATGGGGCGATCCTGTCATCCGGTACTGACAGGCGGGAAACGGCGGGGTGGCCGGCCGGGGTTCCCGGGCGTCCCGCGGGGTGCGTCGGAACCCCGCACCCGTAAGCTGTATGAGTCGCATTCGCGCCTTACCGCCACCCGAGCCGCTGCTCACCGGCCGACCGGAGACCCTGTGCCCAGCCCTTACCGCGCCCTGTTCGCCGCCCCCGGCTCCAAGGGGTTCTCCGCCGCGGGCTTCGTCGGCCGGATGCCGCTGTCGATGATGGGCATCGGCGTGGTCACGATGATCTCCCAGCTCACTGGCAGGTACGGCCTCGCGGGCTCGCTGTCGGCCACCATCGCGTTGGCCGCCGCGGCGATCGGCCCGCAGGTCTCCCGGCTGGTGGACCTGCACGGCCAGCGGCGAGTGCTGCGCCCGGCGACCCTTCTCGCACTGGTGGCGTCCGCCGGGATGCTGCTCGCCGCGCACTTCGGCTGGCCGGACTGGGTGCTGTTCGTGTGCGCCGTCGGCATCGGCTCGGTGCCGAGCCTCGGCGCGATGATCCGCGCGCGGTGGGCGGCCCTGTACCGCGGCACCCCGCAGCTGCACACCGCGTACTCCTTCGAGTCGGTGATCGACGAGGTCTGCTTCATCTTCGGTCCGATCATCTCCATCGGCTTGTCCACGGCCTGGTTCCCGGAGGCGGGTCCGCTGCTCGCCGCCTGCTTCCTGGCGGTCGGCGTGTTCTGGCTGACCGCGCAGCGGGCCACCGAGCCGGCCCCGCACCCGCGCGGGCAGGACGGCGGCCGTACGGCACTGCGCGCGCCGGGCCTGCAGGTCCTGGTGGCCACCTTCGTGGCGACCGGGGCGATCTTCGGGGCGGTGGACGTGGTCACCGTGGCCTTCGCCGACGAGCAGGGCCACAAGGCCGCCGCCAGCCTCGTGCTCGCCCTCTACGCGGCGGGCTCCTGCGTCGCGGGCCTCGTGTTCGGACTGTTGCACTTCGGGGGGCGGCCCGAACCTCGCTGGCTGCTGGGCATATGCGCCATGGCCGTGAGTATGATCCCCCTCCTACTGGTCGGAAACTTGCCGTTTCTGGCCGTGGCGCTGTTCGTAGCGGGCCTGTCCATCGCTCCCACGATGATCACGACCATGTCCCTGATCGAGCAGCACGTACCACGCGCGCAACTGACCGAGGGAATGACCTGGATCAGTACCGGGCTCGCGGTCGGGGTCGCGCTCGGCTCCTCCGTGGCCGGCTGGGTGATCGACGCGGCCGGTGCGCGTGCCGGGTACGGGGTTCCGGCGGTGTCCGGGGCCGTCGCGGTCGCGGTCGGTTTCCTGGGGTACCGCCGGCTCAAGAGGCCGGCTCCACGTCGGGGAGGCAGCGTTGAGCACGGCAGCGAGCGCGAAGAACGGCACGTGGCGTAACTGGGGCGGCAATGTTTCCGCGCGCCCCGCGCGGGAGGTCACGCCCGCCTCGGTCGACGAGCTGGCGGCTGCCGTACGCAAGGCCGCCGAGGACGGTCTCAAGGTGAAGGCCGTCGGCACCGGGCACTCCTTCACGTCGATCGCCGCGACCGACGGTGTGTTGATCCGCCCTCAACTGTTGACCGGCATCCGCGACATCGACCGGGACGCCATGACCGTCACGGTGGAGGCCGGTACGCCGCTCAAGAGGCTCAACATGGCTCTCGCGCGTGAGGGCCTGTCGCTCACCAACATGGGCGACATCATGGAACAGACGGTCTCGGGAGCCACCAGCACGGGAACCCACGGCACGGGCCGCGACTCGGCCTCGATAGCCGCCCAGATCAAGGGCCTCGAACTGGTCACGGCCGACGGCTCGGTGCTCTCCTGCTCCGAGAAGGAGAACCCCGAGGTCTTCGCGGCCGCCCGGATCGGCCTGGGCGCGCTCGGCATCGTCACCGCGATCACCTTCGCCGTCGAGCCGATCTTCCTGCTCACGGCCCGCGAGGAGCCCATGAGCTTCGACAAGGTCACCAGTGCCTTCGACGAACTCTGGGCCGAGAACGAACACTTCGAGTTCTACTGGTTCCCGCACACCGGGAGCACCAACACCAAGCGCAACAACCGCAGCGCGGGCCCGGAGAAGCCGGTGCCGCAACTCCAGGGCTGGTTCGAGGACGAGTTCCTCTCCAACGGCGTCTTCCAGGTGGCGCAGTGGGTGGGCCGCGCGGCACCGGGCACGATCCCCTCGATCGCGCGGATCTCCAGCAAGGCGCTGTCCGCGCGGACGTACACCGACATCCCGTACAAGGTCTTCACATCGCCGCGCCGGGTGCGGTTCGTGGAGATGGAGTACGCCGTCCCGCGCGAGGCCGTCGTCGAGACGCTGCGCGAACTGAGGACGGCTCTCGAGCGTTCCGGGCTGAGGGTCAGCTTCCCCGTGGAGGTGCGCACCGCGCCCGCGGACGACATCACGCTGTCCACCGCCTCGGGCCGTGACAGCGCGTACATCGCCGTCCACATGGTCAAGGGGACGCCGTACCAGGCGTACTTCACGGCCGCGGAGCGGATCTTCACCGCGCACGAGGGGCGCCCGCACTGGGGGAAGGTGCACACCCGTGACGCCGAGTACTTCGACGGCGTCTACCCGCGCTTCGGCGAGTTCACCGCGCTCCGGGACCGACTCGATCCCGACCGCCGGTTCCAGAACGACTACTTGCGGCGGGTGTTGGGGGCATAACAGCTCGGTCGCCGGACATACGCACGAAGCCGATAGCTCCGTTTCTGGTGGTTCCGTGAACTACGCCACGCCCAAGATCCCGAAACCCGCTCAACGAACGACCGGAGAGCGCTTCTTGAACGAAGTTGAGTGGCGCGCCAATCCACGCACGTGGCCCAAATGGAGTACTGTTGCGAGCCCTGGGTCCGGTCTCCCGCCAGGGCGTCCGTGGCCTTCAAGGGCGGCCGGGAGGGGGCTAGTTGCACAGGGTGACGGAGTTGGTCACTTAGCGTTGCGAATAAGTAACCGTGCCATAACGGCGATCCAGGGCCCAGGCCCGACACGCCGGGCAACTCGGCAAGGTTGTGGCAGGCTGCACCCGGGCAGGCCACACTCGACTAGCGGAAGCAGCGACGCACGTGACGTCGGCAGGCACCACCCGGGAGGTCCCCATGCCCGAACTGCGTGTCGTGGCCGTCTCCAATGACGGCACACGGCTGGTGCTGAAGGCTGCCGACTCAACGGAGTACACGCTTCCGATCGACGAGCGGCTACGCGCAGCGGTGCGCGGCGACCGTCCGCGCCTCGGCCAGATCGAGATCGAGGTCGAAAGCCATCTCCGTCCCCGCGACATCCAGGCGCGTATACGCGCTGGTGCCACCGCGGAAGAGGTAGCCCAGCTCGCAGGCATCCCCGTAGACCGTGTACGGCGCTTCGAGGGCCCCGTGCTCGCCGAGCGCGCCTTCATGGCCGAACGAGCCCGCAAGACCCCGGTCCGCCGGCCCGGCGAGAACGCCGGACCGCAGCTCGGCGAGGCCGTGCAGGAGCGGCTGTTGCTGCGCGGCGCCGAGAAGGACACCGTCCAGTGGGACTCGTGGCGTCGTGACGACGGCACCTGGGAGGTCCTGCTGGTCTACTGCGTCGCGGGCGAACCGCACTCGGCGAGCTGGACCTACGACCCGCCCAGGCGGCTCGTCCAGGCCGTCGACGAGGAGGCCCGCTCGCTGATCGGCGAGTCCGAGGACCTCGGCGCGCCGGAGCCCAGTTTCCCGTTCGTGCCGCGGATCGCACGGCTGCCGCGCGACCGTCCGCTGGACCGCGCCCTCGACCGGCCGAGCCTGCCCCCGGCCGAGCCCGTCGAGGAGTCCGTGGGTGAACGGGACTCGCTGACCAGCCTGTTGGAGGCCGTACCGAGTTTCCGGGGCGACATGGTCGTACCGGAGCGGCCCTCCGAGACGGCGAGCATCGAGGAACCGCCCGCCCTGGAGGAGGAGCCCGAGGTGGAGGAGCCGCCCGCTCCTGCGGCCTCGGCCGGTTCCGCCTACGCGGACGTCCTCATGCCGCGTTCGGTGGCCAGCCACCGCGACCGCCTCATCGGCGCGACCGACCGCCAGGCCGAGGCCGACGGCGTCCGTCCGGGCCGCAGAGCGGCGGTCCCGAGCTGGGACGAGATCGTGTTCGGCACGCGGCGGAAGAAGCAGGAGTAGTCAGTCGTACGAGGATCAGGGCCGCGCTCGTCGAGTGCGGCCCTTTCCCGTCGTACGGCCCGGGGGCTACTGGGGATCCGGGCCCACGGCGACCGGTCGCTCCGGGTCCGAGGACCACTCCGACCAGGAACCGACGTACAGCGCGGCCGGGATGCCCGCGACCGCCAGGGCCAGGACCTCGTGGGCGCCGGAGACACCGGAGCCGCAGTAGACGCCGACCTCGGTGTCCTCGGTGGCGCCGAGGGCCTTGAAGCGGGCGTTCAGCTCCTCCGCCGGCAGGAAGCGGCCCTCCGGGCCGACGTTGTCCGTGGTGGGCGCGGAGCGGGCGCCCGGGATGTGGCCGCCCACGCGGTCGATCGGCTCCACCTCACCGCGGTACCGCTCCCCCGCGCGCGCGTCCAGCAGCACACCCGCGCGGGCCAGCGCGGCGGCCGCGTCGGCGTCGAGCAGGCCGGCCGCCGCGGGCATCGGCTCGAAGTCGCCCTCGGCGAGGGCGGGACCCGGCAGAGACGACTGCAGCGGTCCCTGCCAGGACGTCAATCCGCCGTCGAGGACTCTCACGTCCGGGTGACCTGTCCAGCGCAGCAGCCACCACGCGCGGGCGGCTGCCCAGCCCTGCCCGCCGTCGTACACGACCACCGGCCGCCCCGAGGAGACACCCGCCCGGCGCATCGCGGCGCCGAACTCCGCGAGGTCGGGCAGCGGGTGCCGCCCACCGGTGCCGACGGGACCGGCCAACTCCCGGTCCAGGTCTACGTAGACCGCGCCCGGGAGGTGCCCGGCCGCGTACTCGGCCCGGCCGTCGAAGGGCGGCTCGCCGGCCGCCTTGGCCACGCTCAGCTGCCAGCGGACGTCGAGCAGGACGGGCGGGTTCGGGCCCGCCAGGTCGCTCGCGAGTTCGGATGCGGAGATGATGGCGTTCATGGCCACCATCCTCGCGCACGGGGTGGCCGTGTCGTCCATGTCCGGCTACTCTGCTCCGCCGGACAGGCCCGGTCACCAGGCGTACGGGAACGGGCACATGCTGTACAGCCGATCGACATCCGTCGGCCATCGCGTGGCAAGGGTCGGGCAGCCGCGCCGCAGGCACCCTCCCGGCATGGGAGGCCTCGCGGCGGCGCGCCCGGAGCGCGCGGCGCCGTGGCCGGTGCGAGCATCGGCACGGAGGTCCGGACAGCGGACACGACACGGCCACCGCGAGGGGCCGAGGAGAGAGTGACGATGACCGAGGCAAGGGGGGCGGCCGCCCCGCCCGCTCGGCACACGCCCGGTACGCCCTGCTGGGTGAGTCTGATGGTGCACGGGTTGACCGCGACCCAGGAGTTCTACGGGGCGCTGTTCGGCTGGGAGTTCGTGCCGGGCCCGCAGCAGCTCGGGCCCTATGTCCGGGCCCTGCTGGACGGCCAGGACGTCGCCGGGATCGGACAGCTGCCGCCCGACCGCCATCTTCCGGTCGCCTGGACGCCCTACTTCGCCTCCGAGGACATCGACCTGACGGCCGAGTCGGTCCGGCTGTGCGGCGGCACGGTGGGCGTGGGCCCGCTGGACGCCGGGGACGCCGGACGGCTGGTGATCGGCTCGGACCCGTCCGGCGCCGTCTTCGGGGTGTGGCAGGCGGCGGCGCATCTGGGGACCTCCGTCGCGGGCGTACCGGGCACTCCGGCCTGGCACGAGCTGCTCACCTTCGAGACGGTGGGCGTCACCAAGTTCTACGAGACGGTGTTCGGCCAGGAGGGAGAGCCGGTGGTCTCCGCCGGCTTCGACTACGTCACGCTCCACGCCGCGGGCCGCCCCGTGGCCGGCCTCCACGGTGTCGGGCACGGCCTCCCCCGCGACCGGGGGCCGCACTGGATGACGTACTTCGAGGTGGCCGACGCGACCGCCGCCACCCGCCTCCTCACCGACCTGGGCGGTCATGTGCTGCGCCCGCCGCACGACAGCCCGCACGGTCGCGTGGCCACGGTGGCGGATCCGGAGGGGGCGCGGTTCTCGCTGATCGAGAACCCCCACTGAGGCCCTGACGGCCTCGGGTCAGAAGTGCTCCCCGGCCGACGGGACCGGCAGGACGTCCGGGGACAGCGCGGCCGCACGGGCGGTTCCCGCGGTCATACGGCGACGGTGGTGCCGACGGCACAGGACCTCGTAGCCGATGTCGTCGGCCTGGTTGACGTCTCCGACGACCACCTGGGCGCCCTCGACGACCATCTCGCCGTTGACCGTACGGGCGTTGTGCGTGGCCCGGGCGCCGCACCAGCACAGGGCCTCGACCTGGAGGACCTCGACCCGGTCGGCGAGCTCCACCAGGCGCTGGGAGCCGGGGAACAGCTTGGAGCGGAAGTCGGTGGTGATGCCGAAGGCGTAGACGTCGAGGTCCAGGTCGTCGACCACACGGGCCAGTTGGTCGATCTGCTCCGGCACGAGGAACTGCGCCTCGTCCGCGATCACGTAGTCCGCACGCCCGCCGCGGGAGAGGTGGTCGACGAGGTAGGCGTACAGGTCCTGGCCGTCCTCGACCTCGACCGCGTCCGTCACCAGACCGAGCCGCGAGGACAGCTTGCCCTCCCCGGCCCGGTCGTCCCGCGTGAAGATCATGCCCGTCAGGCCACGCGCCGAACGGTTGTGCTCGATCTGGAGAGCCAGCGTGGACTTCCCGCAGTCCATGGTTCCGGAGAAGAACACCAGCTCGGGCATGGGAGGTCGAGCACCTTTCGGTTCTGTGGGCGAGGGGGCCGGGTCGGCTTCAGGAGCGTACTTCGAGCAGCGGGACGAGCTGCTCGGCGGGGGTCATCGAACCGTGGTTGCCGACCATCGCCGACTCCTTCGGCTCCCGCTCGGTCGCGATGAGGAGGACGTCGTCGCGGGCGGCGGCGACCACGTCGCCGATCCGGTCGTACACCCGCTCCTCGAACTGGTCCGGCGGCCCGAACCAGCCCGCAGCGACGGCCTCGTCCCGGGAGGCGACCCAGAACTGCTCGCCGAGGACCTCGCGCCAGCAGGTCAGCACGTCGCCCGCGGCGCCGGGCACCGCGTAGACGTGGCGGGCCCGGCCCTCGCCGCCCAACAGGGCGACTCCGGCGCGCAGTTCCCAGTCCTCGTCGAAGTCGATGCGGTGCTGCTCGTCGAAGGGGATGTCAAGCATGCCGTGGTCGGCGGTGACGTACAGCGCGCTGTTCGGGGGCAGTTGCTCGGCCAGGCGCTGGACGAGGCGGTCGACGTACATCAGCTGGCCGCGCCAGGTGTCGGAGTCGACGCCGAAGCGGTGTCCCGCGCCGTCGACCTCGGCGTAGTAGGTGTAGACCAACGAGCGGTCACCGGCGGCGAGTTGCTCGGCCGCGAGGTCCACGCGCTCCTCGCCGGACAGCCGGCCGTGGAACGTGCCGCCGCTGAGCGCGACCTTGGTGAGCGGGGTGTTCTGGAAGGTGGGCGAGGAGACCTGGGCGGCGTGCACCCCGGCCTGGTCCGCGAGCTGGAAGACCGTCGGGTACGGCTGCCAGGCCTGCGGCTTGGTCCACGGCTGCCAGCGCAGCTGGTTCATCAGCTCGCCGGTGGCCGGGTTGCGCACGGTGTAGCCGGGCAGGCCGTGGGCGCCGGGCGGGCGGCCGGTGCCGACGGAGGCGAGGGAGGTCGCGGTGGTCGCCGGGTAGCCGGTGGTCAGGGGGCGGCCGGTGCCGCCGCGCGAGCTGGCCAGCAGGGAGGTCATGAAGGGCGCCTCGTCCGGGTGCGCCTTCAGCTGCTCCCAGCCGAGGCCGTCGATCAGGAACACGCAGTTCCGGTCGGCGGGGGTGAGCTCCTGGATCGCGGCGGTGGTGCCCGGTACGGCCATGCCGGCGGCCAGGGTGGGCAGCAGGTCGGCGAGGGAGCCGGTGCCGTACTCGGGGACGGGTGCGGTGTCGAGGGCCAGGGGTTCCGGGTGGTCCCAGGCGGAGGCGGAATCAGGAGGGGTGGACGCGGAGCGTCCTCGATCATGGGCGGCGGGGGGAGACGGGTGGGCCATCAGCGGGTGACGTCCGCGGTCGCCTCGGAGATGGCCTGCGCGAAGGCGAGCGCCTGGCGCACGGTGTCCGGGCCGTCCCCCGCCTCGCTGACGCGCAGGCTGAGGTCGTCCGCGGTGGAGCTGCCGGTGTAGCCGTGGTCCGCCTCGCAGTTGGGGTCGCCGCAGGCGGCGGGCTCCAGGTCGATACGGGAGACGGCGCCCCAGCCGATGGTCAGCACGACCTCGCGGGGCAGGGTGCCCGGCTGGTACTGCTCCGGGTTCGCGACGACCCGGCTGACCACGACCGACGAGATCCGGCCGAGCTTCACGGACTCGGTGGAGGTGGTGGCGTAAGGCGTGGGGGACGTGCTGTCCGCGGCCTGCTCGTCGGTGTGGCTGACGATGAAGCGGTTCTCGGTGAGGACGAGCACGGTCACATGCCGCCGCACCTCGTTCTGGTCGAACGTCGTCTCCTGGTGGACCAGGTACGACCGGATGGGCTCGCCGCCCACAGCGGCCTCCACCGCCTCGGCCACGAGGGCCGGGTAGTAGCCGCTGCGCTCGATCGCCGCACGCAGCCCCTGGGTCGTCGTACTGGTCTTGGCCATGACGTCCATCCTACGGTGGACCACTGACTGCGAGGCACCGATCGCCGCCGCTCAGTACGCGGGAAGGGTCCGCGGGCCGAGGTCGTCGCGGGCGGGCGGCGGCGCGAGCCGTACGGAGGCGCCGAGCACGCTCAGGCCGCGTGGGGCGACGACGACCGGCTCCAGGGTGACCGCGACGACCTCGGGATGGTCGTCGACCAGCCGGGACACCCGCAGCAGGAGTTCCTCCAGTGCGGGTGTGTCGACCGGGGTGGAACCGCGCCAGCCGAAGAGGAGCGGCGCGGTCCGGATCGAGCGGACGAGGCTCGTCGCCTCCCGGTCGGTGACCGGAATCAGCCGGTGGGCGGTGTCGTCGAGCAGCTGTGAGGCGGCCCCGGCGAGCCCGAAGGACAGCACGGCGCCGGCGGCGGGGTCGATGACGGCCCGGATCACCGTGTCCACCCCGCGCGGGGCCATCCCCTGCACCACGGGCCGCAGTTCGTCCGGCGTGCCGAACAGCTCGGTCAGCTCCGAGTACGCCCGCCGCAGCTGCTCCTCGTCCGCGAGGTCGAGGCGTACGCCGCCGAGGTCGGCGCGGTGGCGCAGGTGCGGGGCGGTGGCCTTGAGGGCGACCGGGTAGCCGAGGGTGGCGGCGGCTCGGACGGCGGCGTCGGCGGTGGCGGCGGGCAGGGCGCGGTGGGCCTGGATGCCGTATGTGGCGAGCAGCTCGCAGGTCTCCTCGGTGCCGAGGGTGAGGCCCTGTCCGCGCGTGAGCAGTCCGTCGATCAGGGCGGCGGCGCCCTTCTGGTCGATGTTCTCGTACTCGGGCACCTTGCCGGGTTCGGCCGCCTCCCGGCGCCACTGGGCGTACTGCACGACATCGGCCAGGGCCCGCACCGCGCGCTCGGCGGCGGGGTAGGCGGGGATGAGGCGGTCGCTGTTCCCGGGGGCGGGCGGCTGCGCGGGGGCCTGCGTGGCGCGCAGCCGGTCCAGGGCGCGGAACGGGTGGTCGGCGCGGATCTTCGGCGGGCCCGCGGCGGCCTGGGGCGCGGTGCTGGTCGCCGCCGACAGGGCCTCCGCGAGGCCGCCGAGCTCGACATGGACCACCAGGACCGGCTTGCCGGGAACCTGCTCCGCCGCGGATCTGAGCGCCTCGGCGAGGGCGGCGTCGCCTGCGGATCCCTCGCCGACCGCCGGGATGGCCGTCACGATCACCGCGTCGTACGCGTCGTCGGCGAGCGCGCGCGCGAGGGCCTCGTGGAAGTCCTCCGGCGCGGCCGCGGTGGTCAGGTCCAGCGGGGTCGACGGCCGGAGTCCCTCGGCCACGCACGCGTCGTAGGTGAGCAGGCCGAGCGACTCGGAGTTGCCGAGGATCGCCACCCTCGGTCCGGTGGGCAGCGGCTGGCGGGCCAGCAGGAGGCCGGTGTCGACGAGTTCGGTGATGGTGTCCACGCGGATCACTCCGGCCTGCCGGAGCAGCGCGGACACCGTCGCATGCGGCAGGCGCGTGGCGCGGACGGCGTGGCCCTGCGGGGCGGTGCCCGACCCCTGCACGACGACCAGTGGCTTCGCCGCCGCCGTGCGCCGGGCGAGGCGGGTGAACTTGCGGGGGTTGCCGATGGACTCCAGGTACATGAGGACGACGTCGGTGTCCGGGTCGTCGTACCAGTACTGGAGGACGTCGTTGCCGGAGACGTCCGCGCGGTTGCCGGAGGAGACGAAGGTGGAGACGCCGGTCACGCCGGTGACGCCGCCGCCGCGCCGGTGCAGTCGGGAGAGCAGGGCGATGCCGATGGCACCGGACTGGGCGAACAGGCCGATCCGGCCGGGGCGGGGGGTCTCGGGGGCCAGCGAGGCGTTCAGCCGGACGTCCGGGGAGGTGTTGATGATCCCGAAGGCGTTGGGGCCGATGATCCGCATGCCGTACGCGCGTGC
The DNA here is from genome assembly GCF_040607335.1 of Streptomyces sp. NPDC005303. Lineage (NCBI taxonomy): Bacteria > Bacillati > Actinomycetota > Actinomycetes > Kitasatosporales > Streptomycetaceae > Streptomyces > Streptomyces sp. NPDC005303. The sequence goes on along the minus strand of NZ_JBEXGM010000043.1, from coordinate 32,185 downwards.
GTGCCGCACGAGTTCACGCTGGCGCTCGCGTCCTTCGGGGCCGCTCTCGGCGTACCCGGCGGAGAGCACGACGAGTCCCTGCACGCCGTGGGCCCCGCACTCGGCGACGACCTCGGGGACCTGCTCGGCCGGGACGGCGACGACCGCGAGGTCGACGGGGCCGTCGATGTCGCGCACCGAGCGGTGTGCGGGGACGCCGTCGAGCTCCTTCTGATCCTCGGGGAACGCCTTGTTCACGGCGTACAGGCGGCCGTTGAAGCCGTAGTCCCGGATGTTGCCGAGCACGCTGCGGCCCACACCGCCGGGGGTGCGCCCGACGCCGACGACGGCGACGGAGCCGGGGGTCAGCAGCCGCTGCACGGACCGTGACTCGGCGCGCTGTTCGCGCGCGTACTGCACGGCGAGCGAGCGGTCGGTGGGCTCCAGGTCGAACTCCAGGCGTACGACGCCGTCCTCGAAGCTGCGCTTCTGGGTGTACCCGGCGTCGGTGAAGACCTTGATCATCTTGACGTTGGCGGGCAGCACCTCGGCGGCGAAGCGCCGGATGCCGCGCTCGCGCGCGACGGCCCCGATGTGTTCGAGCAGGGCGGAGGCCACGCCGCGCCCCTGGTGGGCGTCCTGGACCAGGAAGGCGACCTCGGCCTCGTCGGCGGGGGCGGAGGCGGCCATGCCGTCGGCGCCGATGCGGTCGTAGCGTACGGTGGCGATGAACTCGCCGCCGACCGTGGCGGCGAGCCCCACCCGGTCCACAAAGTCGTGGTGCGTGAAGCGGTGGACGTCCTTGGCGGACAGGCGAGGGTAGGGCGCGAAGAAGCGGTAGTACTTCGACTCGTCCGAGACCTGCTCGTAGAAGCTGACCAGGCGATCGGCGTCGTCGACGGTGATGGGCCTGATGCGCGCGGTGCCGCCGTCGCGCAGCACTACGTCGGCCTCCCAGTGGGCGGGGTACTCGTGCCGGTCCGACGCGCTCTGCATGGGCCCCAGAGTACGGCTCGCGTACGACAACGGCGCGAGGCAGTCTGTGGAGAACGCGCGAGAACGCAAAGGACGGAAGTCGGGCCGAGGCCGCGGTCCGACGAGTCGCCCCGGGAGGGACTCCGGGTCCCCTCCGGAGACGCTTCACGTGTGGGAAACTGGTCTAGACAACCCTGAGAACCGAAGGGCAGCATCACATGGCTGAGCGCCGCGTCAACGTCGGCTGGGCCGAGGGCCTCCACGCCCGTCCCGCTTCCATCTTCGTCCGGGCCGCCACGGCCGCAGGTATCCCGGTGACGATCGCCAAGGCCGACGGCAACCCCGTCAACGCGGCCTCCATGCTGGCCGTTCTCGGCTTGGGCGCGCAGGGCGGCGAGGAGGTCGTCCTCGCCTCCGACGCCGAGGGCGCGGACGCGGCCCTCGACCGGCTCGCGAAGCTGGTCGCCGAGGGCCTCGAGGAGCTTCCCGAGACCGTCTGAGCAAAGGTGCCCTGAAAAGCATCGAGGGGCTCGTCCGAATTATCGGGCGGGCCCTTCGCATTTCCCTGGCGCGGGCAGCATGAATAGTCCCCCGCGAATTACCCCCTCTTTGTATACGGTGCCCGTGTTAATGCCGAGCTCCCGTCACGTTTACAGGATGTTGCGAGGTCCTCACACGGTCCGCGCGCTCCTTCCCGGTGACGGTCCGCAGCCGGTGCGCCGCGCCCGAGCGCTCGGTGTGCAGCGCCGTGATCGCCCGCGCGCGCTCGCCGTCGCCGCGCGCCACCGCGTCCACGATCGCGCCGTGCTCGACCCAGGACTCCACGGGGTCGGCCGGTGCGTCCACGACGTACATCCAGGCGATCTTGTGCCGCAGTTGGGTCAGCATGGAGGTCAGAGCGGGGCTGCCGGAGGCCTGCGCGAGCGTCTCGTGGAACCAGCCCCCCAGGGAGCGCAGATCGTCGCTGTTGCCCCGCCTGGCCCGCTCCTGACCGAGCCTGACCAGGCCGCGCAGTACCTTCAGATGGGCCTCGGTGCGCCGCTGGGCGGCCCGGGAGGCGCCGAGCGGTTCCAGGAGCATGCGCATCTCCAGGAGGTCGGCACCCTCCTGCTCGGTCGGTTCGGCCACGCACGCGCCCGCGTGCCGCCGCGTCACCACGAAGCCCTCGGCCTCCAGTGTGCGCAGGGCCTCGCGGACGGGGACACGGGAGACGCCGTAGCGGCGGGCGAGCAGTTCCTCGGTGAGCCGGCTCCCGCGCTCGTGGACACCTGCGACGATGTCGTCCCGGATCGCCGTGCATACCGAGTGCGCCGGAATACGCATGTCCGACCTCCGTCTTAATCCCCGTGAAACGTCGCCGATTGACGTGTGTTCAGTGACTCTATTGCAATGAGCGGGAATTTCCGACGGCGGGCCGGAATCCAGGGATATTTTTTGGACAACGGGGCGCTGGAAACGCCGAAACCCCGGCTCGGGGAGCCGGGGTCTCGCAATGGTCGCGCGCTGGGTCGTCAGACGTTCACGCCGTGCGAGCGCAGGTAGGCGACGGGGTCGATGTCCGAGCCGTACTCGGGGGTGGTGCGCGCCTCGAAGTGCAGGTGCGGCCCGGTGGCGTTGCCGGTCGCGCCGGACAGCCCGATCTGCTGGCCGGGGGTGACCGACTGGCCGACCGAGACGCCGATGGACGACAGGTGGCCGTACTGGGTGTACGTGCCGTCGGCCATCCTGATCACGATGTTGTCGCCGTACGACCCGCCCCAGCCGGCCTCGACGACGGTGCCGCGACCGACCGCGTGCACGGAGGTGCCGCTGGCGGCGTGGAAGTCGACACCGGTGTGACTGCCGGACGACCACAGGGAGCCGCCGCTCTTGTAGCCGGTGGAGATGTAGGAACCGGAGATCGGGGCGACGAAGGCGTTGAGACGCTTGCGCTCGGCCTCGCGGGCGGCGCGCTCCTTGGCCTCGCGTATCTCCTTGGCGCGCGCCTCGGCCTTGCGCTTGGCCTCCGCCGCCGCCTTCTTCTGCGCGGCGGCCTGCGCCTGGGCCTCTGCCTGGGCGTCGAGCTGGTCCGCGAGGGAGTCGCCGACGGTGACGACGGGCATGAGGCCGCTCTGTTCCACGGAGCTGACGGAGTTGTCGGCGGCGAACGCCGGGGCGGCGACGGCGCCGATGACGCCGGTGGTGGCGAGGGCCGCGACGCCGGCCGCGCGTGCGGTGGTGCGCTTCATACGGCTGGGACGACGGTGCTTCCCGGTGGCGCAGGTGAACGCCATGTGGTGGCTGGTCCTTTCCTTCCTTCTCGCCTACCGGGTTAGCTGACGGGTTCGGAGCAGGAAGGTCTCCTACGGACCCCCTCGCGATGCGCGGGCGTCCGATTCACCCCAGGGACATGTGGTGTGGGTCCCCGGCTCCCCTGGCTCGCGCCATGCGGGGACTCGGCGATGGCTGTCCGGTGCCGCGGGCGCGGCGCAGTGCCTGACGGACAGCCCAGAGGACGCTAAGCGGGCCCGCTTTCAATCCCCAAACCGATCAGGGCTTTTGTAGCGCATCCCACAGGGCAGACAGGCAACCTCCTGCCCAATTCGGACATCTGAGGGAGTTGGGTGTCGAAGGGGCCCTGGTGACGCTCCCGTCACCAGGGCCCCTTCGAGGCCAACTTGCCTCTACTCGGCCGTCACGACCTTGACTTCGCCGATGCCGAGGGCTTCGACGGGCTCCTTGATGGCGGCCGCGTCGCCGACCAGGATCGTCACCAGCCGGTCCACCGGGAAGGCGTTCACGACGGCGGCGGTGGCCTCCACGGTGCCGGTCGCGGCGAGTTGCTGGTACAGGGTCGCCTGGTAGTCGTCGGGCAGGTGCTGCTCGACCTGGTCGGCCAGCGTGCTCGCCACGGCCGCCGCGGTCTCGTACTTGAGCGGCGCCACACCGACGAGGTTCTGCACGGCGACATCGCGCTCGGCGTCGGTGAGTCCGCCCTCGGCGAGTGTGCGCAGCACCTTCCACAGGTCGTCCAGCGCGGGACCGGTGTTCGGGGTGTCGACCGAGCCGCTGATGGCGAGCATCGCGGCGCCGGAACCGTCCGGAGCGGACCTGAGGACCTGGCCGAACGACCGTACGCCGTAGGTGTAGCCCTTCTCCTCGCGCAGGACGCGGTCCAGGCGGGAGGTGAGGGTGCCGCCGAGGCAGTACGTGCCGAGCACCTGCGCGGGCCACACGCGTGCGTGCCTGTCGGCGCCGATACGGCCGATCAGCAGCTGCGTCTGGACGGCGCCGGGGCGGTCCACGATGACGACCCGGCCGGTGTCGTCGGCGGTCACCGGCGGCACGGGCCGCGGCTCGGCCGTGGAGCCCTTCCAGGAGCCGAGAGTGTCACGGAGCAGCGCGTCCAGATCGATGTCGGTGAGGTCGCCGACGACCACGGCGGTCGCGGTGGCGGGGCGCACATGCTTCTCGTAGAAGGCGCGTACGGCCGCGGAGTCGATGTTCTCGACCGTCTCCTCGGTGCCCTGGCGCGGACGCGACATGCGCGAGTCCGCCGGGAACAGCTCCCTGGAGAGCTCCTTGGCCGCGCGGCGGGACGGGTTGGCCAGCTCGTGCGGGATCTCGTCGAGGCGGTTGCGGACCAGCCGCTCGACCTCGCTGTCCGCGAACGCGGGCGCCCTGAGCGCGTCGGCCAGCAGACCGAGCGCCTTGGCGAGGCGGGAGGCGGGCACTTCGAGGCTGAGCCGGACGCCCGGGTGGTCGGCGTGCGCGTCGAGGGTGGCGCCGCAGCGCTCCAGCTCGGCGGCGAACTCCTCGGCGGAGTGCTTGTCGGTGCCCTCGGAGAACGCGCGCGCCATGATTGTGGCGACACCGTCCAGGCCGGCCGGCTCGGCGTCCAGGGGCGCGTCCAGGAGCACCTCGACGGCGACGACCTGCTGGCCGGGGCGGTGGCAGCGCAGGAGGGTCAGGCCGTTGTCGAGCGTCCCGCGCTCGGGGGCGGGGAAGGCCCAGACCTTGGGCTCGCCCGCCTGCGGCTGCGGGTGGAATTCCATCGCGGCGAGCTCGGTCACTTGGCCGCCTCCTCGTTCTCGTCGGTGGCTTCTACGGTCGCCGCGGCTTCCGGGTCCTCGGCGGCGTCCTCGGCGCTGTCGGCGATCTCGGCCGGGGTGAGCGGCTCGTAGACCAGCACCGCGCGGTTGTCGGGGCGCAGCTTGGCCTTGGCGACCTCCTGCACCTCCTCGGCGCTCACCTCCAGGACCCGCTGTACGGCGGTCAGGGCGAGCTGAGGGTCGCCGAACAGGACGGCGAAGCGGCACAGTTCGTCGGCGCGGCCCGCGACGGTGCCGAGCCGGTCCAGCCATTCGCGCTCCAACTGGGCCTGGGCGCGCTCCATTTCCTCGGCGGTCGGGCCCTCCTCGGCGAACCGGGCGAGTTCCTCGTCGATGGCGGCCTCGATGACCGGCACCTCGACGTCACCGGAGGTCTTCACGTCGAGCCAGCCCAGGGAGGGCGCACCGGCCAGCCGCAGCAGTCCGAAGCCGGCCGCGACGGCCGTACGGTCGCGCCGTACGAGCCGGTTGTAGAGGCGGGAGGACTCGCCGCCGCCGAGGACGGTGAGGGCGAGGTCGGCCGCGTCCGCCTCACGGGTGCCGTCGTGCGGCAGCCGGTAGGCGGCCATCAACGCGCGCGCGGGGACCTCCTCCTCGACGACCTCGCGCAACTGCTCACCGATGATCTCGGGCAGGGAGCCGTCGCGGGGCGCGGGCTTGCCGTCGTGCGAGGGGATGGAACCGAAGTACTTCTCGATCCAGGCGAGCGTCTGCTCCGGGTCGATGTCTCCGACGACCGACAGCACGGCGTTGTTCGGCGCGTAGTACGTCCGGAAGAACGCGCGCGCGTCCTCCAGCGTGGCCGCGTCCAGATCCGCCATCGAGCCGATCGGGGTGTGGTGGTAGGGGTGGCCCTCGGGGTAGGCGAGCGCGGTCAGCTTCTCGAACGCGGTGCCGTAGGGGACGTTGTCGTAGCGCTGCCTGCGCTCGTTCTTGACGACGTCACGCTGGTTCTCCATCGACTCCTCGTCGAGGGCGGCCAGCAGCGAGCCCATGCGGTCGGCCTCCAGCCAGAGGGCGAGCTCCAGCTGGTGGGTCGGCATGGTCTCGAAGTAGTTGGTGCGCTCGAAGCTGGTGGTGCCGTTGAGCGAGCCGCCCGCGCCCTGGACGAGCTCGAAGTGCCCGTTGCCCTTGACCTGTCCGGAGCCCTGGAACATCAAGTGCTCGAAAAGGTGAGCCAGGCCGGTACGCCCCTTGACCTCGTGGCGCGAACCGACGTCGTACCAGAGGCACACCGCCGCGACCGGGGTCAGGTGGTCCTCGGAGAGCACCACGCGCAGGCCGTTGGCCAGGCGGTGCTCGGTCGCTGTCAGGCCCCCGGTGCCTGCCTGGTCTGTGGCCGTGTGACCCATGGGCATGTACGTCCCTTCGATCGCGGTCGCGGTCGTCGAAACCGCGGTTTTCCTGCCGGTCCTGCCACTGTATGCAAGCGTGCGGACCCTCGGCGAAGTTCCCGGAGCGCGTACGCCCACAGCGGATCGCGTAGCCTGCGGGCAACCGTGAGGGAGAAGCCGTGCGGTCGCGGGCCCCGGCGGTCCGGCCGGGCCCTGGCCCGGACTGTCAGTGCCGCGGTCCACAATGGTCGCGTCAGATCCCGTTCACGCTTCAGCAAGAGTGAGCCAAAGGGCCGACGTGAGCGACCCGTAGGCGAGCGACCAGAAAAGAGGAGCCGGCAGCGATGGCCCGCCGCAGCACGAAGACCCCGCCGCCCGACGACTCGTACGAGGAGCGGATCCTCGACATCGACGTCGTGGACGAGATGAAGGGCTCGTACCTCGAGTACGCGTACTCGGTCATCTACTCCCGCGCGCTCCCCGACGCCCGCGACGGCCTCAAGCCGGTGCACCGACGCATCGTCTACCAGATGAACGAGATGGGCCTGCGCCCCGACCGCGGCTATGTGAAGTGCGCCCGCGTGGTCGGCGAGGTCATGGGTAAGTTGCACCCGCACGGCGACGCGTCGATCTACGACGCCCTGGTGCGCATGGCCCAGCCCTTCTCGATGCGCCTGCCGCTCGTCGACGGCCACGGCAACTTCGGCTCGCTGGGCAACGACGACCCGCCGGCCGCCATGCGGTACACCGAGTGCCGCGCCGCCGAGGCCGCGAGCCTGATGACGGAGTCCATCGACGAGGACACGGTCGACTTCGCCCCCAACTACGACGGCCAGGAGCAGGAGCCGGGCGCGCTGCCCGCCGCCTTCCCGAATCTCCTGGTGAACGGCGCCTCCGGCATCGCGGTCGGCATGGCCACCAACATGGCGCCGCACAACCTCACCGAGGTCATCGCGGCCGCCCGCCACCTGATCCGCTTCCCGAACGCGGATCTGGACGCCCTGATGAAGCACATCCCGGGCCCCGACCTGCCCACCGGCGGCCGGATCGTCGGTCTCTCCGGCATCCGGGACGCGTACGAGACGGGCCGCGGCACCTTCAAGATCCGCGCGACGGTGGCGGTGGAGACGGTGACGGCCCGCCGCAAGGGCCTGGTCGTCACCGAGCTGCCCTTCACGGTCGGCCCGGAGAAGGTGATCGCCAAGATCAAGGACCTGGTCGGTTCGAAGAAGCTCCAGGGCATCGCCGACGTCAAGGACCTCACCGACCGTGCCCACGGCCTGCGCCTGGTCATCGAGATCAAGAACGGCTTCGTGCCGGAGGCGGTCCTGGAGCAGCTCTACAAGCTGACGCCGATGGAGGAGTCCTTCGGTGTCAACAACGTGGCGCTGGTGGACGGTCAGCCCCTCACGCTCGGCCTCAAGGAACTCCTGGAGGTCTACCTCGACCACCGCTTCGAGGTCGTGCGCCGCCGCAGCGAGTTCCGGCGCACCAAGCGGCGCGACCGGCTGCACCTGGTCGAGGGCCTGCTCACCGCACTCGTCGACATCGACGAGGTCATCCGCATCATCCGCTCCAGCGACAACTCCGCGCAGGCGAAGGAGCGCCTGATCGAGCGCTTCTCGCTGAGCGAGATCCAGACGCAGTACATCCTGGACACGCCCCTGCGGCGCCTGACCAGGTTCGACCGCATCGAGCTGGAGTCGGAGAAGGACCGGCTCAACGCGGAGATCGCGGAGCTGACCCGGATCCTGGAGTCGGACGCCGAGCTGCGCAAGCTGGTCTCCGCCGAACTGGCCGCGGTCGCCAAGAAGTACGGCACCGAGCGGCGCACGGTCCTGCTGGAGGCCGGAGCGACGGCCCCCGTGGCTGCCGTACCGCTCCAGGTGGCGGACGACCCGTGCCGGGTGCTGCTGTCCTCGACGGGTCTCATGGCCCGTACGGCGAACGGCGAGCCGTTCCCGGAGGAGGCCGGTGGCAAGCGGGCCAAGCATGACGTGATCGTCTCCGCGGTGCCGGCCACCGCGCGGGGCGAGATCGGCGCGGTGACGTCGTCCGGCCGCCTCCTCCGCCTGAACGTGATCGACCTGCCGCAGCTCCCGGAGGGGACCGCGAACCTCGCGGGTGGCGCCCCGCTGGCGGAGTTCCTCTCCCTGGAGGACGACGAGACCCTGATCTGCCTCACCACGCTGGACGAGTCCTCGCCCGGTCTGGCGCTCGGCACCGAACAGGGTGTCGTCAAGCGCGTGGTCCCCGACTACCCGTCCAACAAGGACGAGTTGGAGGTCATCACCCTCAAGGAGGGCGACCGGATCGTCGGCGCGGTGGAACTGCGCACCGGCGACGAGGACCTGGTCTTCATCACCGACGATGCCCAACTCCTGCGCTACCAGGCTTCCCAGGTCCGTCCGCAGGGCCGTCCGGCGGGCGGTATGACCGGCATCAAGCTCACCGAGGGCGCGAAGGTCATCTCCTTCACCGCGGTGGACCCTGCGGTGGACGCGGTCGTCTTCACGGTCGCGGGCTCGCGCGGCACGCTCGACGACTCGGTCCAGACGACGGCCAAGCTGACCCCGTTCGACCAGTACCCGCGCAAGGGCCGCGCCACGGGCGGGGTCCGCTGCCAGCGGTTCCTGAAGGGCGAGGACTGCCTGTCCCTGGCCTGGGCGGGCGCCGTCCCGGCCCGCGCCGCGCAGAAGAACGGCACCCCGGTCGACCTCCCGGAGATCGACCCGCGCCGTGACGGCTCGGGCGTGTCGCTGGCGAAGACGGTGTCGGTGGTGGCGGGGCCGGTCTAGGCCGGTTCTTCGGGGTCCTCCTCGGCGCCCTGCACGTAACGCAGGACGCCCCACATGCCGGCCTCGTCGGCGTGCGGGGCGCCCTGCTGACCCGCCTTGCACGCCTCCAGCTCCTTGCCGAGCGCGGGAGCGTCGATGCCGGTGCCGATGAGGACGAGCTGGGTGAGGCGGGGCTCGCCGGGCGGCCAGGCCTCCGGGTAGAACCGCAGAAACCGCCCCACGGCATGTACGGCGTAACGGTTGCGGACGTCGTACGGCCCGAAGTCGACGTATCCCTTGATCCTGTAGATGCCCTCGGGGCGGCTGTCGAGGAAGCTCATGAGCCGCCGTGGGTCGAGGGGCGTGTCCGAGGTGAAGGACAGGCTGGCGTAGGCGGAGTGCAGATGCCTCGCGTGGTCGTGGTCGTCGTGGTCGTCGTGGCTGTGGTCGTGCAGGTCGTCGAAGGAGAGCTGCCCGACGCGCTCCTCGCTGGGCCTGCAGTCGAAGAGGAACTCGGGGTCGATGCGGCCGTAGGTGGCGGGGACGACGGCGGCACGGTCGACGAGTCGGTGGACCAGCCCGAGGACGCGCTCGGCGTCGGCCACCCGGTCGAGCTTGTTGACCACGACGAGGTCGGCGAGGGCGAGATGCCGGTCGAGCTCTGGGTGTCTGGCGCGTGTGTCGTCGAACTCGGCGGCGTCGACGACCTCGACGAGACCGCCGTAGACGATATGGGGCTGCTCGCTGGCCAGCACCATGCGGACGAGTTCCTGCGGCTCTGCGAGCCCGCTGGCCTCGATGACGATGACGTCGATGCCGGTGTCGGGGTGGGCGAGGCGCGCGAGATAGCCGTCGAGTTCACTGACGTCGACGGCGCAGCACAGGCAGCCGTTCCCGAGGGAGACGGTGGAGTCGCCGAGCGCGCCGGCGACGGCCATGGCGTCGATCTCGATGGCACCGAAGTCGTTGACGATGGCTCCGATACGGCTGCCGCCGCTGCGGTGGAGGAGATGATTGAGGAGCGTGGTCTTGCCGGAACCCAGGAATCCGGCGAGCACGACGACCGGGATCTGCCGGGGGCTCCCGCTCGGCTGACTCAACGTACGACCTCTTTCGCGCTGCTGCGTGCACCGGATCGCGGTCCCGGCGCACGTAGAAGGTTTGAGTGCCGAACCAGGATACGAGCCGGAATAATCACCGCTAAGTGAACGATTGTTAGCAGCACTTGCGGGGCAGACGTTGGGGAAGGCGCCGGTTCGTGCGACCCTCGCTTCCCTCCGTGCGCCTCCTCTCCGCCTCCCCCGCCGATCAGAGCCGCTCGGCACCCTGGGAGACGGCAAGCGCCGCCCACCGCTCGCCGGTCCCCATCAGTCGACCCGCACCCCGACGACCGGCGGACGGCCGTTTGAATCGGGGATTGACATGGCCACACACGGTACTCGGACGCGGAGGTTCGGACTTGCGACAGCGACCTGCCTGAGCGCACTGGTCGCGGCCGCCACCGTCCTGAATCAGCAACGACTTGCTCATCAGTCTCGTCTGATGGAACAACACCACACCAACCTTTCGCGTCAACAGCGACTGCAGTGGGAGCTGTTGAGCAAGGCCATGGAGGATCCGGCGCTCGCGGCAGTGCTGGACACCCACGAAGGCAGGTACCCCCCGGAAAAGCATCGGCAGTTTCTGTTCGCCAATGCCTTGTACAGCCACGCACTGCTCGCTTACCGCATCAGTGTCGTCACGTGGGAGGAGCTGCACGGCTACCTCCGGATCACGTGTCGCAATCCGATCTTTCGCGAATACTGGGACGCGACCCGTCCGCACCGGGCCAGCCTGCTCAGTTCTTCCGTCGAGGCGCGTGTGGGCCGGATGGTGGACAACATCATCCAGGACCTCGATGACGCGGACAGCGATGAATGGTGGGTGGTCGGTGAGGCGCCGACCGAGGACGACGTCTGACCACGCTCCGGGGCTTCACCACTTGGCGCCCCCGCACGCCCACGGGCGTCAACGGACACTCGCCGCCGCTCCCTCGCTTCAGCGAATCAACACCTGCCTCACGAGGATCACCGCATACTTGCGATGTTCTGTGTCCCTCACACCGCAAGGATCGGGGTTCTGTTGAAAATCTTGCGCCGCCTCGGCGCGTCACCGCGCGAACGAGGCAGCATGAATGGCGATACCTGTCCCGACATCTTCGAACTCAGCGACGGAAACTTCGCAGTCATCGGGACAGAGGCAACGGCGGACCTGGACAAAAAGTTGCCGTCTGACGCAGCGCGCGCGGACTACGAGCGCATCGTCATCATCAGTCGGGAGACGCTCGTACGCGCCAAGGCGGACATTCCCGACGCCTGAGTCGAGAACCGCACCGGGCAGCGAGCCGACCCGCAGCCTCGTCCCGCCCCCGCCCACCGCGCGCCATCGTTGAGCGGTCGAGGGGCCTGCCCCTACCGAGCAGACCGAACCCCATCCTGCTCATCCCCGTCGCCGTGATTCCGGCACCCGATCGTGCCGAGCCTCGCGCGTCACCGGATGGTCGGGGGCACCGCCACCGGCGCCCCCGGCCCCACATACCGCGCCACCGGCCGGATGATCTTCGAGTCCGCCGCCTGCTCCAGGATGTTGGCGCTCCACCCCACCACCCGCGCCGCCGCGAACGTAGGTGTGAACATCTCCCGGGGCAGGCCGCACAGCTCCATGACCACGCCCGCGTAGAACTCGACGTTGGTGTGCAGTTCCCGCCCCGGCTTCAGCTCGGCCAGGATCGCCTCGACCTGGCGTTCCACCTGGATGGCGAAGTCCACTCGGGGCCCGCCGAACCGTTGGGCGACCTCCCGGAGCATCCGGGAACGAGGGTCCTCCGTGCGGTAGATCGCGTGGCCGAAGCCCATGATCCGCTCACCGGCGAGCACACGCGCACGGATCCAAGGGCCGATACGGTCGGGCGTGCCGATCGCGTCCAGGGTCTCCAGCGCCCTGCTCGGCGCTCCCCCGTGCAGCGGCCCGGACAAGGCTCCTACGGCCCCCACGAGGCACGCCACCACATCCGCCCCGGTCGAAGCGATGACCCGTGCCGTAAAGGTTGATGCATTGAAGCCGTGATCAATGGTTGAGATCAAGTACTGCTCGACCGCCCGGGCCCGCTGCGGCTCCGGCTCCGAACCTGTCAGCATGTAGAGATAGTTCGCCGCGTACGAGAGGTCCGCACGCGGCTCCACCGGTTCGAGCCCCTGGCCCAGCCGGTGCAGCGCGGTGAGCAGTGTCGGCACTGCCGCGGCCGCCACGAGCGTGTCACGTCGCCGCTCGTCCGGGTCGATGTCGTAGACCGGCCGGAACCCCTTCGCGGCACCGAGCAGCGACAGGGCCGTGCGCATACCGGCGAGAGGACCGGACCGCCCGCTCGCCGCCGCGATCGCGGGCAGCGCCGCCCGCACCTCGTCCGGCAGCCGCCGCAGCTCGGCGGTCTCGGCACGGAAGGCCACGGCCTGTCCGGCGTCCGGCAGTTCGCCGTGGACCAGGAGATGCCACACGTCCTCGAAGCCGCGGGTCTGCGCGAGCTCGACGGCCGAGTACTGACGGTAGTGATAGAACCCCTCACGCCCCCGGACGTCCCCGACCTCGGTGTCGGTGACGACGACTCCGGCGAGTCCTCGCGGTACGTCGACGAGTGTGCTTGCGGACCTGTTGACGGACATGATTCCTCCCTGAACTTGATTCGACTGTCTATGATTGACTCATTCTCTGTCAATATTGATTGCATCAATGCATGCCAATCAACCCACGCGGCTGCGGATACGGTGACCTCTTATGCGCGACCAAGACCCCCTGCCCGGCCCCGCAGAACATCGGCTCAGCACCAAGGAAGCCGCCGAACTGCTGGGCGTGAAGCCCGAGACCGTCTACGCCTATGTGAGCCGCGGCCAGCTCAGCAGCAGACGCGTCCCCGGCGGCCGGGGCAGCACCTTCGACGCCAAGGAGGTGGAGACCCTCTCCCGGCGCAACCGCCGGGACGGCGGCGGGAGTCCAGGCTCAGGCGGCGAACTGTCCGTACGGACCCGTATCACGTTCATCGACCGCGACCGCTACTACTTCCGAGGCGTCGACGCGACCGAACTCGCCGCCCGCCACTCCTACGAAGAGATCGCGGAGTGGCTCTGGACCGGCCACATGCAGCCGGGTGTCACCTTCACCGCACCCGACGCCACGGTCGACGCGGCCCGCCGCGCAGTGGACGCCCTGCCCGAACACACCGGCCCCACCGACCGGCTGCGGGCCGCGGCGATCGCCGCCGCAGCGGCCGACGCGCTGCGGTTCGACCTGTCCGAGGAGGCCGTGCTCGGCACCGCACGGACCCTCATCCCGACCCTCGTCGCCGCCCTCCCGCCGGTGGTGCGCGACCGCCGCCGCGACGACGGCCCACTGGCCCACCGACTGTGGACGCGCCTCAGCGGGCGCAAGCCCGACGAGGCGTCCCTGCGCGCCCTGGACAGCGCACTCGGCCTGCTCGTCGACCATGACCTCGCCGCCTCGACCCTCGCTGTCCGCGTCGCCGCATCGGCCCGCGCGCACGCGTACGCGGCCGTCTCGGCCGGACTCGGCGTCCTGGAGGGCCCTCTGCACGGCGCGGCCAGCGGGCTCGCCCACAGGCTGCTGCTCGACGTGCTCGACCGTGGCGACGCGGCCCCCGTGATCTCGGAGGAACTGCGGGCCGGACGCCGCATCCCGGGCCTGGGCCACCGGCTCTACGCCGGCGAGGACCCGCGCGCGCGTGCCCTGTTCGCCCTCCTGGAGGAGATCCCGCGCGCCGAGCCCGCCCTCCTCGCGGCCCACGACATCGTGGCCACCACCGCCCGCCACGCTCCCTTGCACGCCAACGTGGACCTGGCCCTGGCCGTACTCACCGCCTCCTCCGGGATGCCGGCCACGGCGGGCGAGACGATCTTCGCCGTCGCCCGTACGGCGGGCTGGATCGCCCACGCGCTGGAGGAGTACGGGGAACGCCCGCTGCGCATGCGCCCGAGCGGCATTTATGTGGGCCCGAAGCCGCCCCGGCCGCTGCCGGAGCACTGACACCGGCACGGCCGGAAGTCGCCGCGCCCCTAAGTCAGGTTAGGCTCACCTGTGTGAGTACCTGTTCAACGGTCTCGCACGACCTCGACGAGCCCGTTTCCGGAACCGCGGCCACCGCGCGGACCTGGCTGCTGCTGGAGCAGTCCGGCCCCTGGGGCGCCAAGGCGCTCACTTCGAGCCACCTGGACCCCGCGCTGGGCCGCACCCTGGAGGCCGCGGCCAAGGACACGGGCGTGCGCATCGCCCTCATCCGCCGCCCCGGACGGCACGCCGACAGCGGAGCACCCACCACCCGGCAGGTGTACGCCGCGCACACCGTGCCCGGCAACGTGTGGCTGCGCAGCGCGACGACCCGCGATCCGCGGGACCTGCTCGGCCTGGACCTCGCCGCACTCGGCAGAGGCGACCACAGCAGCTTCGACGCGACGCTCGGTGGAGACGCCCACACGGGTGATCCGCTCGCGCTCGTCTGCACCAACGGCAAGCGGGACCGCTGCTGCGCGCTCCTGGGCCGACCGCTCGCCGCGGAACTGGCCACCTCCGGCGTCGAGGGCGCCTGGGAGGTCACCCATCTGGGTGGTCACCGGTTCTCCCCGACGCTGCTCGTCCTGCCGTACGGCTACGCCTACGGTCGCGCCGAGGCCCATGCCGTCAAGGAAGTCCTGCACGGCGTCCAGGAGGGCCGGATCGTGACCGAGGGATGTCGCGGCAACTCCGCCTGGGAGCGTCCGGGTCAGGCGGCCGAGCTGGCCGTCCGCACCGCGGTGCGTGAAGACGCGGCCGAGGCCCTGACGGTCGTCCGCACGGACGGCGCGGCCCCGCACTGGGAGGTGACCGTCGCGCACGCCGACGGTCGTCACTGGCGGGTCGTGGTGGCCCAGACCGCCGCTCTGCCGCCCCGCGCGGAGAGCTGCGGGGCGTCGGTGCTCGGCTCACCCGCGCGGATGGATGTCGTGGCGGTACGCGAGCTGAGGACATCGGCAGCGTCGGCGGGCTGACCGACCGGCGGGTCCGTCCACGTATTGATCAAGAGATCCATGCCACACCCCCTGCGGTTGATCCGGCGCCTCCCCGTACCGTCATGGGTATGAGCCGCACTCCCCCCGCCCGCCGCCTGCGCCTCGGACTGCCTCGCCGCGTGTTCTCGCAGGTGCTTCTGATGCAGTTGGCGATCGCCGCGGGAGTCGCGGTACTCGCGACCGGCCTGTTCCTCGCGCCTCTGAGCAACCAGCTGGACGACCAGGCGATGCGCCGTGCGCTGGCCATCGCCCAGACCACCGCCGCGGAGTCGCAGATCGCCGAGCAGGTCAAGGACACGCCCCCGCTGCCCGACGGCCCCGTCCAGCGGGAGGCCGAGCGGATCCGCAGGGCGACCGGGGCCGAGTACGTCGTGGTGATGGACTGGCGAGGCGTCCGGTGGTCGCACCCCACCCGCAGCGAGGTCGGCAGGATCGTCTCGACCGACCCGGGCCAGGCTCTGGGCGGCAAGGAGATCATGCAGATCGACAGCGGCACCCTGGGCCGCACCGCCCGCGGCAAGGTGCCGCTGTACGACAGCGGGCACAAGATCGTCGGAGCAGTCTCCGTCGGCATCGCCTACGACAGCGTGCGCGCCCGTCTGATCCACGCGATCCCGGGACTGTTCGCCTACGCCGGCGGGGCCCTCGCCGTCGGCGCGCTGGCAGCCTGGCTCATCTCCAGGAGAGTCCAGCGACAGACCCGTGACCTTGCCTTCTCCGACATCTCCGCTCTCCTGTCCGAGCGCGAGGCCATGCTGCACGGCATCCGGGAAGGCGTCGTCGCCCTGGACCGCGCCGGACGCATCCGCCTGCTGAACGACGAGGCCAGGCGTCTGCTGAGCATCGGCGACGAGGCCGTCGGCCGCTCCCCCGACGAGGCGCTCGGGGACGGCCGTACGGCCGACGTCCTGGCCGGACGCGTCACCGGCACCGATCTGGTCACCGTGCGTGGCCAGCGGGTGCTGGTCGCCAACCGCATGCCCACCGACGACGGCGGTGCCGTCGCCACCCTGCGCGATCGCACCGAGCTGGAGCAGCTCGGCCGGGAGCTCGACTCGACCCACGGTCTCATCGACGCGCTGCGCGCCCAGGACCACGAGCACGCCAACCGTATGCACACGCTGCTGGGGTTCCTGGAGCTGGAGATGTACGACGACGCCGTGGAGTTCGTCGGAGAGGTCGTCGGCGACCACCGGGCCACCGCGGAGCAGGTCACCGAGAAGATCGAGGACCCGCTCCTCGCCGCGCTGCTGGTGGGCAAGGCGACCGTCGCCGCCGAGCGCGGGGTCGCCCTGTGGGTCTCCGACCGGACGCGGCTGCCGGACCGGCTGGTCGATCCGAGCGGCCTGGTCACGATCGTCGGCAACCTCGTGGACAACGCCCTGGACGCCGCCGCCGGCGCACCGCACGCGCGCGTGGAGGTCGAGCTCCGCACGCAGGGCCGTACCGCCGTCCTCAGGGTGCGGGACACCGGGCCCGGCATCCCGGTGGAACAGCGGGAACTGGTCTTCACCGAGGGCTGGTCGACCAAGGAGCCCCCCGCGCACCGGGGACGCGGCCTGGGGCTTTCGCTCGTACGCAAGCTCGCCGAACGTCAGGGAGGCAGCGCGACGGTCGGCGAGGCCGGTGGCGGAGGCGCGGAGTTCACCGTGGTGCTGCCCGACGCACTGGCCGAGGCGCGACCGGCTCTCGCCGCATCGACCATCCAGCGGACGGCCGCCGAGGAGGAGGCGTGATGATCGAGGTCCTGGTCGTGGACGACGACACCCGCGTGGCACGCGTCAACGCCGCCTACGTCGAGAAGGTGCCCGGCTTTCACGTGGCCGGCGAGGCGCACAACGCCGCGGACGCGCTGCGTCAGCTGGAGAGCCTCCCCCACGTCGACCTGGTCCTCATGGACCACTACCTGCCCGACGAGACGGGCCTGGCGGTCGTCCAGGAGATGCGCCGACGCGGCCACCAGACCGACGTGATCATGGTGACGGCGGCGCGCGACGTGACGACCGTCCAGGCGGCGATGCGTCATGGCGCGCTGCAGTACCTCGTCAAACCGTTCGCCTTCGCGGGCCTCAGGGCCCGGCTGGAGGCATACGCCGAGCTGCGGCGCACCCTGGACGGCGGCGGCGAGGCAGAACAGGCGGAGGTCGACCGCATCTTCGGTGCGCTCTCCTCGCCCGCGGAGCCCGATCTGCCCAAGGGGCACTCACCGACCACGGTGGAGCTCGTCCGCAGGTCGCTGATGAACGCCGAAGGGCCTCTGTCGGCGCAGGAGATCGCCGACCGGACAGGGGTGAGCCGGCAGACCGCCCAGCGCTATCTGAAGCTCCTGGAGCGCACGGGGCGGGCCAGACTCACCCTCAAGTACGGCGACGCGGGCCGCCCGGAACACCGTTACGTGTGGGCGACCCGCGCGTGAGGAGACTCAGCCGGCGTTCTGCGCGGCCTTCTCGACGAACTCCGTCGTGTACGTCTTGTCGAGGTCGACGTCGGCGTTCTGGATGTTGGGGTTGAACGCCTTGAGGACCTTCTCTACGGTCTCGGGACCGTTCTCGGGCATCACGCCGTCCTTGGTGAACATCGGCAGCGTGTTCTTGATGGCCACCGCGTACAGCAGCTTGTTGCCCTGCGAGTAGTCGGCGGGCATCTTGTCGGCGATCTGGGTGGCGCTGTGCGTGGACATCCACTTGAGCGTCTTGACGAATGCATTGGCCAACTTCTGGACGGTCTCCTTGTGACCGTTGACCCAGTCCGTCTGCATGTACAGGCTTGACGACGGATACGGTCCGCCGAGTGCCTCGTCCGAGCCCTGGGGCGTGCGCATGTCCAGGAGGACCTTGCCGGCCTTCTTGTCCAGGATCGTCGCGACAGTCGGGTCAGTCGTCATGCCGCCGTCGATCGAACCCTGCTGGAGTGCCGAGATGAAGGTCGGTCCCGCACCCACGGCCACCGGGGTGAAGTCGCTGACCTTCACGCCGTTCTTGACCGCGAGGTACTTGGTGAGGAAGTCGGTGGAGGAGCCGAGGCCCGTGACCCCGAGCTTCTTGCCCTTGAAGTCCTTGGGTGAGGTGATGTCGCCCGCCGCCTTGTTCGAGACGATCTCCACTTCGCCGGGCGCGTGCGAGAACTGCACGACCGACTCCACGTCCTTGCCCTTCACCTGAAGGTCAAGGGTGTGGTCGTAGAAGCCGACGGCCCCCTGGACCTGGCCGGAGACGAGCGCGGTCTCGGCCTGGACACCGGCGGGCTCGCTCAGCAGCTCCACGTCGAGTCCCTCGGAGTCGAAGTAGCCGAGCCGCTGGGTGAGCATCGCCGGAAGGTAGATGACCTTGTCGAGACCACCGACCATGATCTTGACCTTGGTCCCCTTGCCGTCACCCTTGCTGCCGGAGTCGGCCGAGGCGGTGCCGGCGGCGTCGTTCGCGCAGGCGGTGAGCGAGGTGAGGGCGAGCAGGCCGACGGCGGCCAGGGAGGTGTATCTGGCGGTCTTGCGCATGGGGTTCACGTCCTTGTGAGGGGCGGTGCGGGAGAGGCTGGTGTTGAGACTGAGAGGGAGCGGCCGTCGTTGACGGCCTCAGCTGTCGGAACTCGTCGGCTTCCAGCGGAAGATGCGGCTCTCGGCGAAGGTGAGCAGCCCTTCGGCGAGGAGTGCGACGACGGCGAGGATGACCATCGCGGCGTACACACCGGCCGCGTTGAAGGTGCCCTGCGACTGCGCGACGAGCAGGCCGACGCCCTTGGTCGCGCCGATGTACTCGCCGACGATCGCGCCGATGAGGGCGAAGCCGAAGCTGACGTGCAGGCTGGTGAAGATCCACGAGGTCGCGGACGGGATGACGACCTGAAGCGTCACCCTGCGGTCGCTGGCGCCGAGGATGCGGGCGTTGGCCACCAGGTTGCGGTCGACCTCTCGGGCGCCCTGGAAGGCGTTGAAGAAGACCGGGAAGAAGACCAGGACGACGGCCGAGGCCACCTTGGAGGCCGGTCCGAGACCGAACCAGATCACGAAGATGGGCGCAAGGACGATCCTCGGTATCGAGTTGAGCACCTTGATGTATGGACCAAGGACGTCGGCAAGCAAGGTGATCCGCCCCAGCGCGATACCGAACACCACACCGGCCACCACGCCGACGACCCAGCCCAGCAGCGCCTCGTACAGCGTGTACCAGATCTGTTCGCCCAACGACCCGAGTGCGGTCCCGTGCGTCACCCAGGTCCAGATCTGGTCCCAGATCTTCGACGGCATGGAGAAGTTGAAGGGATCGATGACCTCGGCCCGGGAGAGCACTTCCCACAGACCCAGAACGGCCACCAGAAGCAGCACACGGGAAGCGGCGACCACGATCCGGCGTCTGCGGGCGGCACGCGCGCGTGAGTGCGCGCGGTCCGTCTTGTTGCCGGGGTCGGTCATGGCCGGCGCGACCTGGGCCTCGGGCAGGACGTCAGGCGACATGGGCGGCACCCCTCTCGCGGGTGATGCGGACCTCTTCGCCGAGGGACTCCCAGATCTCGCGGTAGATCTCGATGAACCGCGGCTCCAGGCGCACCGACTCGACCTTCCGCGGCCGCGGCAGGTCGATCTCGAAGACCTGCTTGACGGTGGCCGGCCCGGCCGTCATCACGACGACCTTGTCGGCCAGCGCGATGGACTCCTCCAGGTCATGGGTGACGAAGACGACGGAGGCGCCCGTGCCCTCCCACAGTTCGAGGAGTTCGTCGGACATCAGGGCCCGGGTCTGCACGTCGAGCGCGGAGAACGGCTCGTCCATGAGCAGGATCTCGGGGTCGTTGACGAAGGTCGCGGCGAGCGCGACCCGCTTGCGCTGGCCTCCGGAGAGCTGATGGGGGTAGCGGTCCTCGAACGCCGTGAGCCCGACCCGGGCGAGCCACTCCCGCGCCTTCTGCCGGGCCTCCGCCTTGGGCACACCGCGGAAGCGAGGGCCTGCCATGACGTTGGACAGAACCGTGCGCCAGGGGAACGTGGCGTCCTGCTGGAAGACGAAACCGACCTTGTCCCCGACTCCGCGGACCGGCTCCCCGACGACCAGGACCTCACCTTCAGACGGCTCCTCCAACCCGCTGACCAGCGTCAACGTCGTCGACTTGCCACAACCCGTGGGACCGACGACCGCCACGAACTCCCCACGCCCCACCGTGAGATCAAGCTCCCTGACGGCCGTGTGCAGACCCCCCGACGGGGTCCGGAATGTCTTGCTCGCGCCCCGCAGCTCGATGGCGGGGCTGGTGTCTGCGCTCATGGCCGGGGACGGTAGATGTGGCCCTTGCCACGGCATCAGTCTTCTGGGCACATGCCGTTCTTTTGCCTGCAACGGCCTGTTGTGCTCGTTTTGCGCGCGCTACAACAGCGGAGCCGAAACACGGGCGTGACGCCCGCCAGGCCTTGAGGGAGAGAGGCCCGATGATTGACGTCCTGGTCGTGGACGACGACTTCCGTGTCGCCGAGATCAACGCCAAGTACGTGGGGAAGGTTCCCGGTTTCCGGGTGGCCGCCCGCGCGCACAGCGCCGCCCAGGCGCTGGCGAGCGTGCAGCGCGGGACCATCGACCTGGTCCTGCTCGACCACTACCTGCCCGATCAGACGGGTCTCGAACTCGTTCACCGCATGCGCGAACAGGGCCACGGCACCGACGTCATCATGATCACGGCAGCCGGGGACGTGACGACCGTCCAGACCGCGATGCGCCTGGGCGCCCTCCACTACCTGGTCAAACCCTTCACCTTCGCGGCACTGCGCACCCGCCTGGACTCGTACGCGGCCCTGCGCCGCACCGTCGACCGGGTCGGCGGCCGAGGCATCGCCGGTCAGGAACAGGTCGACCGGATCTTCGGCGCCCTGCGCACCACTCCGGCGCCGGCCTCCCCCGGCCTGCCCAGCGGCCACTCGGAGCCGACGACGGACCTCATCTGCCGCGTCCTGCACCATGCCGACCACCCACTGTCGGCCCACGAGGTCGCCGCCGAGACGGGCCTGAGCCGCTCCACCGCCCAGCGCTACCTCCGCCACCTCGAACAGGCCGGCCGCCTCCGCCTGTCCCTCAGATACGGCGACACGGGCCGGCCGGAGCACCGATACGCGTGGGTGGCGCCGTAGCCGCACGCGACGAGCCGCCTGGGCGGCAGATGTCGTACGACGAAGACGGATGCCGTACGACGACGAAGGGGCCGTACGGTCACATGCGCCGCCCTAGACGGCGCCCGCCCCCGTGAGGGACCGCACCTCGGTCTCCGCGTGTTTGGCCTCGTCGGCGACCTCCGCCGAGGTGACCGTGCCGAGCCAGCCCGCGACGAAGCCCAGCGGGATGGAGACAAGCCCGGGGTTCTGCAGCGGGAAGTACTGGAAGTCGACGCCCGGGAAGAGGGACTCGGGGCTGCCGGACACCACGGGCGACAGCAGTACCAGGGCCATGGCCGGGATCAGTCCGCCGTAGACGGACCAGACGGCGCCCCTGGTGGTGAACCCGCGCCAGAACAGCGAGTAGAGCAGCACCGGCAGATTCGCGGACGCGGCGACGGCGAAGGCTAGGCCCACCAGGAAGGCGACGTTGAGATCACGGGCCAGCAGGCCGAGGGCGATCGCGATCACGCCGATCCCGACAGCGGCGGTCCTGGCCACGGCCACCTCGCTGCGCGGCTTGGTCCGTCGGCGCCGCAGTGAGGCATACAGGTCATGGGCGACGGAGGCGGAGGAGGCGAGGGTGATGCCGGCGACCACGGCCAGGATCGTGGCGAAGGCGACGGCGGCGACGATCGCGAACAGGACCGTTCCTCCCGTGGAGTCGGCGCCGCCGCCCAGGTCGAGGGCGAGGAGGGGGACCGCGGTGTTCCCCGCCGCGTTCGATCCGCGGACCGTCTCGGGCCCCACGATCGCCGCGGCACCGAACCCGAGGACGATCGTCATCAGGTAGAAGCCGCCGATGAGCCCGATCGACCAGACCACCGAACGCCGTGCGGCGCGGGCCGTGGGCACGGTGTAGAAGCGGGACAGGATGTGCGGCAGCCCTGCCGTGCCGAGCACGAGAGCGAGTCCCAGGCTGATGAAGTCGAGGCGGGCGGTCCAGTCCCCGCCGTACTTGAGGCCGGGCGCCAGGAACGACCTGCCGTGACCGCTGCGCTCCGCCGCCGTGAGCAGCAACTGGTCGATGTCGCCGTGGAACCGCACCAGAACGAGCGCGGTCAGTGCGACGGTCCCACCGAGCAGCAGGACCGCCTTGACGATCTGGATCCAGGTGGTTGCCCGCATCCCTCCCAGGGACACATAGATCACCATGAGCGCCCCGACGGCAATGACGGTCCAGGACTGGGCCGCCTCGCTGGTGCCTCCGAGGAGCAGCGCCACCAGGCTGCCCGCGCCCACCATCTGGGCCACCAGATACAGAACGGACACGGTGACCGAGGAGGTTCCCGCCGCGATCCGCACCGGCCGCTCGCTCATCCGCGCGGCGACCACGTCGGCGAGCGTGAACCGCCCGCAGTTGCGCACCAGTTCGGCGACGAGGAACAGCACCACCAGCCAGGCCACGAGGAAGCCCACCGAGTAGAGCATCCCGTCGTACCCGAAAAGCGCGATGAGCCCGGAGATGCCGAGGAAGGACGCGGCCGACATGTAGTCGCCCGCGATGGCAAAACCATTCTCCATCGGCGAGAACAGCCGCCCGCCCGCGTAGAACTCCTCCGCCGAACCGTGCCGGTGGCGGCTCACCCACGTCGTGATCCCCAGCGTGACCGCGACGAACACGCTGAACAGCAGCAGCGCCAGAGTCTGGTGGTCCCCCCTCACGACGACGCACCGCCCCGGGCCGTGCGCGTCAGTTCCTGGGTGTCCCACCGCAGTTCGAGTGCGGCCCGGTCCCTGCGCAGCCTCGCATGCCGGGCATAGGCCCAGGTCAGCAGGAAGGTGGTGAGGAACTGCCCGAGTCCCGCGAGCATCGCCACGTTCACCGCGCCGGCCACCGGGCGCGCCATCAGTCCCGGCGCGGTCGTCGCCGTCACGACGTAGGCGACGTACCAGGCGAAGAACCCGATACCCGCCGGGACCACAAACCTCCGGTACCGGCTGCGCACCTCCTGGAAGGCCGCGCTGCGCTGCACCTCGAGGTAGACGTCGGCCGCCGCGGCTGCCCGGACCTCGCGCTCCGCGCGCGCCGTCGCGACCGGGGCCGCGGATGTGCCGTCACCGGCCGTCTCGCCCCAGCCGGAGGCGAGCTCGTCGTACCAGGGATCCTCGTACCGCACCCCGGGGGACGCTTCGGCGCGGGCCACATCGTGGCCGTCGTGGTTCTCGGCCGAACTCTCGGCATCACCCCCGCTTCCGCGGGGACGAGCGTTGCTTGACTGCATGCCCAAGGATGGACAGAACGGGAAGATCCCTGACTCTTCTTCCCCATGCTCTTCACCCCATCAGGTGACTCCTCCCGTCGGCGGCCGTACAAGCCCCTTCGCGTAGGCGTAACGCACTGCCTGCGCCCGGTCCTTGATGCCCGTCTTGGCGAAGAGGTTGTTGATGTGGGTCTTCACCGTGGCGGTCGAGACATGCAGTTCGCGGGCGATCTCCTGATTGGTCAGCCCTTCGGCGATCAACGCCAGCACCTCGACCTCCCGCGCGGTGAGCCCGTCGGGCGCCTCCGCGGGCACCGCCTGCACAGGCTCGGGGTCCGACAGCCGCTCCAGCAGCCGCCGTTGGATGCTCGGCGACAGCCCGGCATCCCCGGAGAGCACGCTCTGCACGGCCCGCACGATCTCGTCACCTCCCGCGTCCTTGGTGAGATAACCGCGCGCCCCCGCCTTGAGCGCGGGAAACAGCGACTCGTCGTCCGCGAAGGTCGTCAGCACCACGACCTGCGTCCCCGGGTACTCGGCGCGGATCCGCCGGGTCGCCTCCACCCCGTCGCAACGGGGCATGCGCAGATCCATCAGCACCACGTCCGGGGCGAGTTCGGCGACGAGCCGCACCGCCTCCTCCCCGTCCCCGGCCGCGCCCACGACCTCGACACCGGGCAGCAGACCGAGCAGCATCACGATGCCCTCGCGCACCACGGTCTGGTCGTCCGCGACCACCACCCGCGCGGGCTTCGTCTGCGTCCCCTCCGTCATACCGGCACCTTCAGCGTCACCACGAACCCTTCGTCGTCCGGTCCGGCGTCCAGCGAACCGCCCAGCAGTTCGGCACGCTCCCGCATCCCCAGCAGACCGTACCCGCCTCCGGTGGTGGTGAGTTCACCCGGCGAACCACCCGAGTCCCGCACGACCAGCGTCACCTGCTCCTCGCCGTACTCGAGCCGCATGCGGACCTTGGCCCCAGGGGCATGCTTGCGGACGTTGGTCAGGGCCTCCTGCGCGACTCTGCGTACAGCCTGCGACGCCTCGACCGGCAGCGGTCTGCGCTCACCCGAAATGGTGGTCTCGGCTCCGTCGGCCGTCCCGACGAGCTGACTCAGGAAATCCTCCAGCGGAGTCATGTCCCCGCGCAGAGCCGCCAGTGCCTGCCGGGTCTCGGCGAGGCCGTCGCGGGCCATGCCCCGGGCCGCCACCACCCTTTCGAGGATCTGGTCCCGGTCCGCACCTCCCTCGATCAGCAACCGGGCCGCCTCCAGGTGCACGAGTTGGGCCGAGAGACTGTGGGCCAGCACGTCATGGATCTCCCGAGTGATACGGGCCCGCTCCCCGAGTGCCGCCGACTCAGCCTCGGCCGCCCGCGCGGCCCTCTCCTGGTTGAGCAGCCGCTGCGCATTGCCGCGGGCCTCGGCGTCCAGCCGCAGGACGTAGCCGGCCAGAGCGAGCCCCGCCGTCGTGACGAGAGTGGTCAGCCACACGTCGTCGTTGCCGGCGGCGTAGAGGGCGAGGGCGACCACGGTCACCGGCAGGGCGGCGGCGATCGGCAGCCGTTCCAGAGCGGTGATGGCGCAGCCGCACCACAGGACGAGGGCGACGACCCCGAAGTCAACGGCCTGGGCGGCGACCGCGATCGCCAGGAGGACGCCGAAGAGCGCCAGGGAGGGCCAGAGCCGGTGAGCCAGGGTGGTGCGGAAGAGGGCCCAGGCGACGACGGCGGACAGCAGGATTCCCGCCACCGCTCCGAGCACGCCCCAGCCCTGCACGTGGCTGCTGTTGAAAGCGCCCCAGAGGAGCACGGCGAGCACCAGCGACCGCGTGACCCAGCCGAGCAGACGCCGAGGACGCGTCGTCGCCTCATGCCCGAGCGCCTCCCGGGAGGGCCAGCGGGTCCAGGCGTTGTCCGTCACACACGTTCCTTCCCCGTGGACCGGACCATGGGCTCACCGTACGCCGGGGCGGGTATGGCCACAGGGCGCAGGTAGTGCGCTCGCCGGACGAGGAACCCGGAGCGCACGAGCAGCGTGGCCGCCAGCGCGAGCAGCAGCGCGGAGGAGCTCTGGTGGACACCGATCGCCACGCCGAGTGCGAAGAGGCCGACGCGCAGTGCGATGCCGACGGCCCAGACGGCCCCGCTCGCCCTGGTGCTTCTGCTCCACACCGCGCCGTCCGGTTCTGTCCATATGCGGCTCGTCCAGGCCCAGCCGGCCCCGATGGCGAGGCCGGTGAGGAGTTCGGCGGTGAGCAGGGCGATCGATGCCGCGCGGTGCTGGGCATCCACAAGAGCCGGCTCACGCAGTGCCACGACGGCCAGGACGACGGGCAGCAGCCACCAGCGCCGCCCGGTGTCGATCCGGCTCGCCCGGAACTGCCGGGCGATCACCACGACCACCGCGACCATGATCAGCAACGCGTCGACAAGCCCGGACATCACAGCCTCCGTGAGCGAGGAAGGGTCTGCCGGCAGCGGACGCCGCCGGCACCTTCGAAGCTACGGAAATCCGCAGGTCGGGAGATCGGAGTGGGGGTGGATCACGGGTGGATTCCCAAGCTGCCTGGTGCTCCACCCAGGGGTGGAGCACCAGGGATACCGCGCCTGCCCCCTGCCACTTGCCTCTGCCGTCTGCCGTCTGCCGTCTGCCGCGAACGGTCAGCCCGGAGCGGGTGACGGGACGCGAAGGCCTCCGTGCGACGAGGATTCGACAGTCCCTCGCAGACGGAGGCCTCAGGCCAAGACCGACGAGTACGTCCGCCCGAGCTCAGCGGAGCGCTACGCGTCGATGCGCGACCGGTCCAGCGTCGCCGCCGACCCCGAGATGAACTCCTTCCGCGGTGCCACGTCGTTGCCCATCAGCAGATCGAAGACCTGCTCGGCGGCCTCCAGGTCAGCGAGGTTGATCCGCCGCAGAGTCCGGTGCCGCGGATCCATCGTCGTCTCGGCCAACTGGTCGGCGTCCATCTCGCCGAGCCCCTTGTACCGCTGGATGGAGTCCTTGTACCGGACCCCCTTGCTCTGGAACTCCAGCAGCTTCTCGCGCAGCTCGCGGTCCGAGTACGTGTAGACGTACTTGTCCTGCCCCTTCTTCGGCTGGACGAGCTCGATGCGGTGCAGCGGCGGCACCGCGGCGAAGACCCGGCCCGCCTCGACCATGGGCCGCATGTAGCGCTGGAACAACGTCAGCAGCAGGCAGCGGATGTGAGAGCCGTCGACGTCGGCGTCGGTCATCATGATGATCTTGCCGTAACGGGCCGCGTCGATGTCGAAGGTCCGGCCGGACCCCGCTCCTATGACCTGGATGATCGCACCGCACTCGACGTTCTTGAGCATGTCGGTGACGGACGACTTCTGGACGTTGAGGATCTTGCCGCGGATGGGCAGCAGCGCCTGGAACTCGGAGTTCCGTGCGAGCTTCGCGGTACCGAGCGCCGAATCGCCCTCGACGATGAACAGTTCGCTGCGGTCGACGTCGTCGCTGCGACAGTCGGCGAGCTTGGCGGGCAGCGAGGAGGACTCCAGAGCCGTCTTGCGGCGCTGTGCGTCCTTGTGCTGGCGGGCCGCGATACGCGTGCGTGCGGCGGCGACCGCCTTCTCCATGACGACCCGGGCCTGGGCCGCGGCGTCCCGCTTCGTGGACGTCAGGAACGCCTTGAGTTCCTGGGAGATCACGGTGTTCACGATGCGGCGGGCCGCCGAGGTGCCGAGAACCTCCTTGGTCTGGCCCTCGAACTGCGGTTCGGCCAGGCGCACCGTGACCACCGCGGTCAGGCCCTCGAGGGCGTCGTCCTTGACGATGTCGTCCTCGGCGACACGCAGCAGCTTCTTGGCGCGCAGCACCTCGTTCATCGTCTTGGCGACGGCCTGCTCGAAGCCGGCGACATGGGTGCCGCCCTTGGGCGTGGCGATGATGTTGACGAACGACCTCAGGGTCGTGTCGTAGCCGGTTCCCCAGCGCATCGCGACGTCCACTCCGAGTTCGCGAGTGACCTCGGTGGGCGTCATCTGACCGTGGTCGTCCAGGACCGGGACGGTCTCCTTGAAGGTGCCCTGGCCAGAGAAGCGGAGGACGTCGTTGACCGGCTTGTCGGTGGCCAGATACTCGCAGAACTCACTGATGCCGCCGTCGAAGCGGAACGACTCCTCGCCCTTGCTGCCGCCTTCACCCAGGCCGTACTCGTCACGGACGACGATGGTCAGGCCGGGCACCAGGAACGCGGTCTGGCGGGCGCGCTGATGGAGGTTCTCCAGGGAGAGCTTGGCGTCCTTGAGGAAGATCTGCCGGTCGGCCCAGTACCGCACGCGCGTGCCGGTCCGGGTCTTGGGGATCCTCTTGGTCTTGCGCAGGCCGCTTGCCGCCTCGAATTTGGCGTCGGGGCCGATCGCCGCGAAGGCACCCGGCACGCCTCGCCGGAAGCTGATCGCGTGGGTGTTGCCGGCCCGGTCCACCTCGACGTCCAGCCGCGCGGACAGGGCGTTCACCACGGAGGCGCCCACGCCGTGCAGGCCACCGGAGGCGGCGTACGAGCCACCGCCGAACTTGCCGCCGGCGTGCAGCTTGGTCATGACGACCTCGACGCCGGACAGCCCTGTCTTGGGCTCGACATCGACCGGGATGCCCCGGCCGTTGTCCCGGACCTCCACCGAGGCGTCGTCGTGGAGGATCACCTCGATGTGGTCGCAGTACCCGCCCAGGGCCTCGTCGACCGAGTTGTCGATGATCTCCCACAGACAGTGCATCAGGCCACGGCTGTCGGTCGATCCGATGTACATACCCGGGCGCTTGCGTACGGCCTCGAGCCCCTCGAGGACGAGCAGGTGCCGCGCGGTGTAGTTGGAACCGTCCCGGTCTGCTCCTGCCAGCAGAGCTGTGGACGGCACGGACGTTTCGGCGGTCACGCGGTTCGCTCCTCGCTGAATTTCAAGTGGGGCCCTTGTGGGTAAGGGCGCGGCTTCGGTCGCCGCCAAGAGGGTACCGAGGCCTGGTAGAGCCGTTGTAACGCCACCCTCGTGCGAAAACACAGAGTAGTCCAGGGTCGCATACCTGTTCGATCCCTCGAAGGGGTGAAGTACATATCACGTTCCCTTACGGGCATGAACCATTTAGGCTCCGGGCACGTCCTCATGAACAACCGGCAACCCAGCCGGGAGGACCGACCCTGACCGACAGCGCGAAACCGTAAGACACATAGACACGCAATACGGCACATTCGCCGCCAGACCGGCAGCAGCCAGCCGTCCGGAAAATTTCTCTCTGGGAGAAGCCCCGAGCGGGAACGTTTTGGGGCTGGTTGGATGTTGACCCTGGTACGACAGCTCGTCGAGCTAGAGAAGAGGCGACGTGACTACTGTTCTGACCCCCGCGAGCCCGCTGACGGCCGCTGACCGCTGCGACCGCTGCGGCGCCCAGGCGTACGTGCGCGTCGTGCTGCTCAGCGGTGGAGAACTGCTCTTCTGCGCCCACCACGGTCGCAAGTTCGAGCCGGAACTCAAGAAGATCGCCGCTGAGATACAGGACGAGACGGAGCGGCTCACGGCCGTTCCCGCCGCAGAAGAAGAGCGCTGACACTTCGCGTCCACGACGAGCCAGCTCCGGCACAGGCCGGCATGAGGGCGGCTGCCCCTGCTCCCAGGGGCAGCCGCCTTACTCATGCTCCGCGAAGGCTCTCAGCGCCTCCGGGCTCTGTCACGCGGTCCTGCCCACCGCGCTGCGACCACCCGGGTTCAACGTCCGCATGACTTCGGACACACGAACATAGACACCAGGTTGGCCCGCTCTCCCACAGCCGCTCCCCCACGACACCAGCCCGATCAGCTTGCCCTGGGCGACCAGAGGCCCACCGCTGTCGCCCTGGCAGGCGTCGCGCCCACCCGTCTCCTCCCCGGCGCACAGCATGCTGTCGGCGAGGTAGGTGCCGTCGGCGCCGCCCGGATAAGCGTCGCCGCAGGCCGGGTCGGCCAGTACGTGCACGCGCGCCGCCCGCAGACGGCGCGCATAGTCGCCACCACCCGTGACGTCACCCCAGCCGTACACCGTGGCGCTGGTTCCCGGCGTGTACGCTGCGTCGCCCCCGGCGGCCATGGCGATGACCGCGTTCTGCGGCATCGGCTCGGCGAGGGTGAGGACGGCGAAGTCCCCGGCGTTGCTCTGCGGGTCGTAGCCGGGATTCACCCAGGCTTCACGTAGGGCGATCTCCTTTCCCTGATCCGAGAGCAGATCTGTACGGCCCGCGATGACGCGGAAGTCACTCATCTGCTCGGGCGGTGCTCCCAGGACGTCTTCGCCCATGCAGTGGGCCGCGGTGAGCACCTTGGTCGGACTGATTGCGACACCGCCACAGAACTGCCCCGCGCGCGTACCTCCGAACCGGTCACGGCTGGACAGGGCCACGGTCCAGGGCGCCTCGGACACATCGACCGGGTATCCCCCGAGGACGATGCTGTCGGCGGCCACGGGAGCGGCCGAGGCCAACGGTATGGCTGCCGCCACGGCTGCCAGAATCAGCGGCCGGGCCAGCGCCCGGGCAAAGGGGAGACGCATGCATGCTCCTCACTCAGGGTGGTGATCGGAAACCCAGAGTCATGCAGGGCGCCTGTCCGCGCAGCACGAAGGCCCGGTCCCCGAAAAAGGGACCGGGCCTTCGGCGTCGTACGACTACGGCCTAGTCGAGGTAGTCGCGCAGCACCTGGGAACGCGACGGGTGACGCAGCTTCGACATGGTCTTCGACTCGATCTGGCGGATGCGCTCGCGCGTGACGCCGTAGACCTTGCCGATCTCGTCGAGGGTCTTCGGCTGACCGTCGGTGAGACCGAAGCGCATCGAGACAACGCCTGCCTCGCGCTCGGAGAGGGTGTCGAGGACGGAGTGCAGCTGCTCCTGCAGGAGTGTGAAGCTGACCGCGTCGGCCGGGACGACGGCCTCGGAGTCCTCGATGAGGTCACCGAACTCACTGTCGCCGTCCTCGCCCAGCGGGGTGTGCAGCGAGATGGGCTCGCGGCCGTACTTCTGGACCTCGATGACCTTCTCCGGGGTCATGTCGAGTTCCTTGGCCAGCTCCTCCGGGGTGGGCTCGCGGCCCAGGTCCTGGAGCATCTGACGCTGCACGCGCGCGAGCTTGTTGATGACCTCGACCATGTGCACCGGGATACGGATGGTGCGGGCCTGGTCGGCCATCGCGCGGGTGATCGCCTGACGGATCCACCAGGTGGCGTACGTGGAGAACTTGTAGCCCTTGGTGTAGTCGAACTTCTCGACCGCGCGGATCAGACCGAGGTTGCCCTCCTGGATGAGGTCCAGGAAGAGCATGCCGCGGCCGGTGTAGCGCTTGGCCAGGGAGACCACCAGACGGAGGTTGGCCTCCAGGAGGTGGTTCTTGGCACGGCGGCCGTCCTCGGCGATGATCTCCAGCTCGCGCTTGAGCTTCGGGGCGAGCTTGTCGGCGTTGGCCAGCTTGTCCTCGGCGAACAGACCGGCCTCGATGCGCTTGGCGAGCTCGACCTCCTGCTCGGCGTTGAGCAGGGGGACCTTGCCGATCTGCTTGAGGTAGTCCTTGACCGGGTCGGCGGTGGCGCCGGCCACGGCGACCTGCTGGGCAGGCGCGTCGTCCTCGTCGTCGTCGGAGAGGACGAAGCCCTTGTTCTCGGCTCCCTCCTCTTCCTCCTCGCCAGGCTTGATCTCCTCGAGGACCTCGTCCTCGACAGCCTCGGCGTCGTCCTTCTTGGCAGTCGTCTTCTTGGCCGTCGCCGTCTTTTTGGTGGCTACGGTCTTCTTCGCCGCCGCCTTCTTGGTGGCGACCGCCTTCTTCGCGGCGGGCTTCGCGGGCGCTTCACCCTCGACTGCGGGCTCAGCGGCAGGAGCCGCCGGGGTGGCGGTGGCGGTGGCCTTCTTCGTGGTCACCGTCTTGGCCGCGACCGTCTTGGTGGCGGTGCGCTTGGCCGGACTCTTCGCTGCGACGCTCTTTCGGGTGCGCTTGGGCTCCGCGGCACTGACCATCAGCGTCACACCCTCTTCCTCGAGGATCTGGTTGAGGCTGCGCAGTACGTTCTTCCACTGAGTGGCCGGAATCTGGTCAGCTTCGAAGGCCCGACGCACGTCATCGCCGGCGATCTGCCCCTCAGCCTTTCCCCGCTCAATGAGAGCCATGACAGAGACGGACTCGGCGATCTCCGGCGGGAGCGTACGGGATGTGCTGGCCGACACGAACAACCTCTCGGAACGTTGGAAAACGGCTTCCGGCCCCGTCCACGGCGGACAGGAGCCGACCACCGGCCTGGGAATGGCCGACGGCGCGGGCGGGGGCCGGGAAGTTCCACAGCGCCTGAAACGGCGTCCGTATTCCCTCCGCGGCTGTCACCTCTTAGGTCATCGCGCTGCTCCCGCGAGCGTTACGCCCAATCTGCGTGGCCCGAGTCACACCCCGTAAGCGATCAAAACGGCCAGACCTGGGCATAAGCGGTCAGTAATCCGTCCGGACCAGCAAAGCCCAGGGAGCCGCCCCACGCCGCGCCGTCGGGGCCCCCCGGGGCACACGGTATACAGCGGGGTGCGCCCCGAGCGGTTAGACAGCCCAAACAAGCCCCCGCAGGGGGAGGGCC